>CACEGO010000004.1 GCA_902559075.1 uncultured Pelagibacteraceae bacterium | reverse complement strand
CAAACCCAACTATTACTGCTAACCATCGATAATAACCAACTTTTTCGTTTAACATAAAAATTGAAAATATGGTTGTGAATATTGGAGCGGCAAATGAGATACTTACAACTGTTGCTAAAGGTAAATTTCTTAACGCAATAAATATAGCTACTAATGCAATCAAACCTGCCAAACATCTTTTGAGATGAAGTATAGGTCGTGTTGTTTTATAAAAATCAACATATCTGTCTTTTGGAATAAGAAACAAAATTGGGATGATCCCAAAAAAACCTCTAAAAAATAATACTTGTCCCACAGGATAATCATCAGACCATTTAACAATCACATCCATAAGTGAAAACGCACAAACGGATATAAACATATAAAAAAAGCCTAATTGATTTTTTGACAACATATGATTAACTTTAAATTAATTAAGTTAATTATCAATGGAAATAGCTATTTTAGGATTGGGATGTTTTTGGGGACCAGAAATTAAGTTCAGTAAACTTGATGGTGTTATAAAAACAGAAGTTGGTTATTGTGGAGGCCACAACTCTGAAACAAATTATAAAGAAGTATGCACTGGTAAAACAAATCATGCTGAAGTGGTTAAATTAGATTTTGATCCTAAAATTATATCTTATGAGAAAATTATTGAATTCTTTTTTGAAATACACGACCCTACAACCTTAAATTCTCAGGGACCAGATTTTGGAACTCAATATAGAAGTGAAATATTCTATTTAAATGATAATCAAAAAAGCATTGCTGAAAAAATGATTGAGAAAGAAAAGGTAAAATTATCAGGAAAAGTTGTGACAAAAGTTTCTTTGGTTAAAAATTATTGTCCAGCTGAGGAATATCATCAAAGATATTTAGAAAAAAGATAAAATGTCTTTAGTTGATACCAGCTGGTTAGAAAATAATATTGATAAAGTAAAAATTATTGATTGCTCATGGCATATGCCTCAAGCTCAAAGAAATGGTTTTGAAGAGTATACTCAAGAACATATACCAAATGCAATTTTTTTTGATTTAGACAAAAATTCAAAATTAGATACAGATCTACCACATATGCTAACAGATACTAAATCATGGGTTAAAATAATGAATAATATGGGTATAGAAAATAATGATCGAATAGTAGTTTATGATAACTCTGATGTAATTAGTTCTTGTAGATGTTGGTATAATTTAATTTATTATGGCCATGATCCAAAGCTAGTTCATGTGCTAGATGGAGGGTTAAAAAAATGGAAAAAAGAAAACAAGCCTACAAATAATAAAAAAGTAATAATTCAAGATTCTAATTACACATGTAAAGAAAATATAAAACTTGTAAAAAATAAAAAACAAATAGAAGAAAATATTGATAAGAAAGATTTTAATGTTGTTGACGCAAGAAGTAGAGAAAGATTTGAAGGTAAAGTTGCCGAGCCAAGAAAAGGTCTTAGAAGTGGATCTATAAAAAATTCTTTTTGCCTCCCATTTTCAGAATTAATAAATAATGAAGATAATACTTTTATAAGTAAAGATAAAATCAAAGAAAAATTTGCTTCATTTAAATTTGAACACAGTAAAAATATAGTATTTTCATGTGGTTCAGGAGTAACTGCAAGTGTATTGGCACTAGCTTATTCTCTAATAAATGTTAAATATAAGCCCACAATATACGATGGCTCTTGGTCAGAGTATGGAAAGTATTAACATATGAAAACATCTACTAAAATAACAAGTATAGTTATTATTTTTTTCTTAATAATCGCAACTGTAATCATTGGAAGAACAATGATTGGAAATCATTTCAAAAAAAAATTTAGTAAGAGGCCACCTCCAGGAATAATAGTAACTACTACTCAGGAAAGAGTATTTGAAAACGTAATTAGCACGTTTGGAACTGCGGCCCCAATTCAAACTCAATCTTTTAAAGTTGAAAAATATGAAATTTTAAAACCAATAAGCTTTAATCGAAAAGTAAAAAAAGGGGATATCATAGCTAATCTTAAAAATAGAAAAATTATTGCTCAATTTGATGGAACTATTGGAAAAAGAGAATTCTCTGAAGATATAGAGGTTTCAAAATCCTCAATATTAATTAATCTAGAAGATACTAGTTCACTATATTGTGATGTGGATATACCTGAAATTTTTGTTCCATTTATAAAGGTTGGTTTGCCTGTAGATATAAAATTTTCTGGATACAAAGATAAAATCTATAAAGGTAAAGTTGACTCCTTTGCCAGCAGAATAAGTGAGGATACTAGATCTTTAGCTACTAGAATAAAGATGGACAATATGGCCGGAGAAATACTTCCAGGCTCATTTTTAGAAATTTCGATAAAATATAATGTAAGGGATGGTTTGAGTGCACCTGATACAAGTACCCTAGTCGAAGGTGAAAATATTTTTATCTATAAAGTTGATGAAAAAAATAAGGTAATGAAAACAAAAGTAATTATAGGTGACAGATATTTAGGTTTCGTGGAAATTTTAAATGGATTGAATAATGGCGATAAAATTGTAGCTGAAGGGACAAAAAAAGTTAGACCAAATTTAACCATCAGACCAATTGAAAAAGGAGCTAAGAAAAAAAAAAGTGGCTCAAGTTGGGGTAAAAAAAAGAAAGCAAAAAAAGGTGAAGAAAAAAAAGGTAAATTTGATTGGTTAAAAAATATTTTTAAGAAATCTGAAAAAGAAAAAAAATAGTTAAATGTATATAACTGAAGTAAGTATAAAACGACCTGTAGTAGCCTGGGTGATGTCTTTAATTTTAATTATATTTGGTGTATTTGTTTTTTCAGAACTTCCAGTTCGAGAACTCCCTGATGGTATTCAACCCCCTGTAGTCCAAGTACAAACAGATTATAAATCTGCATCAGCAGAGATAGTTGATGAAGAAATAACTCAAAAACTTGAGGATGTTATAGGTGGTGCAGAAGGAATAAAAAATATCGATTCAAGTTCTTTAAATGGGAGAAGTAGGATTAATATTCAATTTAATACAGATATTGACTTAGACGACGCGGCTAATGATATTAGAGAAAGAGTTGCTCGTGTTGTGGATAATTTACCAAGCGAATCAAACCCACCACAAATTTTAAAACAAGCAGCAGGTTTCACAACAACTATGTGGGTAGCACTTTCATCCCCAAATTGGAGTGATCTTGATCTTGGAGATTATGCTGAAAGATATCTTATAGATGCTTTTTCAAGTGTACCAAACGTCGGAAGAATTTTAGTTGGTGGACTAAGAGAACTTAGTGTCAGAGTTTGGATAGACCCTATTAAATTAGCCGCTAATAATCTTACAATACAAGAGGTGGAAAGAGCTTTAAGAAATGAGAATCTCAATATTCCTGCTGGTACTTTAGAAGCAAACAATAAAGATTTAACTTTAAATATTGATAAATCTTATTCAAACATAGACACAATAAAGCAACTTCCTCTTAGAAAAAATAAAGACAAAGTAATAATTCTTTCAGATGTTGCAAATGTTGAGTTTGGGCCTGTCTCAGAAAAAACTTTATTTAAGGCACAAAGAAAAAATGCTGTGAATTTAAAAACTGTTGGGATTGGAATTTATGCAAAAAGTGGGGCTTCCACAGTAGAGCTATCTAACCAAATTAAGGTTAAAATAAAAGAACTTAATAAATCCTTACCTGATGGATTAAAATTAGAAATTGCATTTAATAGAGCTACTTACATTGGTGCTGCAATCGAAGAGGTGTATAAGAGTTTAGTCATTGCTTTTGTTCTAGTTGTCTTGATCATTTATCTTTTTTTGGGTAATCTTAAAGCAGTAATCGTACCAGCAGTAGCGCTGCCAGTTAGTTTAATTGGTTCATTTCTTGGATTATATATATTTGATCTTTCTATAAATATTTTTGTATTGTTAAGTTTTATTCTAGCAATAGGGATAATTACAGATGACTCTGTAATTATGACTGATGCAATATATACAAGGATAGAAAATGGTGAAACACCATTAGTTGCTGCTTATAAAGGTTCAAAACAAATAACATTTGCTATTATTGCAACTACTTTGATTTTAATTGCAGTTTTCTTGCCTTTAATTTTTATTAAAGGAATTTCTGGAACATTATTTAAAGAAACTGCAATAGCATTGTCTTTCTCTATTGTGGTATCCTCATTTGTTGCATTAACTCTATCTCCGATGCTTGGAAGCAAGTTTTTAAATAAAAAAGAAAAAATTAATTTTTTAGTTAAAAAATTTAATAATGGATTTAAATCTTTTACTGGATTTTATATTAATTCACTTAAGTATTGGATTAATAGACAAAAAACTATTTCTATATTTATAATTCTTATCATCGCATCATCTGCATATCTTTTTAGTTTTTCAAAAAAAGAATTGTTACCTATAGAGGATAGAGGATCTTACTTAATAATTGGATCAACTGACGAAGGAAGCTCGTTTGAATATACTCAAGAAAAAGCTCAAATAATTGAAGGAAGAATATTAAGATTATTACAAGCAGAAGATAGCCCTTACGAAAGACTAATAATGAGAGTTCCTGGCTTTGGAAGATCCGCAACTTCTTATAACTCTTTTATAATCATTGCTTTACTTGATGAATGGAAGAATAGAGAAAAAAACAGTCAAACAGTTTTGAGGGAAGCTATAGGACAAGTGGTTTCTGTTCCTGAAACTTTTGCATTTCCGATATCTCCACAAGGAATAAGAGTCTCAAGTTATAACAAACCAGTACAAATGGTTATTTACGGAACAAGCTATGAGGAACTAGAAGAAATCCAAGATAATGTTCTAAGAGAATTAAGAAGAAATAGAAACATGTTTCGAATAGAAAGTGATTATACAAAAAATAAACCAGAAGTTAAATTAATCACAAATAAAAATCGAGCTAATGACTTGGGTGTATCTACAGAAAATATAGGTAGAACTCTTGAAACACTCTATGGTGGAAAAAGAGTAACTTCATTTAGTAAGGAAGGTAGAGAGTATCCAATAATCTTACAACAATATTTAGCTGACAGAAGAGACAAAGATGGTTTATCAAAAATATTTGTAAGATCTGAAACAACAGGAAAATTAGTTTCAGTAGCAAGTCTTGTAGAATTTGAGGAAAAAGGGACTGCTGAAGCATTACCAAGATACAATCGTCAAAGAGCTGTAACAATCTCAGCAGCCCTTTCAGAGGAATATACGCTGACAGAAGCAGTTAAATATTTAGAAAATGTAATGATGAAAGTTGCTCCTCAAAATCAGATAACCTGGAAAGGAAAATCAGAAGAATTAAAAGAAACAACAAATGAAATATATTTAATTTTTGCACTTGCTTTATTAACCGCCTACTTAGTGATGGCAGCAACATTTAATTCTTTTGTTCATCCATTTATTATTATTTTAACTGTTCCTCTGGCTGTATTTGGTGGGTTAGTGTTCATCTTATTTTTAAACAGTTCGGTAAATATATTTTCACAAATAGCATTGATTATACTTATTGGTATATCTACAAAAAATAGTATTTTAATTGTAGACTATACAAATCAGATAAGAACAACAGGTGTTAAAATTCAAGATGCAATAATCAAAGCTTGTCAGCTTAGGATTCGACCAATCATAATGACTTCACTTAGTACAATGATAGCAATGCTTCCATTAGTTATTGGGAATATTGGTCCAGGCGCTGGTGAGGGCTCAAGGCTGGCTGTTGGTTCTACAATTTTAGGAGGAATGATTATTTCAACTTTCTTTACTTTGTATGTAACTCCTACAATGTATCTAGCTCTTGCCAAAAATACTAAACGTATTGATGCAGTTGATATTGAATTAAAAAAACAATTAAATTAAAAAATTATATACTTTTTTGTTGATAAAGATTTTTTGCAATCTGATAATTGTTTCTTATAAATATTTGATTGTTTTTCCACTCTATTTGCTAAATTTATAACTTTTTTATTATTTTTATAATTTTTGTAGTTACCCCAACCTTCATGATAAGCAATATATTGCTTGAAAGCATCAGTTTTTGGAACTTTTAAAATTTTTTCTGTTTTACTTGTGTACCATCCAATAAAATCAACACTATCTTTAAATCTTGCTCTTGTTGCATATTTATTTCCAGTTTCATCTTTATATTGCCTCCATGTTCCTTTAACTGCTTGTGAGTATCCAAAAGAACTTGATGGTCTCTTATAGGGAACGATTTTAAATAATTTTTGTCTTGGTGGTTTTGCTAACCAATCAAAACTGGACTCCATCTTTATAATTGCAAGCTGTAAATAAATTGGAGTTCCCCATTTTTTCTCAGTTTTTTTTGCATGTTTATACCACAAATATCTTTCATTAAATATTGAGCAACTATTTGCAGTATTTTTAGGTATTGATGAACACGCTGAGAGAAAAAAAATGATAAAAAGAATTAAGCTTTTTTTTATCAAAAAATTAATCATTATTAATTATAGTTTTATTTATCAAATTATTCTAAAAGATAAACAGATGAGTTATTTAATTTTAGTAAGACACGGCCAAAGTATATGGAATCTTGAAAATAAATTTACTGGGTGGGTTGATGTTGATTTAGCTGAAAATGGAAAATTAGAAGCAAAGAAAGCAGGTCAATTAATAAAACAAGAACAAATTGAGATTGATCTTTATTATTCATCCTTTCAATTAAGAGCAAAAAATACCTTGCAAATTATACAAAAAGAATTGGGGCAATTTAAAGAGATAAAGAGTGCTTGGGAATTAAATGAAAGACATTATGGAGCACTCACAGGATTAAATAAAGATGAAATAAAAAAAAAACTTGGGGAAGAAAAAGTTCATCAATTTAGGCGTTCTTGGGATCTTAGGCCCGAACCTTTGGATAAAAAAAATCAATACCATCCAATAAATATTGAAACTTACAAAGAAATTCCCTTAGAGAGAATACCTGACACTGAGTCATTAAAAGATACATATGAAAGAGTAATTAAATTTTACAATAAGGAGATGGTAGAATATATGAATAATAAAAATATCCTTATTTCAGCTCATGGAAATTCTATAAGAGCTCTTTGCAAACATTTGTTTAGGTTAGATAACAATGAAATTTCTAAACTTGAAATTCCTACAGGAAACCCACTATTAATTGAATTTGAAAACAATAAAATTTCGAGTTGTAAATATCTAGATCAAGAAAGAGCTAAAGATCTTTTAGTTTTTTAAAAATATTTAGATCAGTTAAATGATAAAAGTCTTTTTGACTTTCATAACCGTACAACTTCTTTTGGTCTAATAAATTATTCCAAATTTCCAAAATTGAGTAATTTTCAATTTTATTTCTAATAAATAATTTTTTGTTAATAATTTGACATCCAATATAAATAAAATCCTTTTCCAATTCTTTGTTAATTAAATTATTTTTTAAATTAAAATCTCCTTTTAGTTTTTTATCAAAACTTAATTTTTTATTAACTAAAAGGAGAATATTTTCTAGTTTTTTAGAGAAGTACATTTCTTCCATTTTTAAAATTTCATCTTTATAATTATTATTCCAAACTGTATCTGGATTAAAAATTAAAAAATCATTTTCATTAGAATCTTTAATCATATTTTGTATGCCTCCCCCTGTATCTAAAATATATTTACCATCTTCAATTATTTTAATAGATAAATTAAATTTTTTATTACTAAAAAAGTTTGAAAACTGATCCTTCAAATAAAAAGTGTTTATAATAATTTTTTGAATACCTAATTTTTCAATTAAATAAATACACCGCTCTAACATACTTACATTTTTAATTTTTAATAAAGGCTTTGGGGTGTTTGAAGTAATTGGATTTAATCTTTTACCAAAACCTGCACATAAGATTAACGCTGTATTTATCCTCACATCTTTACCGAATAAATTTAGGAAAATTAATTTTTAATAATAACATCAAATTTTTAAATTCATTTTGCTTTTTAATTCTATTATTGATCATTTCCCAGGCGTAAGGGATCAATTTAATATATTTTTTCTTATTATCTCTGACGGCTAAACGCGTAAATATACCAATTATTTTCAAATTTCGTAAAATTGACAATATTTCAAAATCTTTTTTAAATTTTTTTAACTCAATTTTTTTATTCGTTTTAATATAAAACATAAATACTTTTTCTTTTAATTCATTAGATGTTTTTAATCTTACATCGTCAATTAAAGATGCTAAATCGTAAGCTTTATTACCTATTAATGCATCTTGACTATCTATTAATGCAATATTTTCTTTAAAGTACATTAAGTTTGAGACATGAAAATCTCTATGGACAAATGTATCATTTTTGTAATTCAATTTTGATACTAAGTATTTTATCTCTAATTTAAACGTTTTATTAAATTTAATCCTTTTTAATTCAGGTAATATATTTGGTACATACCAATCACAAAAAAGTTTAGTTTCATCAAGCAAAATTTTTTTTTTGTACTCTTGAACTTTATACAATTTGTTTTTAAAATTTTTTACTTTTTTATCTTTTATTAATTGTATTTTATTTAAAATTTTTATAATCCTCTTAAAAGTAGCATATTTATTATGCTTATTATTTTTTAAAATTTCAAATACAGTTTGATCTCCAAAGTCTTGTATTTCTATATAATTATTTAAATAATTTTCACTCAATAGTTTTGGTGCTAGAATTTTATTTTTAGTTAAAATTTTATTAATCGCATCATAAATTAAAAGGTTTTTTAACTTTTCTTTCTTTGAAAGAACTAAAATTGAATTATTTTCTTGGTTTCTATAAAACTCTCTGAACGAAGCATCACCTTTAATTTTTTTCAATTTTGCTAGTCTTTTCATCAAAAATGTTTTTTAATTTATACTTTTATATTCACACTTCTATCATTTAAATCATTTAAATAACTAAAAGTTAAATTAATAGACTTTATTTTTTGTGTATCGGCTATTAATTTTGGCCATTCTATAAAAGTTATTAATTTATTATTTTTTTCAAAAATTTCTAAATTTTGAGTATCTTCTTTTTTATTAATTCTAAATAAATCATAATGCTTTATTCTTATGTCCTTTACCTGGTATTCATTTAACAAGCTAAATGTAGGGCTTGTTATTTCTGTCTGTGGTAAATTATTTATTTTTTGAAGTTCATTTATAAAATATTTTACAAATGTTGTTTTGCCAACACCCATTTCTCCATATAAAAAAATAAATTCACCACCTATAAGATTTTCAGAAAATTTTTGAGCTAATTCTTTAGTTGACTTCTCAGAAGTAATATTAAACTTGCTATCTTTAATAGCGATAGGCATCTGGCTTGAAAGGACCCTCTGTTTTTACACTTATATAGTCTGCTTGATCTTTTGATAGCTTAGTTAGTTTTGCTCCAACTTTTTTCAAATGTAGTGTGGCTACTTTTTCGTCTAAATGTTTTGGTAACACATATACTTTATTTTCATAATTTTTATGATTATGCCAAAGTTCTATCTGAGCTATAACCTGATTTGTAAATGATGCACTCATAACAAAGCTTGGATGCCCAGTTGCACATCCCAAATTTACTAATCTTCCTTCTGCCAAAAGTATAATTCTCTTACCACTGGGAAGTTCTATTTCATGAACTTGGGGTTTTACCTCTGTCCATTTATAATTTCTTAGAGCCTCAACTTGTATTTCATTATCAAAATGTCCAATGTTACATAATATTGCTCTATCCTTCATGTCTCTCATGTGGTCTGCAGTCACTATATCTTTATTTCCTGTGGCTGTTACAACTATATCGGCTCTGCCTATTGCTTCCTCCATTAATACAACCTCATAACCTTCCATTGCCGCTTGTAGAGCACAAATTGGATCAGCCTCGGTTACTAAAACTCTTGCTCCACTTTGTCTCAAAGATGCTGCACTACCTTTGCCCACATCACCAAAACCTGCAACGATAGCAATTTTTCCTGACATCATTACATCTGTTGCTCTTCTAATGCCATCAACTAAGCTTTCTCTACATCCATATAAATTATCAAATTTTGATTTAGTAACTGAATCATTTACATTAATTGCAGGAACTAAAAGAGAATTATCTTTTTCCATTTTATTAAGCGCTTTAATCCCTGTTGTAGTCTCCTCTGAAACGCCCTTAACATCTTTCATTAAGTCCTGATATTCATTATGCATTATAGCTGTTAAATCACCACCATCATCTAACAACATATTTGGTTTCCAATCTTGATTACCAACAATCGTTTGTTTAATACACCACAAGTATTCTTCCTCTGTTTCACCTTTCCATGCATAAACTGGAACACCTGCTTTTGCAATTGCAGCAGCTGCATGATCTTGAGTAGAAAAAATATTACAAGATGACCATCGAACTTCTGCACCAAGTGCAACTAAAGTTTCAATTAAAACTGCAGTTTGTATTGTCATATGAAGACACCCAATAATTCTTGCACCTTTTAATGGTTGCTGACCAGCATACTCATCTCTTAAAGCCATCAAACCTGGCATTTCACTTTCAGCGATCGAAATTTCTTTTCTACCAAATTCAGCTTGAGATATGTCTTTTACTTTAAAATCTTCCATGTGGAGCTTTATACAGCTAAGCAAGCATTAATCAAGAATTGTTTAAATACTAGGAAATTTAATTTCTATTATTGCACCATTACCATCAGGACGATTAGACGCTACAATTTCTCCGTCATGTAAATCGACTAGATTTTTTACTATATTTAATCCTAGTCCTGAATGTTCTCCAAACTTTTCAGGTCTATTACTATAAAATCTATTGAATATTCTAGATGTATCTTTTTCTTTAAAACCCTCTCCCTCATCTACTATTTTTAATGAAATTTTTTTATCTGAATTAACAGACACACTAACAAAAATGCTACTTTCATTTTTACTGAATGAAATTGAATTGTCCAATAAATTTGCAATTATTTGTTCAATTCTATTTTCTATACCGTTTATAAAATATTTATTTTTTCCATCGTTTTCATATTTTATTTTAATACTTTTTTTTACTTCATGAATATTATTATAGTCATCAACAACAGATTGAATGATAGGTTCAATATTTATTTTTTGCATTTTTTCTTTACTTAGTGCAACCTCATCCTTTAGCATCTGTGAATAATCGGTAATTAATCTTTCAATCCTTTGCACGTCATGACTAAGAATATTTAATAATCTCGATCTTTGATCTGGATCATTAGTATCTTGCAAAATCTCAGATGCACTTTTTAGAGAGGCTAAAGGATTTCTAATTTCGTGAACTAAATCGGTAGAAAAATTTTCAGCATGGGTTACTCTTTTTTGTAGTTCGTTAGTCATATCCTCTAATGAGTTAGAAAGTAAACCTAATTCATCATTTCTTTTTTTTAAATTTTCAATATTAGTCTTATTTTGATTCTTTTCTTTTATACGAATTGTGTAACCAACCAAATTCTGTATAGGTTTAATAAAATACCTGCTCAGTACAAAAGAAAATATTAATATTACAAAACCAACTGATATTGCGGTTCTTATGACAAAAGCTTTTCTCTCATTTATCGCGATTTTTATATCGTTAGCATTTTCAGTTATTGCTAGGTAACCAATTATAATTTCGTTTTTTGTAACATTTTTTAAGGTTGTTACTTTGAACTGACTAAAGTTATCTTGTGCAAAAGTAAATGGAGATCCAAAATTCTCTGAATTTGAATATTTCTCTAATATAGCACTAAAGGAGACTAATTTTTTTTTATCTAATTTAACATTTTTTTCCTCAATTTTTTTTTTCTATCTCTTGTTCATTTAAATTTTCAAATTCAATTTTATCTAATCTTGAAGAAAATGATCTTGGATCAAGATCTAAAGTATCTGTATCACCAACAAGGTTTAGTTGATCATCAAAAAATGTAACTCTATCTAAATTTTGAAATATAAACCTTGTTGAAAATAAAAACTTTCTAATATCATCTTCTTTAAATTTTACATCTAATCTTAAAATATTATCAATCGTATTATTTATAATATTGTTATGATTTTGAGATTTTTTCTTTAATAAACTTGGCTCTATGTTAATTAAATATGTAAAAGTAAACAGTCCAATAATAGTAAAAATTATTAAATTTATAAATAAGAACTTTTTTAATATAGAAAGAGTTTTTAAGTATTTACTAAACATCAGCTAACATTCCATCTATATCCACTACCATATCTAGTTTCAATAGCTGAAAAATCAGGGTCTACTTTTTTAAATTTTTTTCTAATCCTTTTAACATGACTATCTATAGTTCTATCTTCAATATCTGTATCTTCCCTATAAGCAATATCCATTAATTGTGCCCTTTCTTTAATAATGCCAGGCCTTTTTGCTAATTCTGTAACAATTAAAAATTCAGTTGTAGTTAATTTATCTGGAAGATGCTGACCATTCCATTCACACTCAAGTTGAGAAGGATCTAATTTTAATCTTCCATGTGAAATTAAACTTTTGTTTTCTTCTAAAATATTATTTGAGTCCCTTTTTCTTAACTGCACTCTAATTCGTTCAATTAAAACTTTAATTGAGAACCCTCCTGATTTTTTTACAAAATCATCCGCACCTAATTTTAAACCTAACAATTCGTCTATTTCATCATCTTTTGATGTTAAAAAAATTACTGGCATTGAAGTTTTTTTTCTTAACTTCTTAAGAAGTTCTTCCCCATCCATTTTAGGCATTTTAATATCAATTACAGCTAAATCAGGAGGCATTCTAGTTAAACCAATTAGTGCACTTTCACCATCAATGTAGGTTTGAACTTTAAATCCCTCTTTCTCTAATGCTATACTTAAACTTGTTAAAATATTTCTGTCGTCATCAATTAAAGCTATTGTCTCTTTATTCATACTTTATTTAAAAATACTAAATTGTTCTAAATTGGGCAATGATATAAATTTAATGAAGCATACCCCAATTATCTCCTACATTTATATCTACAGTTAAAGGGGTTGAAAAAGAGTGATAATCACTTTGTGCAACACTAGTCATTTCACTTTTAATAAGTTTAAGCATCGCTTTTTCCTCTTTTTTTGGAACCTCAAAAATTAATTCATCATGAATTTGTAAAAGCATTTTAGAATTTATATTTTTTTGATCCGATAATTTTTTATCTAATCTAATCATCGCCAATCGCATAACTTCAGATGCTGATCCTTGAATTGGAGCATTTATTGCTGCACGTTCTTGAAAATTTCTTACATTAAAATTTTTGTCATTAATTCCACTAAAATGAGACCTTCTTCCAAATATATTATTTACGTATCCACTTTTTCTGCAAAACTTTATTGTATTATCCATATAAACTTTTATTTCAGGAAATTTTGCAAAATAAGAATTTAAAAATTCCTCTGCTTCATAATTAGACACATTTATTTGTTTTGCTAATCCGTACTGAGATATTCCATAGATTATTCCAAAATTAATAGCTTTAGCCTTTCTTCTGTGATCTTGATTAACTTTTTTTATATCAATATTAAATATTTGGCTGGCAGTTAAAGAATGAATGTCTTCATTGTTTTTAAAAGCTTTTTTAAGTTCTTTAACGTCAGCTAAATCAGCTAAAATTCTCATTTCAATTTGATTGTAATCTGCTGAAATAAACACATATTCTTTTTTAGCAGTGAAAGCTTTCCTTATCTCTTTCCCATCCTCAGATTTTATAGGAATATTTTGCAAATTAGGATCACTAGATGCTAATCTGCCTGTTGTGGTAGCAGCAAGTAAAAAGGATGTATGCACCCTTTTTGTACTTTGATTTACATGTTCAGGTAAAGCATCAGAGTATGTATTTTTTAATTTCGAAACCTGTCTCCAATCTAAAATTAATTTTGGAAATTCATGCCCCTTAAAGGCTAAATCCTCTAAAACACTTGCACTTGTTGCAAAACTACCTTTTTTAGTCTTTTTCAATCCTGCAATTTTTAAATTATTATAAATTATTTCTCCTAGTTGCTTTGGTGAAGCAATATTGAATTCTTTTTTTGAAATTTTAAAAATATCTTTTTCTAATTTTTTTATTTTTTTTTCAAATTTTGAGGACAAAGATTTTAAAAATTTACTATCAATTTCAACACCTTCTATTTCCATAAATGCAAGAATTTCAATTAATGGTTTTTCAAAAGTTTCGTAAATATTAGTCATTTTTTCAGATTTCAAACTTTTTAAAAACTTTCTATACAGTCGAAAGGTGATGTCAGCATCTTCTGCTGCATAATCTTTTGCTTTATCTAATTCTACCTGACTAAAGTTAATTGCTTTTTTTCCCGTGCCCACTAAATCTTTGAACGAAATAGTCTTATGACCCAAATGTATCTCAGATAAGGTATCCATATTGTGTCTATTTTTTCCAGCATCTAATACATAAGACATCAACATGGTATCTTCCATAGAACTAAGCGTTATTCCATTTTTGTAAAATACAATAAAATCGAATTTAATATTTTGACCAATTTTTTTTACACTTGGATCCTCTAATAATTTTTTTATTTTTTTTATTACTTTTATTTTATCTATGCAGCCTGATGAATTATGACCAATGGGTATATAACAAGCTTTACCTATTTTAGAACAAAGTGAAATACCAACTAAATCAGCTTGATGAGGATCTAAAGAAGTTGTTTCTGTATCAACTGCAACTTCCCCCACTTCCTCTGCTTCCTCTATCCATTCATCTATTTGATCTAAACTAGTAATTAGATGATAATTTTTGTTATTTATTTGTGTTTGCTTCTCATAATTTTTTGAATCTATCTTTGTGCCTATCAATTCAGGTTCTCCATAAGCTGAAATAGCAGAACTCAATAACCTGTTAAATTCCATTTCTCTTAAAAATTTATACAATTTATCTTTGTCAATATTTTTTAATTTAAATTCAGTTAATTCTCTCTTTACTGGAGACTTGTGATCTAATGTTACAAGTTTTTTACTTATTAAGGCTTTATCTTTATTTTCTAATAAAGTTTCTCTTCTCTTATTTTGTTTAATCTCATGAGCAAAGTTTAGTAAATTTTCTAAAGTTCCATATTTATTAATTAATTCAGCTGCTGTTTTCACACCTATTCCTGGTACACCAGGAACATTATCGCTACTATCTCCTGCAAGAGATTGTACATCAATTACTTTTGTTGCATCGACACCAAACTTTTTAATTACATCATCATCAGTTATAAATTTATTTTTCATTGGATCAAATATTCGAACTCCCTTTTTATATAACTGCATTAAATCTTTATCTGATGAAACAATTGTAACTTTTGCACCTTTTTTAAGAACTTGATCTACATAAGTAGCAATTAAATCATCTGCTTCGTAATTAGGAAGATCTACAGATGGTAAATTGAATGCTAAAACTGACTTTCTTATATATTCAAATTGAGGAGCTAGATCGTCTGGTGCCTCTGACCTATTAGCTTTGTAATCGCTATATATTTCATTTCTAAAAGTTTTTCTTGCTGAGTCAAATATTACTGCAAAATGTGTTGGTTTCTGTAAGTTTTGATCAGACTTCGAGTCCTCTAATAATTTAAACAGCATACTACAAAAACCGCTTACAGCACCTGTGGGCAACCCATCACTTTTTCTCGTCAAAGGTGGCAAGGCATAATAAGCTCTAAAAATATATCCGGAACCATCAATAAAATAAAAGTGATCTGTTTTTGAAATTTTATCCATGAAATTTTATCAAATATTACAATGCTAACATAATCTGTATATAAAAAAATTTACTTCTAATTATTTTAACAGTTATAAGTAGATTATTTTTTATATTTTAGTATTATATAACTATGGAATTAACAAAAAATCTTACCCAAACTAAATTAATTAAATCTCTGGTTGTTGTGATTCTTGGCTCAATAGCTTTGACTATATCAGCTAAAATAAAAATTCCTTTTTATCCAGTTCCTATGACTATGCAAACATTTGTTGTATTATTTCTTGGAGTAAGTTTAGGTTATAAAATTGGAATAGCTACTGTAGGACTGTATTTAATTGAGGGTATTGTTGGACTTCCTGTATTTTCAAATTCTCCTGAAAAGGGTGTTGGATTAATTTATTTTACTGGACCAACTATGGGTTATTTAATTGGTTTTTTAACTGCTTGTTACCTGGCCTCAAAAATTAAAATTAGCGATAATTTCATAGTTATTTTATTTAAATTAATTATTGCAACTTCAACTATCTATATTTTAGGTCTAATTTGGCTTGGAACACTTATTGGATGGGATAAACCGATCTTTGCCTTAGGCGCAAAACCGTTTTTATTAGCTGAGATTTGTAAAATTATGATTTTGGCTATTTTAACAAAACAAATTATTAAAATTAGAAAATTTATCTAGGTGATCTTTTAGAAAGAATTCTTTGAAGAGTTCTTCTATGCATTTTAAGTCTTCTAGCTGTCTCTGAAACATTTCTATTACATAATTCAAAAACTCTATGTATGTGCTCCCACTTAACTCTATCTGCAGACATAGGATTTTCAGGAGGAGCTGCTTTTTTAGAAGGATCTGCCAACAATGCTTTCTCCACATCTTCTGCATCAGCAGGTTTAGCTAGATAATCTATTGCACCTTCTTTAATTGCAGCTACAGCAGTTGGAATATTTCCATAACCAGTTAACATGATAATCCTGCTATCACTATTTGAAGACTGAATTTCTTTTACAACCTCAAGTCCATTACCATCTCCAAGTCTTAAGTCTACAACAGCAAAACCAGGTTTTTTAGATTTTACTGATTCAACTCCCTTTTGTACACTCTCAGCTTGAAAAACCTCAAATCCTTTTTTTTCCATCGCTCTTGCTAAACGCTCACGGAAAGGATTATCGTCATCCACGATTAACAATGACTTATTCTCAAAATCGCTGAGATTCTGTAGCTTTGCTTCTTCTGGCATGGACCTTATATGGGGTCTCTTCGAGATATTACAATATATGAATTTTAAGCATTTCTGGCTTGAATTATTTGCTTTACTTTAGTGCTGCTTACTTTTATATGCGGAAAATATTAAAGTTTTTGTAAAAAAGACTTTTTTTTATTAAATTTTTTTTGGAGGCATTTAAAATGCAAAAATTTAAATCAGTTGAAGAATTAATTAATCAGCTGAAACCTGAAAAACCAGTTTACTGCATTAGAAAGAATTCCATAAAATCTGCTGTTAAATTTTTCTTAAACAAATTTCCAGGTGAAGTTTTATATGCAGTCAAAACTAATCCACATCCTGAAGTAATCAAAACAATCATAGAAAGTGGAGTTGAGCAATTTGATGTTGCTTCGATTGAAGAAATTAAAAATATTAGAAATTTTAGTAATACAGCTAAATGCTCTTATATGCATACAGTTAAAAGTAGAGAAAGTATAAAAGAGGCATATTTTAATTATGGTGTAAAAACTTTTTCAATAGATACTAAAGATGAACTGATTAAAATAATTGAAAGCACAAATAACGCTAGAGATTTAGAGTTATTTGTAAGAGTTGCTGTTTCAAATGAACATGCAGAAATTGATTTATCAAAAAAATTTGGTGCTTTGACATCTGAAGCATCAGGTTTATTAAGACTTGTAAAACAATATGCAAAAAAGATTGGTTTGAGTTTTCACGTTGGTTCGCAGTGTATGCATCCTATTTCTTATTCAAAAGGAATTAGTGAAATTGGAAATATAATTAAAAAGACAAAAATTATGCCAAATTATATTAATATAGGTGGAGGTTTCCCTACAATCTATCCTGACTTGATTCCACAATCATTAGATAGTTATTTTAGTGAAATAAATAAAAGTTTAGAAAATTTAAAACTTGAAAAACTTCCTGAAATTATTTGTGAGCCTGGCAGAGCTTTAGTTGCAGAAAGTGGCTCAACACTTGTAAGGGTTAATTTAAGAAAAAAACAAAAGCTTTATATTAACGATGGTACCTATGGTACTCTTTTTGATGCGGGTACACCCAATATTGTATTCCCATCTAGAATGATTAAAGAAAATTCTAACAAAATAATTTCAAAAAAATTAACTGCTTTTGATTTCTTTGGACCAACATGTGATAGTATGGATTATATGAAGGGTCCTTTTTTGCTTCCAAATAATATTAAAGAAAATGATTATATTGAACTAGGTCAACTTGGGGCATACGGATTGACGTTTAGAACCCAGTTCAATGGTTATTACTCAAATGAAATTTACGAGGTTGAAGATAATCCAATAATGACAATGTATGATAAAGACATTAACAAAGCTAACTTGGTAGCTTAATGTCAGGTCAAAAAAACCCAGGTCATAACAGTAAAAGAGATTTCTTAAAAAGTCCTGTTGAACACATTGATATAACTTCTTTCGACTCTAGAAAAATTATATCCTCAATGGAAAAAATGTCTTTTGTTTCTAGAGAAACAGCAAATGCTGCTAATATTTATAACGAGATGCTTAAAGATAAAGATTGTACAATTTTCCTTACTTTAGCAGGCTCTACTTCAGCAGCTGGATGCATGAATGTTTATAAAGATTTAGTTAAATATAATATGGTAGATGCAATTGTTGCAACTGGTGCCTCGATAGTAGATATGGATTTTTTCGAAGCTCTTGGTTTCAAACATTATCAGGGTTCACAATTTCAAGATGATACTGAGTTAAGGAATAAGTATATAGATAGAATTTATGATACCTACATAGATGAAGAAGAGCTTCAAATGTGTGATAAAATCATATGTGAAATCGCAAATAACTTAGAAGCGAGAAGCTATACCTCAAGAGAGTTCATTTATGAAATGGGAAAATATTTAAAAATTAACTCAAAAAAGAAAGACTCTTTAATTGAAACAGCTTTTGACAACAATGTTCCTATTTTCTGCCCTGCTTTTACTGACTCGAGTGCAGGATTTGGGTTAGTTATGCATCAAGAACAAAACCCAAAAAAACATATGACAATAGACTCAGTTAGGGAATTTAGAGAACTTACAGAAATTAAAATCAAATCTAAAGGTTCTGGATTATTTATGATTGGTGGTGGTGTACCTAAAAATTTTATTCAAGATACTGTTATTTGCGCTGAACTATTAGGAAAAGATGTAGACATGCATAAATACGCAGTTCAAATTACTGTTGCTGATAGTCGTGATGGCGCTTGTAGTAGTTCCACATTAAAAGAAGCTAGTTCATGGGGAAAAGTAGATATTACAAAAGAACAAATGGTATTTGCGGAAGCTACTAGTGTTTTACCATTAATTGCTAGTGATGCTTATCATAAAGGTGAGTGGAAAAATAGAGTAAGAAAAAACTTTACAAAAATTTTTAAATAAAATTGAAATATCTCTCAAATAAAAACGGATTTTTAGGAATTGATAATAAATTTAGCTTCAAAGAAAAAGCTGTAATTGTTCCATTTGGTTTAGAAAAAACTGTCAGTTATGGGGGAGGTACAAAAAATGGACCTAAAGAAATTATAAAAGCATCTCATCAAGTTGAATTATATGATGAAGAACTTAACTGTGAACCTTATAAAAAAATAGGAATTAAAACTTTAAAACCGTTTAAAATTGATGAAAATATTAAAAAAGCACTAAATAAAATCTCAAAGATTAATAAAGAGATTTTAGATAAAAAGCTTTTCCCAATGACTTTTGGTGGAGAACATTCGATAACACCCGGATGTATTGTTCCTTTTACTAAAAAATATAAAAACATTTGTCTGTTACATTTTGATGCTCATGCTGATCTGCGTCAAAGTTATAACGGAGAAAAATTTTCACATGCTTCAGCAATCAGAAGGTGTCTGGATTATAAAAATGTTTCGTTAATTTCATTTGGGATAAGAAACATCTCGGAAAGTGAAATCCCATTTTTAAAAAAGAATTCTTCAAGAATTAATATTTTTTGGGCAAAAGATAAAAAAAAATGGAATTTATCTAAATTTAAAAAACTGATTAAAAATAAAACTGTTTATCTAACATTTGATGTAGATGGACTAGACTCAAGTATTATGCCTGCAACTGGTACACCTGAACCAGGAGGACTTTTGTGGGATGAAACACTAGATATAATAAGAGTTGCAGCAAAGAACTCAAAAATTGTTGGTGCAGATATTAATGAGCTTTCTCCGATTAAAGGGTTTAATTCTTATAATTTTCTGGTTGCAAAATTAGCTTATAAAATTCTGTCTTATAAATTTTTATATTAAACTTTAATTGGTTTAATAATTTTCAATAACATTCTAAATGGTATTAACATAATTAGAGCAACTAGAATTTTTACCGCCAAATCTCCTAGGGACAAAGTTATCCAAGGCACTCCAGTTGCATAAAATGAAATTGAGAAAAATAAAAACGTATCAACTGTTGATCCAATTAATGATGAAGTAAGTGGAGCTACAAACCACTCTTTTTTTCTTAGTCGATCAAAAATTTGAATATCTAATAATTGAGCAGTAATAAAAGCTGCCCCTGACCCTATTGCAATTCTAATAGAGATTAAATCTGCAAAATCGGTAGAGAATAATAATGTAAATATAATTCCTATTAAAAAGCCTAAATACACAATTTGCCTTGCCAATAATTTTCCATATGACCTGTTTGCTAAATCTGTAATTAAAAAAGCTATTGGGTAACTAAAAGCTCCATAAGTTAGAATCTGATTTAATCCAAAATAGTTTATTGGGAATTGAACTAAATAATTGGAAGATAGTACAACAACCCCCATCATTATAGACAAGGTGATAAATAATTTGTTCATTAAGCTGATTTAGCTATAGGTTTCTTTTTATAAGGCGATTTAATTAAAATTACTTTTTTTAATTTTTTTAATCTAGGAGATAAATTTTTATTTTTTACAGTTTTTAAAAATTCATCAAAACTACCTTTTTTATCAACTGATCTTACTCCTGAATTACTTACTGTAAGTTTTAAACTTCTTCCAGTAAGTTCACTTGTAAATTTTACCTTTTTAAGATTAGGCAGAAATCTTCTTTTAGTCTTGTTGTTAGCATGACTAACATTATGACCTTTCATAGGAATTTTACCGGTAAGTTCACATTTTTTTGACATAATAACAGTGCCTATATAAGGCGAGATAGTGAAGGCGTCAAGTTTAATACATTTAAGAAATAGTTTTATTTCCCACAATTTCTTTATAATTTTTGACACCATCTCTTATTAATAATTCTTTTAGGTCTTTTTTAATCATACCAGCAATATTAGGTCCTTGAAATACCATGCCGGTATACAGCTGAACGTAATCTGCTCCTAATGAAAACTTATCATAAGCTGCTTTACCAGTATCAACGCCCCCAACTCCAATGATTTTAATTTTATCTTTAATTAAATTATAGAATTTACTTATTAAAAGATTTGATTTTTTTTCAATAGGTTTTCCAGACAAACCACCTTTTTGATGTCTCTGTATATTTTGAAGTTTTTCTCGAGAGGCCTCAGATGTGTTTGAAATTATTATTGCACTTATATTATTTTCCAACAGTATTTCTGAAATTTGTTCAATTTGATTTTCATTTATATCTGGCGAAATCTTTACTGCTATAGGAATTTCTGTTTTTAAATTTTTTTTTTTCTCAGAAATAGATTTTAGTAATTCTTTTAATTTATTTTCGTCATGAAAATTTCTAAGATTTTCAGTATTTGGTGAAGAAATATTAATTGTAATGTAGTCTGCAACTTGAGAAAATTTCTCTAATCCAATCAAATAATCATTCAACCTATCATTAGAATCTTTATTTGGACCAACATTAACACCTAACACACCTAATTTTTTATTTGATTTTATTCTATTTAATATTGTATCTGATCCATGATTATTAAAACCTAGCCTATTTATTAATGCTTGATCTTCGACCAGTCTAAATACCCTTGGTTTTTCATTTCCGTATTGTTTTAACGGAGTGACTGTACCTACCTCAACAAATCCAAAACCCAATTTAAATAAGGGATTATACACCTCTGCATTCTTATCAAAACCTGCCGCAATACCTATAGGATTATTAAGATCTTTATTAAATAGTTTTGTTTTTAATATAGGATCATTTTTGTTTTCATCAAATATATTTGAAACTAAATTAAGTTTAAGAGATTGAATTGCTAAAAAATGTGCTCTTTCAGGATCTATTTTAAATATTAGAGATCTTAAATTTGAATACATTATTTCAATTTACTAATTATCAACTCTTTCGTTTCGTTAATACCGAAAAAACTTATAAAAAAACCCATTCTCGGTCCATTTTCATCACCAAATACCACTTGATAAATTAATTTAAACCAATCTCTAAGGTTTTCTGCATAACCATTCTCTTTTCCTGTTGAATAAATTAATGTCTGTATATCCTCTGGTGACATTTGATCATTACATTGTTCTAAAGTTTTAACTAAAGCTTGTAGAGCTAATTTTTCATTTTCTGATGGATTTTTATATTTTTTTTGAGCCTTGATAACATCATTAAAATATTTAATTGCATAACCAACTAATCCATCAAAAATTGGAAAGTTTTTTTCATGAATTTTAGATTTATATTTTTTAACAAACTTCCATAATAAATCTTTGTTATCTGCATTACTTGTTTCAACTAAATTCAGCAACATAGAAAAAGTCATAATCATTTCTTCCTTTGGAATATCTCCATTATGAACGTGCCATACGGGATTCATTACTAATTGTTGCTCTGTTTGTTTTTTAGATTTTTCAATATTATCAAGATATTCATCTACGGCTTTTGGTACTATTTCTTTGTAGAGTTTTTTTGCTCTCTTTGGATTTTGATACATATATAAGGATAAACTTTCAGGTGAGGCATATTTTAACCACTGATCGATAGTAATACCGTTTCCTTTGGATTTAGAAATTTTTTCACCCTTTTCATCAAGAAATAACTCATAAGCAAATCCAGATGGATGTTTTTTTCCAATTAAATTTATAATTTTAGTCGATAAAATCGCACTTTCAATAAGGTCTTTTCCATACATTTCAAAATCTATATCTAAAGCATACCATCTCATCGCCCAATCAACTTTCCATTGTAATTTACAATTTCCATCCAAAATACTAGATTCTAATTTTTTACCCTTATTATCAAAAATTATTTTAGAATTTTTTTTATCAATTTCTATAACTGGTATTTCGAGAACATGACCAGTATCTGGACAAATAGGCAAAAAGGGGCAGTAGGTTAGTTGACGTTCTTTTCCTAAAGTTGGAAGTATAATATTCATTATACCATCATAATTTTCTAAAATAATTTTTAAAGTTGGATTGAAAAAACCACTCTTGTATAAAGTTGTTGAGCTTTTAAAGCTATATTTAAAATTAAAACTATTTAAAAAATTTTTTAACATTTCATTATTATGTTCTCCAAAACTAGTAAATTTCTCAAATGGGTCTGGAACTTGTGTTAATGGTTTGTGTAGATTTTTATTTAGCAATTCCTGGTTTGGTACATTATCTGGAACTTTTCTTAAACCATCCATATCATCGGAAAAAGTAATTATTTCTGCTGGTATATCTGTAAGTTGCTTTAGTGCATTAACCATCATTGAAGTTCTAGCAACTTCACCGAAGGTTCCGATATGAGGAAGTCCACTGGGACCATATCCAGTTTGAAGAGTAATTTTACCTTTTTTATCAATGAATGATTTTCTTTCACGAAGCATTTTTTTTGCTTCAACGAAAGGCCAAGCACTTGTTTTGTCTAAAATTTCTTTTTTAATCACGAATATATCATCTATAAAATCTTAAATTAGCGATTTTATTAATTCTTATAGAGTTGAAATTTATTTACCATAAAATAATGTTCTTTCAAAATGTCTAATTATAAAACTGTTTTTTTTACACTAGGAATTTTACAAATAATCTTAGGGGTTTCAATGTTCATACCTATAATTGCACAATTTGCTTACTCTGAAATAGATTCATCATTTTTTGGTGCATCTATTGCAACTATTATTTTTGGCTTTTTATTTTTTTTATCAAATCTAGATCACGATAAAAAATTGAACCTACAACAAGCTTTTTTATTAACCGCTTTGTCATGGTTAAGTATTGCTATTTTTGGATCTTTACCATTCATATTTTCTACTATGGAACTTTCAATCACGGACGCTTTTTTTGAGAGTATGTCAGGAATAACAACAACTGGATCTACAATTATCTCTGACTTAGAAAATGCACCAAAAGGAATACTCTTATGGAGAGCAATACTTCAATGGCTAGGCGGTATTGGTATAATAGTAATGGCAATTACTCTAATGCCTATAATGAACGTTGGGGGTATGCAATTATTTAAAATTTCTAGCAACGACTCATCAGAAAAAATTCTTCCAAAATCAAAAGAAATAGCTTTAAGACTTATTTATATTTATTCAGGTTTAACGGTCCTTTGTGCGTTCTCATATTGGATTTTTGGTATGGGAAAGTTTGATAGCTTAACTCATTCTATGACTACAATAGCAACTGGAGGATTTTCTAACTATAATCAATCAATCGGATATTTTGATAGTGTACCCATAGAAATATCTTCAATGATTTTTATAATCTTGGGAAGTATACCCTTTATTGCATACATTAAATTTATAAATGGAAATAAAAAAATATTTTTAAATGATATTCAAATTAGAACTTTTATTAAAATAATAATTATAAGCATTATTATATTATCAATTTATTTATTTTTTAATAGTAGCGAGAATTTTAGTTTAAGAACCGTTTTTTTTAATACTATTTCAATATTAACAGGAACGGGTTATGTAAATGCTGAATTTGATGGATGGGGAAGTTTTCCTATTACTATATTTCTTGCATTGATGTTTATCGGAGGGTGTGCTGGTTCAACTACATGTGGTGTAAAAATTTTTAGAATTCAAATTTTATATTTATTTATATTAAATCAACTAAAAAAAATTATTTATCCCAAAGGAGTATTTGTCATAAAATATGATAAAAATTCTGTGGATGAAAAGTTTATTGCCTCAATTATTTCATTTATATATTTTTACTTTGTTATTTTTTTTATTTTAACTGCTTTGCTTTCGCTAACTGGACTTGATTTTATTACTGCAATTTCTGGAGCAGCCACATCAATTTCTAACGTTGGACCAGGATTGGGTCCAATAATTGGCCCTAATGGTGATTTTTCATCTCTTCCAGATATTTCGAAATGGATTTTAACTGTCGGAATGATTTTGGGTAGACTCGAGCTCTTTGCAATATTAGTATTGTTTTTACCATCTTTTTGGAGAAATTAATTATGTCAGAAATTAAAAAACAATCCTGGTTAGACTCTTTATCAGTTTACAAAGATATTCGAATGGTAAGAATTCTTTTGTTAGGTTCAATTAGCGGGTTTCCTTGGGTATTAATTGCAAGCAGCTTAAGTCTTTGGCTTAAAGAAGAGGGTCTTAGCAGATCAACAATTGGATGGGCAGGTTTAATTTTTGGCGTATACGCTTTTAATTATTTGTGGGCGCCAATTATAGATAGAATTCAAATTCCAATACTAACTAAAAAATTAGGTCACAGAAGAGGCTGGATTGTTTTGATGCAATTAATTATTTTGTTAAGTCTTGTTGTTTGGAGTGTGATTAATCCAACAGAAAATTTGGCTTTATTAATTACTGTAGGCTTAATTATTGCCATTGCGTCTGCGACCCAAGATATAACCGTGGATGCATTAAGAATTGAACAGATAAATGAAAATGAGGGAAAATCAATGGCTGCTGGTGCAGCTATGGCTGTTGTTGGCTGGTGGACCGGTTATAAATTAGGTGGAGTTGTTGCTTTATTCACAGCAGAATTTTTTGAAAACCTAGGTATTGCTGACTATTGGCAAGCTACTTTTTTAATTTTAGGTATTTTAATAATTTTAATGAATATTGGATTAATGTTTGTTCATGAACCTATAGAGACAAACAGACAAGCAAAACAGAGAGAAACAGATAAATTAATTGAAGGAAAACTTGGATCTAGCAATATTATTACAAACTTTATCGCATATATTACAGGAACTATAGGCGGACCTATTATTAGTTTTTTTAGAAAAAATGGTTTTGCTATTGCAGCTGGAATTTTAGGATTTGTTTTCTTGTTTAAAATAGGTGAGGCATTTATGGGAAGAATGTCTATTGTTTTTTATAAAGAAATTGGTTTCTCCAAAGGTCAAATTGCAATTTATTCAAAAGGTCTTGGCTGGATAACAACAGTTGTATTTACTTTGTTGGGTGGGGTAATGGCAATGAGAGCTGGAACAATTAAAACTATGTTCTTTGCGGGTGGGTTAATGGCTATAACCAATCTTTTATTTGCAGTTTTAGCATGGACTGGAAAATCAGAAATTTTATTTGCAATTGCGGTTATAGCTGATGATATCACAGCAGCTTTTGCAACTGTAGCATTTGTTGCATTTATATCATTACTAGTTGATAGAACTTATACAGCCACACAATACGCATTGCTTGCTTCAATTGGTACTGCTGGTCGTACTACTTTAGCTTCATCCTCGGGAGCTCTAGTTGACTGGTTAAACGGAGATTGGGGAACATTTTTTGTTTTAACGACTATAATGGTGATACCATCATTAATTTGTTTGTGGTTAATTAAAAACAAAATTAAAATTGGTGCAAAATAATTTTTATTTCATAGGTAATTTTTCGAATATTTATAAAAATCCTTCGAAAAGATCTGAGGTAACTTCGCAAATTTTATATGGTGAAAAATTCAAAATATTAGCAAAAAACAAAAATTGGATAAAAATTAAAACTTTATTTGATAATTATAAGGGGTTTATAAAAAATTCAAAATATATAGAAAAATTTAGCCCCAATTATAAAGTCAGTTCACTAAAAACAAAGATTTATAAAAAACCTGGAATTGGAACTAGCAGTTGGCTTCCACTTGCATCCAAATTGTCTGTATTTGAGCAAAATAAAAATTACGTAAAAATTGAAAAAAATAAATGGATTAAAAAAGCAGATATTAAAAAAATAAACCATAAAGAAAATAATTTTACAAAAATATTTAAAAAATTTTTAAATGTAAAATATGTTTGGGGTGGAAAAACATTTAAAGGTATTGATTGTTCAGCCCTACTGCAAGTATTTTATTGTTATAATAATTCGTTTTATCCAAGAGATACAAAAGATCAGATCAAATATACAAAAAAGAATTCAAAGAAAAGACTATTTAAAAAAGGAGATATTATTTTTTGGAAAGGTCATGTTGCTATGTGTTTAAATTCTAAACAACTAATTCATGCTTATGGTCCAGAAAGAAAAGTAATTATTATGCCAATTATAGAAACAATTAATAGAATTGAAAAAACTACCAAGCTAAAGGTAAAAAAAGTATCTAGAATAAAATATTAATTTCTTCCAAAGTCAGGCTTGTCTATATCTTGTTTCAGTTTGATGATTTTTGACCTTACTTTTTTAGTCTGAATAAGTTTCTTTACGATAGACTTATTATTTTTTGAATTAATATCTTTTTTAAATTGATTTAAATTTTTAATAAACAAATCAATCGCTTTTGAAATATTATTTTTATTGTTAAAAAAAATATCTCTCCACATGATTTCATTTGATGCTGCAATCCTAGAAAAATCTCGTAATCCACCAGCACTATATTTGATTAGCTCATAATTTTGTTTTTTCTCAAAATCTTGTGCAGATTTCACCAGATTATATGCAATTAAGTGTGGTAAATGACTAGTAATAGAAAAAATTTTGTCATGTTTTTCAGCGCTCATAACAACTACTTTTGCTCCAATTTTTTTCCAAAACTTAATTAGAATATTTATATTATTTTTTTTAATATTTTTTTCTTTTATTATTATGCACCATCTATCAGTAAACATATTTTCTTTACCATGCTCTGGTCCACTGACCTCTGATCCAGCTATCGGGTGACTTTGAATCCAATGAATACCTTTCTTTAAAAATTTATTTATAATTTTGGAAGTTTCAATTTTTGAAGAACCAATATCTGTAATCAATGTTTTCGATGGAATAAATTTATTAATTTTTAAAATAATATTTTTGTATTCACTCATTGGTGTACAAAAAATAATTAAATCAGAATTAATTGTACCTTCTTTTAATGATTTAACAATTGTTCCAGGTAATTTTAATTTTTTTATCTTAGCAATATTTGATTTTGATTTTTCGTAAATAAATATTTTTTTTGCTATTTTTTTTTTGCTAATACGCTTTACTAAAGATGAACCTAATAATCCACAGCCAATAATTAAAATATTTTTCATTTTTTCAATACTTGCTTAATAACACTCATAAATTTTAAGTTTTCTTTTTTAGATCCAATAGTTAACCTTAATTTATTCTTTATATGATAACCATCTTCTGTTGATCTTAAAATAATTCCCTTATTTTTAAGTTTTTCATATAAAAATTTTGCTGAATATCTGCATTTTTCAAAATTAAGTAACAAAAAATTTGCTGAAACTGAATTTGAAAAAATATTATATGTCTCAAGAAATTTCTTAATTTTTTCAGAATATAATAAGTTATGTCTAATCGATTTATTCATAAAAGCTTTATCCTTCAGTGACTCGGTGGCAGCTAATTGAGCAATACCATTTACATTAAATGGTGGTTTTATAACATTTAGCGCATCAACTATTTTTTTTGACCCATATCCCCAACCTACTCTCAGAGAAGCTAATCCAAATATTTTTGAAAAAGTTCTAAGGATGAAAACATTGTCTTTATTTTTAAACAAATCTAACCCAGATGAGTAATCTTTGTTTTTCATATATTCTGCATAGGCATCATCTATAACTAGTAAAATTTTTTTATTTAATCTTTTTCTTAATTCTAAAACTTCTTTTTTCGTTAAGTAAGTTCCTGTAGGATTGTTTGGGTTAGCTATAAACACAATTTTAGTTTTTTTTGTTATTTTTTTTATAATTTCATTTACTGAAACTTTAAAATTAATTTCTTTTGCAAATACAACTTTTGCACCTACAATTTTTGAGTAAATTCTGTACATTAAAAAACTGTACTCTGGTAGCACAACTTCATCTTTTGGGTTCAAAAACAACTGACAGAGCATTTGAATAACTTCATCTGAACCAGCTCCACAAATAATTTTCTCAGAATTACATTTATAAGCTTTAGATATTGATTTTCTTAAATTTTGAGATTTTCCATCTGGATATTTATCTAAATTCAGATTTTTATTTGATATTATTTTCTTTGCTTTAGGGCTCATACCTAAAGCAGACTCATTTGCAGAAAGCTTAATTACGTTCTTAAGTTTCTTAACTTTTGATTTACCAGGCTTATAAGCCTCAATTTTAAATTTTTTGAAATTTGGAGTTATCATTTTTTTTAATTTATGTGCTCTTTATAGATAAAATTACAAAATTTTATAGAGAATAAGAGGATTTTTTAAAAAATTGACATAATAAATAAGTTCTAGTAAAAAAATTATGCGCTGATTTAACTGAATTGCGAGCGCTTAAAAAAAACCGCTAAAATAGTTTTTTTTCTCACAATTCGAAACAGTCAAAAACTATGAATACTGAGAAAAACATAAAAACTTTAATTGTAAAGAAACCACTAAAATTAGACTGTGGAAAGACCATAAAAGATTTTCCTATAGCCTATGAAACTTACGGTTCACTTAATTCAAAAAAAGATAATGCAATATTAGTTTTTCATGCTCTAACAGGAGATCAATTTGTAACTGGAATAAACCCTATTACCAACAAAGAGGGTTGGTGGAGTTATGCAGTAGGTCCTGATAAGGCTATCGATACGAATAAATATTTTGTTATTTGCTCTAACGTAATTGGTGGATGTATGGGATCATACGGACCAAGTCATAAAGATCCTGATCAAAAAATTTTTGGAACAAATTTTCCAGTTATTACAATTAATGATATGGTGAATGCTCAATGTAATTTACTTGATCATTTTGGTATTGATAAACTATTTTCTATAACTGGTGGTTCAATGGGAGGTATGCAAGTCCTTCAGTTTATTAGCAACTTTCCTGATAAATCTAAAACAGTGATACCGATAGCAACCACATCTAGTCATTCAGCTCAAAATATTGCTTTTAACGAACTAGGTAGACAAGCTATTACAGCTGATAGTAACTGGAAGGATGGAAATTATACATCAAACGAAACTAATCCTGGAAAAGGATTGGCGGTAGCTAGAATGGCAGCTCATATTACTTATTTATCTAAAAAAGGTTTGCAAGAAAAATTTGGAAGAAAGTTACAAGAAAGAGAAGATCTTAAATTTGGATTTGACGCTGATTTTCAAATAGAGAGTTATTTAAGATATCAGGGCTCAGTTTTCGTAGATAGATTTGATGCAAATAGTTATCTTTATATTACTAGAGCTATGGATTATTTTGATTTAGCTAAGAAATTTAATGGTAATCTTTCACAAGCATTTATAAATACAAAAGCGAAATTTTTTATAATTTCATTTACTTCAGATTGGCTTTATCCAACCCAAGAAAACAAAGATATTGTGATTGCGTTAAACTCAATAGGAGCTGATGTTGGATTTGTAGAAATTGAGTCAGATAAAGGTCACGACTCTTTTTTACTAGACGTTCCTGATTTCTTAAGTGCATTTAAAAACTTTTTAGATAAATCTTACGAAGAAAATTAATTATGAAAAATGAATTTCAGGTAATAGCAGATTTAATTGAAAAAGATAAGAAAGTCTTAGATGTAGGTTGTGCTGATGGAACTTTAATGAGATTTTTAAAGGATAATAAAAACATAAATATAAGAGGATTAGAGATTTCAAAAGAAAAAGTACAAGAATGTATTGCAAAAGGTTTAACTGTAATTGAAGGAAATGCTGAAAAAGATTTAAAGCAATTTCCAGACAAATCATTTGATTATGTTGTTTTAAGTCAAACCCTACAAGCTTTTCTTAATCCTGAATTAGTTTTAGATGAACTTTTAAGAGTTGGAAAAAAAGCAATAGTTACAATTCCTAATTTTGGATACTGGAAAGTAAGATTTCATTTATTATTAAAAGGCACAATGCCAGTTACAAAAACATTACCAGATGAATGGTATAACACACCAAATTTACATATGTGTACAATCAAAGATTTTTTTCACTTTGTAAAATCAAAAGATATTAAAATTTTTAAATCACTCGCTTTAAACAATCTTAATTCATCAGTAATAAATGAGAGTAATTTAGGGGTTAAAAATTTGTTTGCAGATCTAGGTATATTTTTGATAGAAAAATAAAATGCGTATTGAAATTATACCATGTCTTCAAGACAACTATAGCTATTTAATAATAGACGAAAGTAACAATTTTGCATGTGTTGTAGATCCCAGTGAGTCTGAACCAATAATAAATTTCCTAAAAAATAAAAATATAAAATTAAAATATATTCTTAATACTCATCATCATTATGATCATATCGGAGGAAATCAAGAATTAAAAAAAAAATATGAGTCAATTGTTGTGGGTTTTAAAGGAGACTCAAAAAGAATACCTGGAATGGACATATTGTTAGAAGACAATCAAATATGGAAAGCTGAAAACTTTGAAGCTAAAATTATGCACATACCTGGACATACTTCAGGCCATATTTGTTTTAATTTTTTTAAAGAAAAAATAGTTTTTACTGGAGATACACTTTTCTCACTTGGTTGTGGAAGAATATTTGAAGGTTCTTATGAGGAAATGTTTGAGTCTTTAAACAAAATTAAATTATTACCAAAAGACACAAAAATTTATTGTGGTCATGAATACACTTTTAACAATGCAAAATTTTGCAAAAAATATGATTCCGAAAACAAAGATTTACAAAAAAAAATAGAAAAAATAGAAAAATTAAGAGAAAATGGAATTCCTACGATACCCTCAACTTTAAAAGAGGAATTGGAGTGTAATATATTTTTAAGAGCAAAAGATGTTAAAACCTTTTCAAAATTAAGAGATTTTAAGGATAATTTCTAATTAATTCGGCTTGACTAAAGGCTAGCTACAACTATATTGCGGTAACTTTAAATTAAATCATACTATGTCATACGCAGTAATAAAAACAGGTGGAAAACAATATAAAGTAAAATCTGGAGAAATTCTAAAGATTGAAAAATTACCAGACTCTAAACCTGAGACTAAAATAGAGTTTAATGAAATCTTGGCATACGGTGATGATAAATCAATTGAAATTGGAACTCCAAATGTTGAGGGCGCAAAAGTAGAGGCTGATTTAATTAAAAATAGCAAAAATAGAACTATTTTAATTTTTAAAAAAAGAAGAAGACAAAATTCAAGAAGAAAAAATGGGCATAGACAACAATATTCTATGATAAGAATTAACAAAATTTTTTCAAAAGATGGTAAAGTGCTATCAGAAGCTGAAAAAATTTCTAAAACTTCAAAAAAAGAAGAAGTTAAGGAAGCAGTAAGCAAATAGTTATTAGGTAAATTATGGCAACAAAAAAAGCAGGTGGATCATCACGAAACGGACGAGATAGTGCTGGTAGAAGACTTGGTGTAAAAAAGTATGGTGGTGAAACAGTAATTCCTGGAAACATAATTGTTAGACAAAGAGGAACTAAGATTTTTCCAGGTGAAAATGTTGGTATGGGTAAAGATCATTCAATATTTTCAGTCGTTAAAGGGAAAGTTGTTTTCAAAAAATCTAAATCAGACAGAACTTTCGTTTCTGTAAAGCCCAATTAATAGTACAACCAATTAAAATAGATGTTGTATTATGAAATTTCTCGATCAAGTTAAAATTTATATTAAAGCTGGTAACGGTGGAGATGGATCTCCTAGTTTTAGAAGAGAGAAGTATGTTGAGTTTGGTGGACCAGATGGTGGGGATGGTGGAAAAGGTGGATCAATTATTTTAAAGTCAGAGGAAAATTTAAATACCCTTATTGACTATCGATATCAACAACACCACAAAGCCGAACGTGGGGAAAACGGTTCCGGTCAAAATCGAACAGGAAAAGGTGGTGAAGATTTAATTTTAAAAGTTCCTCTAGGTACACAGGTATTTGAAGAGGATAACAAAACTCTTCTTTTCGATTTTAATAAAAAGGGTGAAGAATATGTTGCAGCTGCTGGGGGAAAAGGAGGTTTAGGAAACACAAGATTTAAAAGCTCTACAAATAGAGCTCCAAGAAAATTTACTAAAGGCACTATTGGAGAAGAATTTACAATATGGCTTCAATTAAAAACAATTGCTGATATCGGCATTATTGGATTACCAAATGCAGGAAAATCAAGTTTGTTAGCAGCATTAACAAACGCAAATCCAAAAATTGCAAATTACAAATTCACAACTATTAATCCAAACCTTGGCGTGGCTTCTTACGATGATAAAGAAATTACCATTGCAGATATTCCAGGATTAGTTGAAGGAGCTCATGAAGGTATTGGCTTAGGAATACAGTTTTTAAAACATATAGAGAGATGTAAGTCTTTACTACACTTAATCGATGTTACCAACTTAGATCTGAATGAGTCTTATAATCAGGTGAAAAATGAATTAAAAAGCTACAGTGCAAAGTTATTAGAAAAAAAAGAACTAATTGTGCTTAATAAAATTGATTTAATTGATGAAGAAACAGCAAATGAAGTTATAGATCATTTTTCAAAAGGTAAAAATTGTGAGATTATGACAATGACAACTCTGGAAAAAGAATCTATATCAAAAATTAAAGCAAAACTTTTGTCTTATGTATCTTAAAAACTCCAAAATAATTGTTGTCAAAATTGGATCATCTCTTCTAGTTGATCAAAATAAAAAAATTAGGAGACAATGGTTATCTAGTTTTGCAAAAGATATTAAAAATTTAAGAAATAAAAATCAAAAAGTAGTTATTGTTAGCTCTGGCGCTATAGCTTTGGGTTGCAAGAAAATGAATTATAACAAAAAAAATATCAAATTAGATAAGAGTCAAGCTATTGCTTCTATTGGTCAAATAGAGCTGATGAATTTATTTTCTCAAACTTTCGCAAAATATAAATTAAATATTTCTCAGATTTTGCTTACATTAGAAGATACTGAGGAAAGAAGAAGATCTCTCAATGCAAAACGAACTTTTGATAATCTTTTTGAACTTGGTTTTATTCCTGTGGTCAATGAAAATGATACTATTGCAACGAGTGAAATAAAATATGGAGATAATGATAGATTGGCATCTAGGGTTGCACAAATTACAAACGCAGATACCTTAATTTTATTATCTGATGTTGATGGTTTGTATACAAAAAATCCTAAAATTTTTAAGGATGCTAAATTAATAAAGAAAATTGATGAACTAAATAAAGATCTAAAAAAAATTTATATTAAAGGCGTAAATGAATATGGAAGTGGTGGTATGCATACAAAAATTGAAGCAGCAAAAATATGTCAGCTTGCTGGTACTAGTATGGTTATTGCAAATGGACTATATTCAAATCCTATCTCAAAAATAATTGAAAAAAATAACTGCACCTGGTTTAGTCCAAAAATTTCAAAGTTAGATGCTAGAAAAAAATGGATAATAAGTTCTGTAGCACCTAAAGGAGCATTAATAATTGATGATGGTGCTAAAAAGGCATTAAAATCTGGAAAAAGTTTGTTAGCAGCAGGAATTAAAAAAGTTTCAGGAAGATTTAACAAAGGTGATCATATTAAAGTATTAGATAAAAAAAATAACGAATGTGCTAGAGGGTTAAGTTCCTTTACTTCTGATGAGGTGAATAAAATTATGGGTCATCACTCGAATGAAATTGAAAAATTATTAGGCTATGTTGCAAAATCAGAAGTTATTCATAAAGATGATATGGTGGAAATTTAAATGATTAAATATATGAATTTAATTGGAAGAAAAGCTCGCAAAGCTAGTCAGTATAAAGTTACAACTAAAGTAAAAAATAAGGTCTTAAATGATTACGCGAAATTAATTAAGAATGAAAAAAAATTTATTATTAATCAAAATTCAAAAGATATTAATTACGCAAGAAAAAGAGGATTAAAAGAGAACTTAATCAAAAGACTTCATTTAAATGGAAATAAATTGAATGGAATTATAAATTCTATTTTAAAAATAGCTAAATTAAGGGATCCTATAGACAACACTTTAGACAAATGGAAAAGACCAAATGGTTTGAACATAAAAAGAGTATCAATACCAATTGGAGTTATTGGTGTTATTTATGAAAGTAGACCAAATGTAACTTCAGATGTTGCTAGTCTTTGTTTTAAATCTGGAAATGTAGTGATTTTGAAAGGAGGCTCTGAGGCCATAAATTCAAATAAAGCTCTAGCTAAGTTGTTTAGAAAAGCACTTAAAAAAAATAAGGTTGATGAAAACTTTATTCAATTTATCGATTCAAAACAAAGAAAAATCGTAGATATAATGCTTTCTAAAATGAAAAAATATATCGATGTCATCATACCTCGTGGTGGAAAAAATTTAGTTAAAAAAGTTTTAGAATTATCCAAAATACCTATAATTGGGCACTTAGAGGGACTTTGTCATACTTATATAGATAAAGATGCAGAGTTAAAAATGGCTAAAGAAGTTGTCTATAATGCTAAATTAAGAAATACAAGTATTTGTGGTGCGACCGAAACTATTCTTATTCACAAAAATATAGTCAAAAAATTTAGTAATCCTATTTTGCAGGCACTTGAAAATAATGGTTGTAAAATATTTGGTGATAAGATTTTGAAGAGTTATTACAAAGGTCAAGTATATCCTGCAAAAGAAAAAGATTGGTCAACTGAATATTTGGCATCAATTGTATCTGTTAAAATTGTTAAAAATTCTGAAGAGGCAATTAAGCATATTAATAAATATGGTACTATGCACACTGACTCCATCATTACAAAAAATAAAAAAACAGCAAAATATTTCTTAAAAAATGTTAAAAGCTCAATTGCAATGCACAATACCTCAACTCAATTTGCTGATGGCGGTGAATTTGGATTTGGTGGAGAAGTTGGAATTTCTACTAATACACTACCACCAAGAGGTCCTGTAGGTTTAAATCAATTGATTTCATATAAATATGAAATCACTAGTAATGGTAAAATAAGAAATTAAATTGAATAACACAAAAACAAAAATTGGTGTATTAGGTGGATCGTTTGATCCTGCTCATAAAGGACATTTGGCAATTTCTAAGGAAGCAAAAAAAAGATTCAAACTCAAAAAAGTTATTTGGGCAATTACAAAAAAAAATCCATTTAAAACAGAGAGTAAGACATCTGTTGGTGACAGAATTAAATTTTGTAAAAAAATAATTGGTGCAAATTCATTTATTAAGGTTAAATTTTATGAAAAATTTATTCAATCAAATAAAACTATAAATTTAATCAATCATTTAAAAAAAGATAAAAGCATTGAAATTTATTTTTTAATGGGTGCCGACAACCTTATTAATTTTCATAAATGGTATAAATCTAAATTAATCTCACAAAAATGTAATATTTTAGTTTTTGACCGACATGGGTATAAAAAAAATTCTTTAAAATCAAAGACATTTAAGCAACTTAGCAAGGCCAATCTAGAGTTTATTGAGTTTAATAAAGTCAACATTTCATCTTCTCAATTAAGAAAAATTTGATAATCTAAAATCAATTAATGGACAAAATTTCAGACTTAAAAGAAATTGTAATTAACACACTAGATCTCAATAAAGCACAAGACATTGTAACTATTGATCTTAAAGACAAAAGTTCTATGGCTGATTACATGATTATAGCAAGTGGAACTTCATCTAGACATATCCAATCCTTGTCAGAACAAGTTTTAGAAAAACTTAAAAATAATGGTTTTAAGGATTCTAAAATTGAAGGTAAAGAAAGTGGAGAATGGAAACTTGTTGATGGAATTGATTTGATTGTTCATATTTTTCACCCAGAAAAAAGAAAATTTTATGAATTAGAGAAAATTTGGTCAGAGCTAATTCCAAAAGAAAAAGTGATGATATGAAAAAATTTAAATTTTTATTATTATTTTTTTTCACTATTTTATGCTTGAATAAAACAGTTATTTCAGCCGAAATTGATATTTATAAAAAAATTGATCTTTTCGGTGAAGTTTTAGAAAAAATTAATAAAGAATATGTTGATGAGATAGATCAATCTGAAAGCATGGACTCTGCGATTAATGGTCTTTTACAATCACTCGATCCATATTCAGCATACATGTCTCCTAAAATTTTTGAGGAAATGCAAACTGAGACAAGTGGTGAGTTTGGTGGATTAGGAATTGAAGTTAGCATGGAGGCTGGTGTGGTAAAAGTAATTTCACCAATAGATGATACACCTGCATCCAGAGCTGGATTAAAAGCTGGTGATTACATAGTCAAAATAAATGATGTTCAGGTTCAAGGAAAATCATTAAGTGAGGCTGTTGATTTAATGAGAGGACCTGTCGGTTCTGGAATAGAATTAACAGTAAGACGAAGAGGTGAAAAAAAAGCGTTAACATTTAATATCATAAGAGAAGTTATTCAGGTTCAATCTGTAAAATCTGAAATTATAGATGAAAATATTGGATACATCAGGCTTACTTCATTTAACGACAACAGTAGTGATCAAATAGAAAAGCAAATTAAAAAACTTAAAAAAGATAAAAACTTAAATTCATTTATTTTAGATTTAAGAAATAATCCTGGAGGTCTTTTATCTCAAGCAATAAAGATATCAGATTTTTTTCTGGAAAATGGAGAGATAGTTTCGACAAAAAGCAGAAAAAAATCTGAAAATAGAAAATGGTTTGCAAAAAAAGGAGATATTACCGATGGAAAAACACTATTGGTTTTAATTAACTATGGTTCAGCATCTGCATCTGAAATTGTTGCTGGAGCTTTAAAGGATCACAAAAGAGCAATCATCGTTGGTGAAAATAGCTTTGGTAAAGGTTCGGTCCAATCAATTATTCCTCTAAAAAATCGTGGGGCTATCAGATTAACTGTTGCAAAATACTATCTTCCCTCTGGAAAATCTATTTCTGAAGTAGGTGTTAGACCAGATATAGAAGTAAATGAAGAAGGTGATGATTTTAGAATAAAAACTGATACTGATAATCAATTAAACTACGCTATTAAGTTACTTAACGGATAATATGAATAAAAATTTTAAAGATTTGCCACTGAGAAGTGGGGTCGGAATAGTGTTATTGAATAACCAAAATAAAGTATTCGTTGCAAAAAGAATTGATAATCCCAAAAATTTTTGGCAAATGCCTCAAGGTGGTGTTGATGAGGGAGAAGATAATTTAAAAGCTGCATTTAGAGAACTAAAGGAAGAAACTAGCATCAAAAGCGTAGAACTTATTAAAGAGTTAGATGGTACATTAACCTATGATTTACCTGATAGATTATTAGGTATCATTTGGAAAGGCAAGTACAAAGGTCAAAAGCAAAAATGGTTTTTAATGCGATTTATTGGAAATGATAATGAAATAAATATAAACACATCTAATCCAGAGTTTTTAGACTGGAAGTGGATTGACTTAGATTTAATTACTGATGTAGTGGTTGATTTTAAACATCATGTTTACAAAGAACTGAAAGAAAAAGTAAAAAAATTAATTTAGAGTTTTTAAAACTTCAACTTTTTGATCTGCTAAATACTTAGATTGATCATTTATATCAGTTTTATTAGCCTCTTCTTCTGCTTGTTTAAGTAAATCTTGTTGTTTTGATTTATCCATATCAGCAAGATTAAAAATTGTACTTGTTAAAATAGATAGATTGTTATTTTTGAACTCAACAATACCATCTTCAACATAGTAATTTTCATCACCTGATTTTGATAAAATCTTAATTATCCCAGGTTTCAAAAAGGAAATAATAGAAATATGATCCTTCAATATTCCCATCTCTCCTTCAAAAGCAGGGACCACAACTTCTGAAACATCATCTTTTACTAAAAAAGATTTTTCAGGATTTACTATTTCAACTTTAAACTCTTCACTCATTAAGCAGCAGCTTCTTGTTCCATTTTTTTAGCTTTTTCTATAGCTTCTTCAATTGTTCCAACCATATAAAAAGCAGCTTCAGGCAAGTGATCATACTCACCTTTACAGATTGCATCAAAGCCTTTGATAGTTGAGTCAAGATCAACAAGTTTTCCTGGAGAACCAGTAAATACTTCTGCAACAAAGAATGGTTGAGATAAAAATCTCTGGATTTTTCTTGCTCTTGCTACAACTAGTTTATCTTCTTCAGATAACTCGTCCATACCAAGAATAGCTATAATATCTTGTAGTGATTTATATGATTGTAGTATTCTTTGAACATCTCTTGCTACTCTATAATGCTCATCGCCAACAATTCTTGGATCCAAAATTCTTGATGTAGAATCAAGTGGATCTACTGCAGGATAAATACCAATTTCTGCAATTTGTCTTGAAAGTACAGTCGTTGCATCTAAGTGAGCAAACGATGTCGCTGGTGCAGGATCTGTTAAGTCATCAGCAGGTACATAAATAGCTTGTACAGATGTAATTGACCCTTTATTTGTAGTCGTAATTCTTTCTTGTAAGTTACCCATGTCAGTAGCTAATGTTGGTTGATATCCAACAGCAGATGGAATTCTACCTAACAAAGCTGAAACCTCTGATCCTGCCTGTGTAAATCTAAAAATATTATCTACGAAGAAAAGCACGTCCTGACCTTCCTGATCTCTAAAGTATTCAGCTACAGTTAAACCTGTAAGTGCAACTCTTGCTCTTGCTCCAGGAGGTTCATTCATCTGTCCATAAACTAAAGCAGCTTTTGAACCAGCTCCTTCTTTTTTAATTACTCCAGATTCTATCATTTCATGATAAAGATCATTTCCTTCTCTAGTTCTCTCTCCAACTCCTGCAAAAACTGAAAAACCACCATGAGCTTTTGCAACGTTATTAATTAATTCCATAATTAAAACTGTTTTTCCTACTCCTGCTCCACCAAATAATCCAATCTTTCCACCTTTTGCATAAGGTGCAAGCAAATCAATTACTTTAATACCTGTTACAAGTATTTCAGTTTCTGTTGATTGGTCATTAAATTCAGGTGCAGCTCTATGAATTGGCCAGCTTTCTTTAGTTTTAACCTCACCTCTTTCATCAATTGGTTCACCAATTACATTAATAATTCTTCCAAGAGTTTCAGGCCCAACTGGAACTTGAATAGGAGCATTTGTGTTGGTAACTTCATCACCTCTTTTTAGTCCTTCAGTAGCATCCATAGCAATTGTTCTAACAGTAGTTTCACCTAAGTGTTGTGCTACCTCTAAAACTAATCTGTTATTACCGTTTTTACATTCCAATGCTGTTAAAATTTCTGGTAGTTCACCATCAAATTTTACGTCTACTACCGCTCCAATAACTTGTGTAATTATTCCTTTGCTCATAATTATAAACTTTCTGCTCCTGATATGATTTCTATTAGTTCTTTTGTAATTGCTGCCTGACGACTTCTATTATATTCGATAGTAAGTTTGTCAACCATTTCACCTGCGTTTCGGGTTGCATTATCCATTGCACTCATTCTAGACCCTTGCTCGCTAGCTGAATTCTCTAACATTGCTTTAAATATTTGCGTAGAAATATTTTTTGGCAATAAATTGCTTAAAATTTCATCTTCATCTGGTTCAAATTCGTAACTTTCTTCTGAACTACTTTCTTCACCCTCATTATTTAAAGGGATAATTTGCTGTGCTTGAGGAATTTGAGTGATTACATTTTTAAATTGATTATAAAAGATTGTACAAACATCAAATTCACCTGCTTCGAATTTTTCAATTACCATTTTCCCAACTTTGTCAGCATCGAAATAATTTGCATTTTTAGATTCTTTAAAAGAAATATTTTCAATTATTTTATCACCATAAACTCTCTTTAATTGATCATTTCCCTTTGAACCTACTGTAATAATTTTAAGTTCCTTACCTTCATCTAAAATTTCTGCAAAATAACTTTTAGCTTTTTTAATAATATTAGAATTAAATCCGCCACATAAACCTCTATCAGAAGTCATCACCACACAAAGGTGAGTTTTTTCCTGACCAGTACCTGATAATAACTTTGGCGCATTTTCTTTATCAGATATACCATTTGATAAATTTAAAATAACATTATTCATTTTTTCAGAATAAGGCCTTCCCTTCTCAGCGCTTTCTTGAGCTCTTCTTAATTTAGCTGCTGCAACCATTTTCATAGCTTTAGTAATTTTTTGTGTAGACTTTACACTAGCTATTCTTTTTTTTAGGTCGTCTAAACTTGCCATAAATTATTAAGATTTAAAATTTCCTTTTAATTGAGTAATTACCTCAACAAGTAATTTTTCTTTATCTTCCTCAAGTTTTCCTGAACTTAAAATTGACTCGATAATTTCAGGCTTATCTGATTTACATTTTTCAATAATCTTGCTCTCAAATTCAGCAACATCTTTTAAATCAATATCATCTAGATAACCTTTTACTCCACAGAATACTGATATAACTTGTTCTGCAACGGTCATAGGAGAATATTGTTTTTGTTTTAAAAGTTCAGTTAATTTTGAACCTCTATTCAAAAGTTGCTGTGTAGATGCATCAAGATCAGATCCAAATTGAGCAAATGCTGCCATTTCTCTATACTGTGCAAGTTCTAATTTCATTGAACCAGAAACTTTTTTCATCGCTTTAGTTTGAGCAGATGATCCAACCCTAGATACTGATAAACCTACGTTAATTGCTGGTCTTATACCTTGGTTAAATAGTTCTGTTTCAAGGAAAATTTGACCATCAGTGATTGAAATAACATTAGTTGGAATAAATGCTGATACATCTCCTCCTTGCGTTTCGATTATTGGAAGTGCAGTAAGTGAACCACCACCATGTTCATCACTTAATTTCGCTGCTCTTTCTAGCAATCTGCTATGTAGGTAAAACACATCTCCTGGATAAGCTTCACGTCCTGGAGGTCTTCTTAATAATAAAGACATTTGTCTATAAGCAACCGCTTGTTTAGACAAATCATCATAAATTATTAATGCGTGCATTCCATTATCTCTGAAATATTCACCCATGGTGCAACCTGTATATGGCGCTAAAAACTGCAGAGGAGCTGAGTCAGATGCTGTAGCAGCAACGATTGTTGTGTACTCCATTGCACCCGCTTCTTCCAACGTTTTTTGAATTTGTCTGACCGTTGATCTTTTTTGTCCAACTGCAACGTATATACAATACAGTTTTTGTTTTTCATCACCAGACTCATTGATTTTTTTTTGATTAATAATTGCATCTACCGCAACAGCTGTTTTTCCAGTTTGTCTATCGCCAATAATTAATTCCCTTTGTCCTCTTCCAATTGGAACTAAACTGTCAATTGATTTAAGACCTGTTTGCATTGGTTCACTAACTGATTGTCTAGGAATAATACCAGGAGCTTTTACTTCTACCCTGCTTTTTTTAATACCTTTGTCTAATGGTCCTTTACCATCAATAGGATTTCCTAAACCATCAACTACTCTGCCTAATAATTCTTTTCCAACTGGGGTATCAACAATATTACCTGTTCTTTTTACTACATCACCTTCTTTAACATTTCTATCATCACCAAAAATTACAACACCAACGTTTTCACTTTCTAGATTAAGAGCCATACCTTTAGAGCCATCCGCAAACTCTACCATTTCACCAGCTTGAACATTATCTAATCCATAAATCCTAGCAATACCATCTCCAACTGATAAAACTTGACCGACTTCTGTAACTTCTGCTTTATCGCCAAAATTTTTAATTTGTTCTTTTAATATTTTTGTAACTTCTGAAGGATTTATTTCCATTTATGCCTCTATCATTCTGTTTTCAATTTGTTGTAATTTATTTTTAATTGAGGTATCGACCATGGTACTTCCAACTTGTACCACTAAACCCCCTATTAAACTTTCGTCATGTTTATAGTTTAATTTTATTTTTGAGCTAAAATTTTTTGTTAACTCTTCTGTAATTTTTGTTATTTCATTACTTGATAATTCTTTTGCAGACTTTAGTTCTGCCTTAAGTTCACCTCTTTTTCTTGAACAAATTTCAATAAAACTTTTAAGAATACGCTCAATAAAAAAGAATCTTCTCTTTTGAATTAAGAAATTTAGAAAGTTTTTAAATAAATTTTCAAATTTATTATTTTCTGCAATTTTATTTATCACTTTTGAAAGATCTTCTTGATTGGTAGTTGGATCTTTGATTAGACTAGAAAAATCTTCACTTTGATTAATTAAATTTAATACAGATGAAGATTGATCTTCTATCTGGCTTAATAAATTGTTTTCCTCAGACAGTTCGAAAAGCGCGAGGGAATACCTCTCGGCTGAAGTAATTGAAAATCCAGTATCTTTGCTCAACTTTGTTCCTATATATTGTTGAAGATTATTTAAAAATCACGCCCTAAATAACATATGACCCTGACCTCTTCAAGTGACTGATTTACAAAAAACTCTAATTTTAAGGGGTTAATTGAAGTTTATTGGATCAACATCAACTGAAAGTTTTATTCCGTTAGAAAATTTAAATTTTGGTATAATTTTTGCCAAAGAAGTCTGCATTTTCATTGATTTTGGACCCCTTATCAAAAATCTTATTCTAAATTTTTTCTTTAGTCTAAACAAAGGTGCATTTACAGGACCCAAAATCTTTCCTTCTATTTTATTTTCAATAAAGTTTTTAAAAGTGAAAGCTTCCTTTTCTAATTTATTTTCATTTTCTCCAGTTAAAATTAAAGAAATAAATCTTTGATATGGAGGAAGCTTATTTTTTTTTCTTATCTCTAGCTCTCTATCTAAAAAAATATCTGGATTTTCATTAGTTAATTCATAAATCATTTTTGAATTATTTTCATAAGTTTGAAAATAAACTGTAGCTGGCTTTCCAGTTCTGCCAGCTCTTCCAGATAGTTGATGATAGAGTTGTAAATTTTTTTCAGCTCCTCTTAAATCATGTCCCTGGGAAGAAAGATCAATATCTACAACCACAATACAATTTAAATAAGGAAAGTGAAATCCTTTAGAAATTAGTTGCGTTCCAACTAAAATCTGAGTTTCATTATTAATTATTTTTTGTATTTTTTCTTTCGAATCTTTTTTGTTCATTGTATCACTGGAAAAAATTTCAATTTTTTTATCAGGAAATTTTCTTTTTACTTCCTCCGAAATTCTTTCAACTCCTGGTCCACTAAAAATAAATTCACATTTACCATCTTTTACACAATCTCGACTTAAATTTGATTTAAATCCGCAATAATGGCATAACAAATTATTTTTCTTTTTATGATAAACTAGATTAATTGTACAATTAGGACATGAACAGGTTGTAAAACATTTATTACATATAACATTTGGGGAAAACCCTCTTCTATTTAAAAAAAATAAAACTTGATCTTTTTTTTCTAAATGAAAATTAACTTTTTCAATAATCTTATTTGATAACCATGATTGCTTTTCAAGTTTTGTATCATTTAAATTAATAATCTCAAAATTGGGTAATGCTGCATTTTTATATCTCTCACTTAATCTAGAAACTTCATATTTACCCTTTTTAATATTTTCAAAAGTTTCTATAGATGGAACTGCTGTAACCAAATTTATAGGAATATTTTCAAAAGCTGCTCTTGAAATTGCCATATCACGCGCATTATATGTTACACCTTCATCTTGTTTAAAGGATTGATCATGCTCTTCATCAACAATTATTATTCCTAATTGCTTAAATGGTAAAAATAAGGATGATCTTGCACCAATTATAATTTTTATTTCACCACTAGAAATTCCACTCCAGATTATTTCCTTTTTTTTCTTTGAAATACCAGAGTGCCAGATTGCTGGGTTAAATCCAAAATATTCTAAAAATTTTTGCTCAAACTGACTGGTCAAACCTATTTCTGGTAGCAAAATTAAACCCTGAAAACCCTTCTCTATCAATGGTTTTAACGCCTCGAAATAAACTAAAGTTTTTCCTGAGCCAGTTGTACCTTGTAAAACGTGAACCCTAAATTTTTTATTAGAACTGTTCATTTTTTCTAAAGATTTATTTTGACTAAGCGATAGTTTAATAGAATTTTTTTTTATTTTATTATCGAACGGCTCATAAATTTTTTTTTCCTTTTTTTCTATTGCATTGCTACTCAATAAAATAAGTTTTAATGCCATCCCTTTTGGAATAAGATTATACTCGGCAAACCAATTTAAAAAATTTATTGTATTTTTTTTTAAAGGTGAAACATCTAATTTTCTTAAAACACTTTTTATTTTAAACTTTTTATTGTTATTTTTTTCAAACTCATTCCAAACAATCCCTGTTATTTTTGATTTTCCAAAAGGTACTAAAACAAAATCACCAACTTTAAGATTAATTTTACTTTCATAGGTAAATGGATGATTAAAAATATTTGGTAAAAGAATCGGATATTTCATATTTTTATAATATGAAAAAAAATTAAGAGTGTATTGCTCTTTTATCTACTGATAACGCAGCCTCTTTAACAGCTTCAGAAAAAGTTGGATGAGCGTGACAAGTTCTAGCAATATCTTCTGCGCTTGCTCCAAATTCCATTGCAACACCTATTTCAGCGATTAATTCTCCTGCATGAGGACCAATTATATGTGCACCTAACACCTTATCTGTTTCCTCGTCAGCTAAAATTTTAACAAAACCTTCTGCATCATCTATAGCCTTGGCTCTCGAGTTAGCCATAAACGAAAATTTTCCTACTTTATATTTTTTATTTAATTCTTTTAATTGTTCCTCAGTTTTACCTATTGATGCTACTTCTGGTGTTGTATAAATCACCCCTGGAATTGTATCGTAATTTACATGTCCTGATTGACCAACTATATTTTCCGCAACAGCTATACCTTCATCCTCTGCTTTATGCGCAAGCATTGGACCAACAATCACATCACCTATAGCATAAATATTTTCAACATTTGTTTTAAATGTTTTATCTGTTTTAATTCTATTTTTTTCATCAATATTTACTCCTATAGCCTCTAAATTTAAACCATCTGTATTAGGTTTTCTTCCTACAGAAATTAAAACGACATCACATTCAAAATTATTTTTGTTACCATCTTTATCTACCGTTGAAACTAATGCGGCATTATTATTTTTTTTAATTGATTCAACTTTATTTTGCATATTAAATTTCATTCCCTGTTTTTTTAAAATCTTCATAAATTCAGATGAAATTTCTTTATCCATGCCAGGAGTTATATGATCTAAAAACTCAACAACTTCTACATTTGCACCAAGTCTTGACCATACAGATCCCATCTCAAGACCAATATATCCACCTCCAACAACTAACATTTTATTAGGAACTTTTTCTAATTTTAAAGCACCTGTTGATGAAACTATTACTTTTTCATCAATTTCAATTCCAGGCAAAGAGACTGGCACAGACCCTGTGGCTATAATTGTTTTTTCAGTTTGTATTACTGTCTCTTTATTTTGATCATCCTTGATTAAAATTTCATTTTTAGATTTAAAGCTCCCATGGCCTTTAAAGTAAGTAACCTTGTTTTTTTTTAAAAGAAACTCAACTCCTTTTGTGAGAACTGTCACTGCTTTATCTTTGCTTTTCATCATTTTATCAAGATTTAGTTTTACTTCTCCAATCTCTATACCTTTTTTTGCTAAACCTTTTACTTTATGAAATTCCTCTGACAAATTGAGTAAGCTTTTTGATGGAATACAACCAACATTTAAGCATGTACCTCCAAGAGATCCTCTAGACTCTATACATGCAGTTTTTAAACCTAACTGAGCAAGTCGTATTGCACATACATAGCCTCCTGGGCCACCTCCTATTACAACTGCTTGAAATTTTTCTGACATTTAAATATCTAAAAACAACCTTCTTGGATCTTCCAAATTTTCTTTAATCATTTTAAGAAATGATACTGATTCCTTTCCATCTATTATTCTGTGGTCATAAGATAACGCTAGGTACATTATAGGTCTTATTTTTATTTCTCCATCTACAACAACAGGTCTTTCAACGATATTATGCATTCCCAATACGCCTGATTGAGGAAGATTTAAAATTGGAGTTGATAACATTGAGCCATAAACTCCACCATTACTTATTGTAAAAGTTCCTCCCTGAAGATCTTCAATTGTAAGTTTACCGTCTCTTGCCTTTTCAGAGATTTCTTTAATATTTTTCTCAATATCGGCAAATGATAATTCATCAGCATTCCTTAATACTGGAACAACTAAACCCTTATCAGTCCCGACAGCAAAACTTATATTATAGTAATTTTTGTAAATAATTTCATCTCCATCAATTTCAGCATTCACAGCTGGGAAATTTTTTAGAGCTACAATACATGCTTTTACAAAGAAAGACATAAATCCTAATTTTATTCCATATCGAGATTGAAAATCTTCTTGATTTTCTTTTCTCATTTCCATTACACTACTCATGTCTACTTCATTAAATGTTGTTAATAATGCTGCGTTCTCTTGAGCTTGTTTTAATCTTTTAGCAATTGTCTGTCTCAATCTAGTCATCTTAATTCTTTCTTCTTGACCATATTGAATTTTTCTCTCTGATGGTTTTGGATTTGCGCCCATCAGTCCGATCAAATCACCTTTCAAGACTCTCCCATCTTTTCCAGTGCCTTGAATTGCATTAACATCTATTTTATTTTCAACAACAATTTTTCTTACCGCAGGTGATAAAGTTTGATTTGTCTCTTTTTTAGCAGAAGCTTCTTGAACAACCTCCTCGGTTAAAACCAGTGGTTTTTCTTTTTCTTGTTTTTCTGTTGTTCTATTTTCAAAAATTCTTGGTTCTTTCTTATTTGTGTCTAACTTAATTACATTATTATCATTAGTTTTTTCGTCAGCATTTTTGTTGTTTTCTTGCTTTTTAACTACAGGGCTTTCACTAACTCCATCATCAGATACAGAGCCTAGCAATGCACCAACTTCAACAACTGATCCGTCTTTTGAATTTATCTCTGATAATACCCCTGTAATTGGTGAAGGAACTTCTAAATTTACTTTATCTGTTTCAAGCTCTACAATTGGTTCATCTGCCTCAACAGAATCCCCTGGATTTTTTAGCCATTTTGCAACAGTAGCTTCTGTAATACTTTCTCCAAGTACTGGGACTACTATTTTTTCAATCATTATAATTTATTTAAAAACCTCACTAATTATTTCTTGTTGTTGAGAATTATGCCTTTTAGCATATCCTGTAGCAGGTGTTGCATCTGGGCTTCTTCCTATATAAGAAATTTTATTATTATTAGCCTTAATAGTATCTAATGTCCATTGGATATAATCTCTAACTGAAAACCAAGCACCCATATTTTTTGGTTCTTCTTGGCACCAGAAAAATTCAGCGTTTTTAGCATATGGTTTTAATTCATTAACTAAAGCTTTGGCTGGAAATGGATACAATTGTTCTATTCTAAACATTACCACATCATCTCTTTTAAGCTTTTCTCTTGCATCTAATAAATCAAAATATACTTTACCAGAGCAAAGTATCACTTTTTTAATTTTAGAACTCTCTTTTAATTTAATAAATCCTTTAGATTTAGGATCTATAGCATGGTCCCATAAAACTCTATGAAAAGAATTTTTTTTATTAAAATCCTCTAGGTATGAAAGACAATATTTATTTCTTAATAAAGACTTTGGTGTCATTATAATTAAGGGTTTTCTGAAGTCTCTGTGCATTTGTCTTCTCAAAGCATGAAAATAATTTGCTGGAGTTGTACAATTCATAACTTGCATATTATCGTTAGAACATAATTGCAAAAATCTTTCTAATCTAGCAGATGAATGTTCTGGACCTTGTCCTTCGTAACCGTGTGGTAGCAACATAACTATACCTGAGGCTCTATTCCATTTTCTTTCTCCAGATGCAATAAATTGATCAATTACTACTTGTGCTCCGTTGGCAAAGTCTCCGAATTGAGCTTCCCATATTGTTAATGTATTTGGCTCTACAAGACTGTAGCCATACTCAAAGCCTAAGACTGCAAGTTCAGATAAAAAACTATCAACCACCTCAAATTGTTTTTGATTTTTCGAAATATTATTTAATGGAACATATCTAGAGTTATCAATTTGATTTCTTAATACAGAATGTCTTTGACTAAATGTTCCCCTTCCAGAATCTTGTCCAACAAGTCTTACCGGATAACCTTCCGCCAACAAAGATCCAAATGCCAAAGCTTCAGCAGAGGACCAATCAATTCCAATACCTTTATCAATACTATCTTTTCTAGAATTAAATATTTTAGAAATAGTTTTATGAATATTTTTATCTAAAGGAATTGAATTTATTTTATCAGAGATATTTTTTAATTTTTCCTCGTCAAATCCTGTAACTCCTCTTTTATCTTTACCTTTTTCTGGTCTATATCTTGACCAACTACCCTCAAACCATTCAATTTTAGGCTTATAATCTTTTGCACTTTTATACTGATCATCTAACAGTTCTTTAAATTTTTTTACATTTTGATCTAATAATTCCTGGGTAATTGACTTTTCAGCGACAAGTTTATTTCCATAAATTTTATAGACACTTGGATGAGACCTAATTTTTTTATACATTAAAGGCTGAGTGAAAGATGGCTCATCTCCCTCATTGTGACCAAATCTTCTATAACAAATTAGGTCTACAACAACGTCCCTATTAAATTTTAATCTAAATTCTGTAGCAATTCTAGTCGCATAAACAACTGCTTCTGGGTCATCACCATTCACATGTAAAATTGGTGCCTCAACCATTTTCGCAACATCAGATGGGTAAGGTGAAGATCTGGCAAATCTTGGGCTTGTGGTAAAACCAATTTGATTGTTCACAATAATATGAATAGTTCCACCAGTATTATGACCAGGAAGTCCAGACATCGCAAAACATTCTGCTACAACCCCTTGTCCGGCAAAAGCTGCATCCCCATGAATTAATATTGGAATAACTTTATTTCTTTGTTTATCCTTATGGAAAAATTGTTTTGCCCTTGTTTGTCCAAGTACAACTGGGTTCACAGCCTCTAAGTGTGAAGGGTTATCAGTTAAACTTACATGAACGGAATTTCCATCAAACTCCCTATCAGATGATGCTCCAAGATGATATTTTACATCTCCAGCACCATCTTCTGAGTCTGAACTAATTTCACCAGTAAATTCATTAAAGATTCTTTTATATGATTTTTGCAAAACGTTTGCCAAAACATTAAGTCTTCCTCTATGAGACATGCCAATTTTAACTTCTTTAATTTCATTTTGACCACCAATTTTGATTATTTGCTCAAGAGCCGGTATTAAACTTTCACCACCATCCAAACCAAATCTTTTTGTTCCAACATATTTAGTTGCTAAAAATTTTTCAAAACCTTCTGCTTGTACTAATTTATTTAAAATTGCTTCTTTACCATTTTTTGTAAATTGAAGAGCATTTTTATCTTGTTCAATCCTATCCCTGAACCATTTTCTTTCTACTGGGTTTGAAATATGCATAAACTCATAACCTATTTTTCCACAATAGGTTTTTTTCATAAATTTAAGTATTTCTTTTATATTTGCATACTTACGATTAATTACTCCATTAAGAAAAATTTGTTTGTCATAATTTTCTTTTTTAAAACCATAAAATTCAGGATGAAGTTCATCTAAATATTCAGACTCTCTCATCTCTAAAGGATCAAGATCTGCTAGTAGGTGTCCTCTAAGTCTATAAGCTCTTATTAAGGCAACTGCACTGATTGAGTCTTTATTTGAGTCCGCCAATAATTGAAAGTTAAATTTTTCAGATATATCAACTTTATTGTTATTAAAGTTATTTTTGTCCTCTTCTTCAATTTTTTTCTGTAATTCGTCAATATCAATTTTATTTTTTTTTGGGCTCCATGAGGGTCCGTTAATCTCATTTGCTATTACATTTATTTCTTCACCAATTCCTTCAAAATAATTTGCCCAACCTTCAGGAAGATTGGGGTCTTTGTTTAAGAACTTTAAGTACATCTGTTCTATAAACGCACTATTTGACTTATTTAAAAATGAAGTTTTTTCGAACTCGAGATTTTTTGATGAAGACATCTTTATATTATTTAATATATAGCCCTAATATTATTTTTCAATTAGACAGTTTATTATATAAAGTTTTGCCAATTATTGATGGTGATTTAGCAACAGTAATGCCACATTCTTCCATTTTTTTAATTTTATTTTCGGCACCACCTTTTCCACCAGAAATTATTGCACCTGCATGCCCCATTCTTCTTCCTGGTGGGGCGGTAATTCCTGCAATAAACCCAACTATTGGTTTTTTAATTTTATGATTTTTTAAAAATTCTGAAGCTTCTTCCTCTGCTGTTCCCCCTATTTCTCCAATCATTAAAATAGACTGCGTTTCATCGTCATTTAAAAATAAATCTAAACAATCTATAAAATTTGTACCATTTATTGGATCTCCACCTATGCCAATACAAGTAGATTGACCAAGTCCATTTTCTGTTGTTTGAGCCACTGCCTCATAAGTTAAAGTACCTGATCTTGAAACAATACCAACAGTTCCTCTTTTATGAATATTGCCTGGCATTATTCCAATTTTACATTCATCTGGTGTAATAATTCCTGGGCAATTAGGTCCAATCAATCTACTATTCGAATTATTTAATTTTTGCCTTACCTTAAGCATGTCCTGAACGGGTATTCCCTCAGTTATACAAACAATAAGTTCAATTGATGCTTCAATTGCTTCTATTATTGCAGCTGCGGCAAATTTTGCTGGAACATAAATCATAGTTGCATCTGCCCCAACTTCATTTTTTGCTTCTATTACGCTATTAAAAACTGGTCTATCTAAATGTTTTTGACCACCTTTTTTTGGTGTGACACCACCAACTAAATTGGTTCCATATTTTATGGCTTGTTCAGAATGAAAAGTCCCATGAGATCCTGTAAATCCTTGGCAAATTACTTTTGTATTTTTGTTAACTAAAACTGACATTATTTAATTGCCTCAACAATTTTTTTTGCTGCATCGTCTAAATTTTCAGCAGAAATTAATTTCAAACCAGAATTATCAAGAATTTCTTTTCCTTCTTTAAAATTTGTTCCCGCAAGTCTTACAACTAAAGGTACACTAATGTTAATTTCTTTAGCTGCATCAACTACTCCTTGAGCAAGAACATCACATCTCATAATTCCACCAAAAATATTTATTAGAATACCTTTGACATTTTTATCTGAGAGAATTATTTTTAATGCAGCAGATACTTTTTCTTTAGATGCTCCACCTCCTACATCTAAAAAATTTGCCGGTTCTTTACCGTATAATTTTATTATATCCATTGTTGCCATCGCTAATCCTGCTCCATTTACCATGCAGCCGATACTTCCATCTAATTTAATATAAGCAAGATCATGTTTGCTAGCTTCAATCTCAGTAGGATCTTCCTCATTTAAATCTCTCAATTCAACAATTTCTGGATGTCTAAACAATGCATTTGAATCGAAATTCACTTTTGCATCTAAACAAACAATTTTTTGCTCTTTTGTCAAAATTAATGGATTTACCTCAACCATATTTGCATCAGTACTAATAAACATTTTATAAATTGATTTAATTAATGATATCGCTAGTTTTTGTGTATCATCATTTAAATTAAAAATTTGAATTATTTTTTTACAATCTGTATCAGAAATTTCGTCACCCATATTAACTTTTGTTGTTATAATTTTCTCAGGTGAACTACTTGCAACCTCTTCAATATCCATTCCTCCTTGATCGCTCGATATAAATGCAATTTTAGAACTAGCCCTATCTACTAGACAGGATAGGTAAAATTCTTTATCTATATTTGAAGATTCTTCGACATATAATCTTTTAACCTCCCTACCTTCAGGACCAGTTTGATGAGTAACTAATGTTTTACCCAACAATTCATTGGCTGCTATAGTTAATTCCTCTATAGTATTTAAAATTTTTACACCACCAGCTTTTCCTCTACCTCCAGCATGAATTTGTGCTTTAAGAACATATTTTTTAGTTTTTAGTGTTTTTACTTTTTCAATAAGTTCATTAACATTTAGAGCAAATACTCCTTCTGGAACTACAGCACCAAATTTTTTTAAAATTTGTTTAGCTTGATGCTCGTGAATATTCATTATTATTTAGATAAATCAGGATCTATTTTAGATGCAGCTTCCCATAGAGCTTTTACAGCATCTATAGAATGCATAAATTCTTTTTTTTCTTTATCATCTAAATCAATCTCTTTGATTTTTTCTACACCATCTTTTCCAATGACAACAGGAACACCTGCGTATACATTTTGTACACCATATTCTCCATTTAATTGAACTGCACAAGGTAGTAATTTTTTATGATCATTTAAATAAGCCTCTGCCATTTGAACACCAGATGCAGCTGGCGCATAAAAGGCAGATCCTTTCTCTAAATATTTAACTATCTCAGCGCCTCCATCTCTTGTTCTTTGATTAATTTCCTCAACTCTTTCTGAAGAAATTGTTCCATCCTTTACAAGATCTAATAATGGTTTGCCTGAGATTTTTGTAAATCTTGGCATTGGTACCATGGTGTCACCATGACCACCCATAACCATTGCATCAATTTCTCTGACTGGCACGTTTAACTCTAGAGATAAAAATAATTTAAACCTCGAACTATCTAAAATACCAGCCATCCCAACGACTTTGTTTGCTGGTAAACCTGAAAATTTTTGAAATGCCATAACCATAACATCCAAAGGATTTGTAATACAAATTACAAAGGCATTTGGAGCATTTTTCTTCACTCCTTCTGCTACCTGTTTGATTATTTTTAAATTGATACCTAGCAAATCATCTCTGCTCATTCCTGGCTTTCTTGGGACACCTGCTGTTATTATTATCACATCTGAATCTTTAATATCTTTATAATTGTCAGTTCCATAAAATTTTACATTAAAACCATCCACTGATGATGATTGGGCAATATCCAATGCTTTTCCTTTTGCAACACCACTTGCTACATCAAACAAAACTACTTCATTAACTAATTCTTTTGTTCCTATCAAATGTGCAAGAGTTCCACCAATTTGGCCTGCGCCAATTAAAGATATTTTTGTCATTTATTTTCCTTATTTCATTGTTGGCATTACAAACTCCGCATTTGAACGGACACCTGAAGGCCATCTTGATGTTACTGTTTTAAGTTTAGTATAAAACTTTATTCCTTCCATACCGTGCATTCCACTATCTCCAAATAAAGATCTTTTCCATCCACCAAAACTATGGAATGCCATAGGTACAGGAATTGGAACGTTTATTCCTACCATTCCTATTTGAATTTTACTTGCAAAAGTTCTGCCTGCGTCTCCATCTCTTGTATAAATGCTTACACCATTTCCATATTCATGATCATTAATTAACTTTGCTGCATCCTCAAATGTTTTAACTCTCACAACTGATAGAACAGGACCAAATATTTCTTCCTTATAAATTCTCATATCTTTATTTACATGATCAAATAAGCAACCACCTATATAAAAACCATTTTCGTAGCCTTGAAGTTTTAAATTTCTTCCATCAACAACTAACTTAGCTCCCTCTTCAACACCTAAATCAACATAACTTTTTACTTTTTCCAAATGTTCTTTAGTAACCAAGGGTCCCATTTCAGAAGTTTTATCCATACCTGGACCTACTTTTAAAGCTTCTGCTTTTTTTGATAATCTAGATACAAGTTCATCTCCAATATCTCCAACTGCAACTGCAACAGATTGAGCCATACATCTCTCTCCAGCTGAACCATATGCTGCACCCATTAAACCATTCACTGCTCCATCCAAATCACAATCTGGCATTACAACTAAATGATTTTTAGCTCCACCTAATGCTTGAACTCTTTTTTCATTTTTTGCTGAATTTTCATAAATATATTTTGCAATAGGTGTTGATCCTACAAAACTAACTGCTTTGATATCCTTGTTTTCTAAAATTGCATCAACAGCTTCTTTATCTCCATTTACTACATTAAATACTCCATCTGGAAGACCAGCTTCAGAAAGTAATTCAGCTAATCTTATTGCACAAGATGGGTCTTTTTCTGAAGGTTTAAGAATAAAAGTATTTCCACAAGCTATTGCTATTGGAAACATCCACATTGGAACCATTGCTGGAAAATTAAATGGAGTAATCCCCGCTACAACTCCTAATGGTTGCCTAATCGACCAGCTATCAACATTAGTACCAACGTTTTCAGAAAATTCCCCTTTTAATAAATGTGGTATACCACATGCAAACTCAACTACTTCGAGACCTCTTGTTAACGAGCCTCTTGCATCCTCAAAAACTTTTCCATGCTCAGAAACTATCATTTTTGTTAATTCCTCAGAATTTTTTTCGATTAATTCTTTAAACTTAAATATAACTCTTGCTCTTTGAAGAGCTGGTTTTAAAGACCAAGTTTCAAATGCTTTTTTTGCAACTTCAACCGCTTCATCTAAATCAGATTTTGAAGCTAATCTAACCTCTGACTCTTGTTCTCCAGTTGCTGGATTGAAAACTTTTCCTTTTTTATCTGAAGATCCCGGAATTATTTTTCCGTTTACGAAGTGCTCAATTAAATTCATGGATACGGTGTTTTAGATCAAAATTGCTTAATAGTCTATTTAAACATTTGCTGTTGCAAGCATTTTTTTTATCTCTGCTATAGCTTTTGCAGGATTCAAGCCTTTCGGGCATGCATTTGTACAATTTAATATAGTATGACATCTGTAAAGTTTTAATTCATCAGCAACTTTTTTTAATCTTTCTTTCCTCTCTTCATCTCTACTGTCTATAATCCATCTATAAGCTTGTAAAAGAACTGCAGGTCCTAAATATTTATCTCCATTCCACCAATAACTTGGACACGATGTTGAACAACAAGCACACATAATGCATTCATAAGCACCATCTAGTTTTGCTCTATCTTCTTTTGACTGATAAATTTCAGTTGTTTGTTTTGTTGAATTATTTTTTAGCCATGGTTCAATAGATTGATATTGTTTGTATAAACCATCCAGATCTCCAATAAGATCTTTTTTTACTTTTAAATGAGGTAGTGGATAAATATCTATATCACCATCTATTTCTGCATGAGAAGTTGTGCAAGCAAGTCCATTTTTTCCTCCCATATTCATGGCACAAGATCCGCAAACACCATGAGCACAAGATCTTCTATAGGCTAAAGTTGGATCAATTTCATTTTTAATTTTATTTAAAATATCTAAAACTTTTGAAGGGCAATTATCCATATCAACCTCATAAGTATCAATTCGAGGACTCCCGCCAGTAGATGGATCCCATCTATAAATATTGACCTTTCTTAAATTTTTTGATCCGGTTTTATCTTCAAAATATTTACCTTTTTGTACCTCTGAATTTTTAGGTAGGCTTATTTGTACCATTAATATACTCGCTCTTGTGGTGGAAAATATTGAACCTCGTTACTTAAAGTTGATTTATGAACTGGTCTGTAACTGATTCTTGTTTTCTTTCCATCACACCAAGCAAGAGTATGTTGCATAAATTTTTCATCATCTCTTTTTGGATAGTCGTCTCTTGCATGTGCACCTCTGCTTTCTTTTCTATGGTATGCAGAGTCTACTGTAGTTACAGCTTGTCTAATCAAATTATCAAATTCTAATGTTTCTACTAAATCAGTATTAAATACCAAAGACCTATCTTTAACTGAAATTGAGTCCATCCCATCATAAGTTTTTCTTATTTCATCAACACCTTCTTTTAGATTTTTTTCTGTTCTAAATACTGCACATTTAGATTGCATTGTTTTTTGCATTGAAAGTCTTAAATCAGCAGTACTATTATCCCCCTGAGCATTTCTAAGTTTGTCAAATCTATCTAGACATTTTTGTGTTTCTAATTCTGAAACCTCCTCGTGTGGTGTTCCTGGTTTAATTAATTCAGCTGCTCTCTTTGCTGCTGCTCTTCCAAATACTACTAGGTCAATCAAAGAATTAGATCCAAGTCTATTTGCACCATGAACAGAAACACATGCCGCTTCTCCTATTGCCATTAATCCCGGAACTGTTTTTTCTGAACCGTTTACTGTTAATACCTCTGCTTTATAATTTGTGGGAATGCCCCCCATATTATAATGAACTGTTGGCACTACTGGAATTGGTTCTTTGGTAACATCTACATTAGCAAATAATCTTGCTGCATCTGTTATTCCTGGAAGCCTACTTTCAATAATTTCTTTATCTAAATGACTTAAGTTCAAATGAACATGATCTTGATCTTTTCCGACACCTCTTCCTTCATTAATCTCGATTGACATCGATCTACTCACAACATCTCTTGACGCCAAATCTTTTGCATTAGGCGCGTATCTTTCCATGAATCTTTCACCTTTAGAATTTGTTAGATATCCTCCTTCTCCTCTTGCGCCTTCTGTTATTAAGGTACCATGACCATATATTCCCGTTGGATGAAATTGAACAAACTCCATATCCTGAAGTGGTAATCCAGCTCTTAAAACCATAGCATTCCCATCACCTGTACAAGTATGAGCAGAAGTTGCTGAGTAATAAACTTTACCATAACCACCTGTTGCAATAATGACCGTATGCGCTCTGAACCTATGAATAGTTCCATCATTTAAATTCCAAGCAATTAAACCTTTGCACTCACCATTCTTCATTATTAAGTCTAAAGCAAAGTATTCAATAAAAAATTCTGTATTATGTTTTAATGCTTGACCATACAGAGTATGCAATATTGCATGACCAGTTCTATCTGCCGCTGCACAAGTTCTTTGGACTATTCCATTTCCATAATTTTTTGTCATTCCACCAAATGGTCTTTGATAAATTTTTCCTTCATCGGTTCGACTAAAAGGAACTCCATATTTCTCTAATTCTAATACTGCTTTTGGTGCTTCCTTACACAAATACTCAATACTATCTTGGTCACCTAACCAGTCAGCCCCTTTTACAGTATCATACATGTGCCATCTCCAATCATCCTCTCCCATATTTCCAAGAGCAGCTGATATTCCACCCTGCGCAGCTGAAGTATGACTTCTTGTAGGAAATACTTTTGAGATACAGGCTGTTTTTAGGCCAGCTTCACTGAGCCCCACTGCTGCTCTTAATCCTGATCCACCAGCTCCTAGCACAACAACGTCGTACTCATGATCTATGATATTATATGCTTTCATGTATTTAAGTTAAAAATAACTATTATTGTAATAATTGGAATTGTTATAGCAAAAAAATTTAGTACTTTGTTTGCGGCATTTTTGATTTTAACATCTTCAATATAGTCCTCAAAAACCTCACTTATACTCAATGCTGAAAAAAAATAAGCAAATACTAAAAATAGTCCTATCAAAAACTTAGATGGTTGTGACGTTAAAAAACCAACTATTTCTTGATAGGTTTTATCATAAAAATTCACTAGATTTATTATAAACCAAAACATTAAAGGTAATAAAATTAATGAACTAATTTTTAGGAATAACCATTTTTTTGTAACTGGAAGCATTAAATTATTCCTCTTCCAAATAAGTAAATTAATATGGTCATTATAATTGAACCAAAAATAACTAGTAAACCTGTTATTTTTGTTGTTTGTAATTCAAAACCATAACCTAAATCCATAATCATATGTCTAATTTCGCTTAACATTTGAAAACTAAATGACCAAGTTATCCCAATTAAAATAAATTTCCCCAGAAAAGTTTCTAAAAAAAATTTTATTATTTGATAATTGGTTTCTCCAAAAAGCATAAGAGCAAACCAAATACAAATTACTGTTATCGCAAAAAAATTAATTATTCCTGTAATTCTATGTGAAATTGATACTAATGAAGAAATATGCCATTTATAAATCTGTATATGTGGTGATAAAGGTCTATTTTCCATTCACTTATTTTGAATTAATTATTGTTTCAGCAATTTCAACAGAATTAAGCGCGGCACCTCTAAGCAAATTGTCCGAAACAATCCATAAATTTAATGTGTTTTTTGATGTTTTATCTTCCCTAATTCTAGATATATAAGTCTCATCACTTCCTGTTGCCTCAAACGGTGTGCTATAACCCCCATTTTCTCTTCTATCAATAACCTGACAACCTTCTGCATTATTCAAGACCTCTCTTACTTTTTCTAGTGTGTATGGTTTTTCAAACTGTATATTCACAGATTCAGAATGAGATACTAACACTGGTATTCTTACACATGTCGCTGTAAGTTCAATTTTTTCATCTAAAATTTTTTTTGTCTCATTCGTCATTTTTAATTCTTCTTTTGTATACCCATCATCAGCAAATACATCGATATGTGGAATAACATTAAATGCAATTTGTTTAGTAAAATTTTTAGACTCTATTTTTTTACCATCTAAATATTTTTTAGTTTGCTCTATCAATTCATCCATTGGGCTCTTTCCACCGCCTGAAACAGATTGATAAGTTGAAACTACAACTCTTTTTATTTTGAACAAATCATGAAGTGGTTTAAGTGCAATGACTAGTTGCGCCGTAGAACAATTGGGATTTGCAATAATATTTTTTTTCATTTTTTTTATATCTGATGAATTTACTTGTGGAACAATCAGAGGTACATCTGGATCCATTCTAAAAAAACTTGAATTATCAATTACTATTGTATGTTTAGCAGCATTTTCAGCATATTTTTCCGCAATTTTTCCTCCTGCTGCAAAAAAAGTTATATTTGCTTTTGAAAAATCGTAGGTTTCTAAATTTTCAATTTCATATTCTTTATTTCGAAAAGTAATTTTTTTTCCTGCGCTTTTTTCAGAAGCAACTAGATACAGGTTTTCAAACTTAAAGTTTTTTTTATCAAAAACTTCAAGAGTTTTTCTACCTACGTTACCTGTTGCACCTACTATAGCTATGTTCATTGTTAAAGACTTTTATACTAAATAAAAGGTAAATCGCAAACTTTACCAACACAAATTTCACCATTTATCATGGCTTTTACATCTTGATCACCATTCCAGTAAGGTTTTTTCATCATAGCAATACCAATAACTTTTTTAAAATGTGGCGAATAACAAGCTGATCTCAATTCTCCAATTATATTCTTATTCTGATCAATTAAATCTAATGAGCCTGTGAGGCTAATTTTATCTGTATTAAGTTTAACTCCAACAAGCTTTCTATTTATTCCTTCGGTTTTAATTTTTTTTAATTTTTCTTTTCCCAAAAATTTAACATCATTATCTATGTTAATATATTTATCAAAGTTGCATTCATATGGATTGTCTCCATTATCCATATCATTTCCATAAGAAAGTAATCCACTTTCAATACGTTCTATTAAATTAGGACATCCTGGTTTTACATTAAACTCTTTTCCAATTTCAAAAAGATGATCATATAATTTTAAGCCTGAGTCATTATGTTCAACATAAATTTCATAACCCCCTTGTTTAGACCATCCAGATCTTGCAATTAAATGTTTATCACCACCAAATTCAAAATAATCAAAACCAAAGAATTTTAAATTTATAATCTTATCCCCAAAAACTTTTTCCATTAATTTAAATGACTTTGGACCTTGTACTGCCATAATATCAACATCAGGTTCAGAAATCTTTACATCAAATTTATTTCCAATTGCTAATCCTTTTGCGAATAATATTACGTCTGAGTCAGCAAGAGAAATCCACCATTTATTTTCATTTAATCTCAAGACGACTGGATCATTAATCAATCCAGCATTATCATCTATTATCGGACAATAATAACATCTTCCATCTTTTGATTTAGATAAATCTCTACAAGTCATTAACTGAACTAATTTTGCTGAGTCTTTGCCTGAAATTTCTACCTGTCTTTCAGCAGCTACATCCCAAATTTGTACATGCTCCTTCAAGTGGTGGTATGATTCCTCAGTTGAACCAAATGCAGCTGGCAATAACATATGATTATATATGGTGTAAGCTGTAACTCCTTGTTTTTCAATTCTAGAGGTGTAAGGAGTTCCCCTAAGTCTTCTCGATTTTGCTATTGAAAAATTTTTCATTATTTTAAAAATTCTAAAACCTTCTCTCTCATTTCAAATGCTTTTTCAATCATAATCATATGACCGCATCCTTCAATTATATGAGTTTTCGAATTTTTAACTAAACTAGAAAACTTTTTACCTGCTTCTAAATTAACCATTTTGTCTAATGATCCAAAGATTAACAATGTGGGGCATTCTATTAATTTAGCAGCATCAGAACCGTTGCTATAATTATTACATGCAACTAAATCAACTGCTAAGATCTCCCTAATATCTCTTGGTGACTGAATTATTTTTTCTACTGGGTTTCCACCAATAAATTTTTTTGAACCTTCGTAGCCCCACTTCATCATTAATTTTACTGCATCAGAATCTCCATTATTTGCTAAATTAATTAAATCAGGATGAACTGGCATTTTGTTTGAACCACCTAGAAAAACTAATTTTTTTATTCTGCTTTTATATTTTGCTGCGTATTCTAATATTTCCAAACAACCCTGGGAGTGTCCCACAAGTGTTAATTCTTTTAAATTTAATTCAATAAATACTTTTTCTAACCAATCAGCAATTTTTTCTATACTGTCTAGGCAAGGGCCATCTGAATTTCCATGTCCAGGCAAATCAATAGATAAAACATTAAATTTTTTATTTGAAAAAAATTGCTCTACCAAAGACCATACTATATGGGAAAGACCACTTCCATGAAGAAATATGATGGTTTCTTTATTTGGATCTATGCCTTGTCCAGCATCAGAGGCATGGATATTTTTATTTTCAATTTGAAAAATCAAAAGTTACCTAAACTTGTTTTCTTAATTCAAATTTTTGTATTTTTCCTGTTGATGTTTTTGGCAACTCACAGAAAACCACTTTTTTTGGAACTTTAAAACCTGCTAGTGTTTCTTTACAAAAATCAATTAATTCTTTTTCTGTTACTGATTTATCTTTAACTGCTTCAATAAATGCACAAGGAACTTCTCCCCATTTTTCATCAGGCTTTGCAACTACTGCTGCAATCGAAACTGATGGATGTTTAGAAAGTGTATTTTCTATTTCTATTGAAGAAATATTTTCACCACCAGAAATAATTATATCTTTTGATCTATCTTGTATTTTTACGTAACCATCAGGATGAATTACAGCTAAATCGCCACTATGAAACCATCCATCTTTCATAGCTTTATCGGTTGCTTCTTTATCTTTAAAATAACCCTTCATTACAACATTTCCTCTAATCATAATTTCACCAATTGTCTTTCCATCCATGGGAACCTCTTTCATTGTTTCTGGATCTAAAACAACTACACCTTCGGTATTCGGATATTTTACACCTTGTCTAGCTTTAATTTCATTTTGTTTTTCCTCATCAAAACTGTTCCACTCATCATTCCATGCACACTGGGTAACATGTCCATAAGTTTCTGTTAAACCATAAACATGCATAACCTCAAAACCTAGTGCTTTCATCTTTTTAAAAATTATACTTGGTGGAGGCGCACCAGCAGTTAAAACATAAACTTTATTTTTTAATTTTTTTTGGTCACTTGCTGGCGCTCCTGTAATCATATTTAATACAATAGGCGCACCACCAAAATGTGTTACCTCATATTTTTCAATTAGTTCAAAAATTTTTTTAATATCAATATTTCTTAAACAAATAGTTCTTCCATTTAACATTGGAACTGTCCAAGGATAACACCAGCCATTACAATGAAACATTGGAACAACTGTTAAAAAATTTAATCTATTTGGCATATTCCAAGCCACCGAACTACCTGTGGACATTAGATATGCTCCTCTATGATGATAAACTACACCTTTGGGATTTCCTGTAGTACCCGAAGTATAACTTAATGATATTGCTTGCCATTCGTCTTCTGGCATTTGCCAATCAAAATTTTCATCTCCAGTATTTAAGAAACTCTCGTATTCTAAATCACCGATTTTTTCTAATTTTGATTGATCTGCATATTTATCATTTATGTCAATTATCGTAATTTTTTTATTTAAAATTTTTAGTGCTTTTTTAACTTCTACATGTAATTGTCTATCAACCACTAGCGCTTTCGCTTCACTATGATCTAAAATATATGAAATTGTATTTGCATCTAATCTTATATTAATTGTATTTAACACTGCACCTGTCATGGGTATTGCATAATGTGCTTCAAAAATTTCTGGAGTATTAAAGGCTAAGAATGAAATTGTATCACCTTTTTTAATTCCAATTTTAGACAATGCACTTGCAAATTTTACAACTCTTTTATAAGTCTCGCTCCACGTATATTTTCTATCTTCATAAATAATAGCTTCATAATTTGGATAAATTTCTCTTGCTCTTTTAAGAAATGTTAATGGAGTGAGTGGAACATAGTTAGCTTTATTTTTATCTAGATTTGTTTCGTAATAATTCATAATTAATTAAACTTGAAATTCATAATATTTGAGCTTCCTGAAATCGCAGATTTATAATGATACTCGGCTCTAGGGAGCACCTTATCAAAATAAAATTTTGCTGTATTTATTTTGTCACTATAAAATTCTTTATTTGTATCAAAATCTTTAAAACTAACTTCTAGTATTTTTATCCAAGCATAAGCTATTGAAACATATCCTAGACTTTTTAAATAATCATTTGCAGCAGCACTAACATCATCTTTTTCAATTTTATGTTTATCTTTTATCCAGTCTGTAAACTTAGACAAAATATCTAAATAATGATTTAATTCTTTGGAAAATATTTTTACTTTTTCATTCTTGCTATCACATTCAGATTTAACCATATCTAAAAACTTATTAATAATGTCACCATTTTTATTTGATAGCTTTCTAAAAACTAAATCCGCCGCTTGTACAGAATTTGTTCCTTCGTATATAGGTGTAATACGATTATCTCTATACAACTGCTCTATTCCTTGGTCTTTGGTATACCCATATCCGCCGTGTATCTGCATTGCATCATTTGTTATTTCCATAGCTAAATCTGTAAACAATGATTTAACTACTGGTGTCATTAATGAGACATAATCTAGAGCTTCTTGTTTAATTTTTTCATCTGGATGATAGAGACTTACCTCTGTTTGTTGCGATAACCAAAAACATAAGGCTCTTTCTCCTTCAATTATTGACTTCATATTGAGTAAAGATCTTCTAATGTCTGCATGCTCAATAATAAAATCTGCACCATTATTAGATTTTGAATTATTTGTTTTTCCTTGTTTTCTCTCTTTTGCATAAGCAAGTGAATTTTGATACGCGATTTCAGAAATTCCTAAACCTTGAATACCTACAACTATTCTTTCTAAATTCATCATAGTAAACATAGCGCTGAGACCTTTATCTTTGGTACCAATCATATACCCAGTAGCTTCGTCAAAATTTAATACACATGTAGCCGAACCCTTAATTCCCATTTTGCTTTCAATAGATCCCGTTGAAATTCCATTTCTTTGACCAACACTACCATCTTCATTTACAATATATTTTGGAACTAAAAATAAACTAATTCCTTTAGTGCCCGCAGGGGAATCTGTTGATCTTGCTAAAACTAAATGAATGATATTTTCAGTTAAGTCGTGATCACCAGAAGTTATAAAAATCTTTTGACCACTAATTTTATAACTTTCATCAGTTTGTTTAATAGCTTTAGTTTTCAATAAACCTAAATCTGTACCACAGACTGGTTCTGTTAAACACATTGTGCCGCTCCATT
>CACEGO010000003.1 GCA_902559075.1 uncultured Pelagibacteraceae bacterium | reverse complement strand
TTCCACGGAAATTTTTCACCAGGATCAATTTTTCTATTTGGCGCGATATCAGAATGACCTAAAAAATTATTTGGTTTTATTTTATATTTTTGGAGTAAAAATCTACTTAATTTAATTATAGAAAAAATTTGTTTTTTTGAAAAATTTTTATATTTAAAATTATGGCCAGGATTACTTATTTCAATTCCTATTGAGTTATTATTTAAAGATTTATATTTCTTCCAATGAGAAATTCCAGCATGCCAAGCTATATAAAGATCAGGAACTAAAGTCAAAATTTCTCCATTATTTTTTATAAAATAATGACTACTAACTTTGGTGCCTAAATCTGTTAGTTTTCTTATTGCTTGTTTTTCATGTTTCATACCTGTGTAATGAAAAACTATAAATTTTATGTCTTTAATTTTTCTTTTTTTTAAATCAAAATTCGGTGAGTAATTAAAAGTTGTAAACATACTTAAATTGGGTGCAAATTTAGTCTATTTATAAACACTTTATAGACATGATTTAAAATTAAATCTTACTTTATTAAATGAATTTATATATTATAAATTTAAATATGTTTAGAAAATTAGCAATTATTATTGTTACTTCTATTTTATTGTCCGTCAGTGCAAATGCAGGATCTGATGGTGAATTAGCTTTAAAAAAAAATACATCTAAAGACATAAAAGAAACAAAGGATTGTTTTGAAAAACTAAATAGAGCAACTTTTGCCTTCAACCAGGGATTGGATAAAGCAGTTATAAAACCAATAGCAGAGGGCTATAGAAAGTTGCCAGATCCAATTCAAAGTGGAACAAGCAATGCTGTAAAAAATTTATCTAATTTAATTACAATTCCAAATAATGTTTTACAGGGCGATGTCAAAACAGCGATAATCAATACTGGAAGATTTGTGGTAAATACAACAGTTGGGCTTTTAGGCACTATTGATGTAGCAAACAAAATGGGTTTTCCGAAATATGAGAAAGAAGATTATGGACAAACTTTGGGAGCCTGGGGCTTTGGTCCAGGATGTTACATAGTGCTGCCTGTTTTAGGACCGTCTACTATTAGGGATACAGGAGGATCTTTCGCAAATGTATTTGGAGGAGATCCTTTTTATAATGCTTCAATTCATGGAAATAATGAATTTTTAAGTGAAGGTTTATTTTTAACAACCAAAGCTTTAAATGGTATTGATTTTAGGGCAAATAATATTGAATCATTTGATAATCTTGAAAAGAATTCCTTAGATTTTTATGCATCTGTAAAAAGTCTATATTTACAAGATAGGGAAAATAAAATTAAAAATAATAAAAGGGGAAACATTGATGTTATTTATTCAGACGAAGAAGACTGGGAAGAAATAAATAATTAATATTTCAATCAATTTTATAGGAATCAAAAATGAAAAAATTATTTATAATTTTACTCATATTAAATTTAAATGGTAGCTTTGCAAAAGCTCTTGAAGCTGATGTTTTTGTACAAAAAACAGTAAATAGAGCATCTGACGTTTTATCTAAAAATATTTCTAAGGAAGACAAAATAAATGGACTTAAAACTATTGCTAAAGAAACAGTCGACATAAGGGGTGTTGGCTTTTATTCTCTAGGTTCAATTAGAAAAAACTTAGATAAAAATCAAAAAGAAATATATCTAAATTTATTTGAAGGTTATTTTTTAAAAAGCTTTTCAAGCAGGTTATCAGAATATACTAATCCAAAAATTGATGTCGTTGGTAAAAAAGTTTTGAATAAAAATTATACCATAGTTAACAGTTTACTAGTTGCTACGTCAGAGAGACCAGAAATAAAAATTGATTGGAGAATTTATACAAAAGATTCTGAAAATCCTTTAATAAGAGATTTAATAATTGAAGGTCTTAGCTTAGCAAGAACACAAAAAGAAGAATTTGCATCAATTTTAAATTCTAATGATAATAATATTAATGTGTTATTTAAAACACTTGAAGAATTTTCAAAAAATTAATTTTTTGTGCATACTCGCTTAAAAATTGAGAAATAATTTTTGGTTAAATTTAAGTAAACTAATAAAAAAAATTATTTTTAAAATTCATAAATAAAACAAGTTTGTAGCAAAATTCTAACATAGACAAATGAGATTGTTTCAACATGCATTGGATTTCATTCCTTTTCTATCGTTTTCCACTTTTTTTCATTACTCCCTTGTTGCGAAAGCGAGATTTAAAGAAAAGGAGTGAGACCATTAACAACTTTAAATTATTAACTTTTAATAAATCAATTAAAAAAAGGAGCTCCAATATATGGAAATAGACCGTGTCTGTAAGTACTGTCATGTGAGCGCTTACGTTGCGTACGATAACTGCGATCCAGTTTATAAAAAAACATTCAAATTCGAAATTAGCCCTGGTGCACACAACAGTTTAGTTTGGGACAAAATCATTAAAATATTCAGAAAAAATGGTTTCAAAGTGGAGCTTAAATCATGAAAAAAGTTTTACTTATTATTTTATTACATCTATCTCTTTTTTTTATTGTATTTGCCTACCAAGCTCAAGCTGAAGAAGGTTGGAGTGTTGAAGAATTTAGTGATTTTGTAGTTACTGCTAAACATGGTGAAGTAATTCATGGTGATAAATTAAGATTTTTTATTAAAAAAAATGATTGCTCAAGAATGGGTATTTTATTTTCTTTCTCAACATCCATAGAAAATAAAAATATAAAGAATCTTCAGGATGCAAGAATCCCTATAGAAATTAATGGACGTAGAATTGATGGTGCTGCAGAAGTTATTTTAGTCCAACCTCTCTTTAAATCTATGAAACTGGTAATGATGCAAGCACCTGGACTTAAACATATTGGAAGTATGATTAGCTCAATGATGGCTTGGTATGAAAGTGAGAATTACTTTGGAATTAAGCTAGTTAGTGGACCAGACTTTAATCCTAATGATTATTTTGATATTTTAAGAAATAACTGGAAACTTGATGGTTTGCCTAAAAAAATTGCTGAAGCACAATCTCTATGCATCGGACCAGATGAAATTAGTAGAACTTAAAAAATTAAAAATTATTTATAATTTAATTTATTAAGATTTGGTGGGCCCGCCAGGACTCGAACCTGGGACCAATACATTATGAGTGTACTGCTCTAACCAACTGAGCTACAGGCCCTTATAATGATAAATTAACTATATCATTTTATATAACTTATCAATTGTATAAAACTATTAATGGTGGGCCGTGTTGGTTACGCTCCAACTACCCCTGCAATGTCAATGCAGTACTCTACTATTGAGCTAACGGCCCTAAACTAACTTTCCAAAAAACTTTTTAATTGCTTAGATCTGCTTGGATGTTTCAATTTTCTAAGTGCTTTAGCTTCAATTTGTCTAATTCTTTCTCTGGTAACTGAAAACTGCAATCCGACCTCCTCTAACGTATGATCTGTATTCATACCAACACCAAATCTCATTCTCAAAACTCTTTCCTCTCTTGGTGTTAAGGTAGATAATATTTTAGTTGTCGCTTCACCTAGATTAGATTTAATTGCTTGCTCAAGAGGTGCTAAAGCTTTTGTATCTTCTATAAAATCCCCTAAACTACTATCTTCTTCATCTCCAACAGTTTTTTCTAATGAAACAGGTTCTTTAGAGATTTTTAAAACTTTTCTAACTTTATCTAGAGGCATTCTTAATTTTTGAGCTAATTCCTCTGGTGTTGCCTCTCTTCCAAATTCACTCAAAATTAATCTTTGAGTTCTAACAATTTTATTAATTGTTTCTATCATATGTACTGGAATTCTGATTGTTCTTGCTTGATCAGCAATTGACCTTGTTATTGCCTGTCTTATCCACCATGTAGCATAAGTAGAAAATTTATATCCTCTTCTGTATTCAAATTTGTCTACGGCTTTCATTAAGCCAATGTTTCCCTCTTGAATCAAATCTAAAAATTGAAGACCTCTGTTTGTATATTTTTTAGCAATAGAGATAACTAATCTTAAATTAGCCTCTACCATTTCTTTTTTTGCAATTCTTGACTCTTTTTCTCCTTTTTGCACTCTACTAACTAATTTTTTAAAATCAGTAACTGATATACCAAGTTTATGACTGATCTCTATTAATCTCTCTCTTATATTTTTGAATTCCTCTTTATTTTTTGTAAAAAATTGTTTCCAGATACTATTTGTATCTAAAAATTTTTTAAGATTAGGGTTAATTTCGTTGCCGACATAAAATTTTATAAACTCATTTCTAGGAATCTGATGGTCCATTGCGAGTCTTAAAAGGTTTCCTTCTAGCGAAATAATCTTCTTATTTTCCACATAATGCTTTTGTACAAGTTCTTCTAAAACTGATGGGGACAATTGAAGAGATTTGATATTTTCTAAAATATCATTAACTATTTTTTGATATCCTTTTTCTTTTGTAGCTGAAAAGTTGGTAGAATTTAATACACAATCGAGTTTTTCTTTTTGGTATTTTATTAATTTTGAATATTCTTTGGTAAGAGTATTAACGGTTTTAAGAACTTTAGGTTTAATCTCAGTTTCCATCGCAGCGAGAGTTGGATTAAAATCTTCATCCTCATCTGAAGAATTTTCTTCTGTATCTGTTTCACCAGAATTTTTTTGTTTTGCGCTTGGACCAGTGGATTCGTCCTCCATATAATTAGTATCAATATCTATAATTTCTCTAACAAGAATTTCATCTTTTTGTAGTTTTCCATTCCATTCAAAAAATTGTTGAGCAGTTATTGGGCTTTGAGATAGTGCTATTAACATTACATCTTTTCCAGCCTCTATTCTCTTAGCAATAGCGATTTCACCTTCTCTAGAAAGTAATTCAACACCTCCCATCTCTCTGAGGTACATTCTAATAGGGTCATCACTCTTCTCAATTGTTTTGCCCTCTTCTTTATTGAAACTTTCTTTCTTTCTTAAGACTTTAAAATCAGATTTTTTTTCAACTAACGTAATATTTTCGTCTAAAATATGAATAAATGCTTGACTTAAATTCTCATCAGATAAATTTCTTTTTCCAAGAGATTTACTTAACTCCTCGTAAGTTATAAAACCTCTATGGGTTCCTCGACCCATTAGTCTAGCAAATGATTTTGTTATAATTCTTTCCACAGTAATAAGAGTTTGGACCTCTTATATAATGTCAATTACGTAAAAATCCATTGTTAATTTGGTCAGATTAATTGAGATTCTGCTTTTTTTTTAGCTCTTTTAGCTCATTAAATGTAGTCTCACTCATATCTACTGAAAACTTTGATTCCAATTCCTGGATTCTAAACTCAAGATCAAAATTCACTAGGTCTCTAGATATGTCCTCTAATAACTCTATAGTCTTTTCATCATTATCAGATTGATTTTTGAGGATATGCTTTATTGGAGCAAATTTATTTATTTTATCTAATAGAAAACTATCTAAATTTAGATCTTCTATTGTAATATAATTTTCAGATTTAAATTTTTTTAATAATACCTCAAATATTTTCTTATTTTCTTCAGTAAATAGTTTAATATTTTCAATTAAGTGAATATTTGACTGAAATAAATGCAAATTATTAATTAGCAAATACAATAAAGAAAACTCTTTAAGTTCAACAGCAGTTAAAGATTTACTTTCATTAAAATATTTTTTTGTGGTCTCTAGTGATTTTGTTCTTTTAACATAATACTTTTTCTTTTGCTGATTAGAATAAGGGGTTAAATCTGATATCTTTTCTAAAAAGTATTCAAGTACATATTTTCTAATGAAGTCATCTTTAATCGTATTTGCAATAGCTCTAAGTTTTTTTTCAAAAATTGCCATTGATGAAGGATTGTTCTCAGTTTGTTTTTTATAATGACTGAAAATAAATTGGTGTATTGATAGTTTGCTTTGTTTTGTAAAGTCCACAAAATTTGCTTTTCCATTTTTATTAACAAAACTGTCTGGATCCTCTTTATCTGGTAAAAATAAAAATGAAATTTGTTTTTCTGGTTTTAATTCTTTTATTGAATTTTCAGCGGCTCTTAATGCAGCTTTATATCCGCTCTCGTCACCATCAAAACATATTATAATATCGTCAAAAAATTGATTAAGGATTAAAATTTGTCTATCTGTTAAAGATGTCCCTAAATTTGCGACAACATTTTCAATTCCATTTTTTGCTAAGCCAACAACATCCATATAACCTTCAACTAAATAAATATGATCCAGCTTATTTGAAAGTTTTCTAGCCAGATCTAAATTGTATAAATTAGATCCTTTCTTAAAAAAAATTGTTTCAGGGGAATTAATATATTTTGCTAAATAATCTAAACTTTCTATTATCCTTCCACCTAAAGCAATTGGATATCCTGAAATATTATTTATTGGAAAAATTAATCTACCCCTAAATCTTTCAACATAAATTTTCTTTTTATCATCAAAATAAAACAAGCCTGTTTCAACTAATGTTTCTTCACTATAATTTTTTTTAAATTTATCTAAAAAATTTGGATTTTTTTCTATATAACCTATCTTAAATTTTTTTACCTCGTCTTTACCTAGTGATCTGTTTTTTAAATAATCTCTAGCGACTGAAAAAGTTTCATTTTTTAATAATTCATTATGATAAAAATTCACATATTCATTATAAATAGACTTATATTCAATCCATTTTTTTTCTCGTTCTTCATCTTTTTTTGAAAACATATATGGCTGCATACCAGCTAATTGAGCTAAATGTTTAACGGCTTCACCAAATTTTAAATTCTGGGTTTTCATTACAAAATCAAAGATATTTCCATGCTCAGAAGTTGCAAAACAATGGTAAAATTCTTTTTCATCATTAACAGTAAATGATGGTGTTTTTTCATTTTTAAAAGGAGATAAACCAATAAACTCTTTACCTCTTTTTTTTAATGAAACAGTTTTAGATACAACTGAAGAAACTTTTAGTCTTGTTTTAATCTCATCAAGGTACTCTTTTGGATATTTCATTATTTGTTTAACAAATCTTTAATCATTGGACCCGCTTTAGCAAAATCAATTTCATCAGCATAAGTCTTCTTTAATTCACCCATTACTTTTCCCATATCTTTAATTGAACTTGCGCCAAGTTTTGAAATTATGTCTGAGCAAATTTTCTTAGTTTCATCTTCCCCAAGTTGTTTAGGGAGGAAACCTGTTAAAATATCATATTCATTTTGCTCAACTTCTAAAAGATCTGATCTGTTGTTATTTTTATAAATTTCAATTGATTCGGCTCTTTGTTTGAGCATTTTTTTTAAAAGTTTCTTAATATCCTCGTCATCGGTATCTTTTTTATTCGGTCCCGATCTATTAACAATATCTAAATCTTTAATAGAAGATAATATTAACCTATAGGTTGATATTTTATTTTTGTCTTTTGATTTTAAAGCATTTTTGTATTCGTTTTCAATGGTCTGTTTTAATGACATAATTTTTTAATCTACTGCAAAGATAAAATTCTTCAAAAGAAAATTTGTTTTTTTACAATTTTATATTACATCTCTGTTGCGATAATAATGCAATTATTGTATTAACCTTTAACTCATGAGTTGTAATTGATCAAAAAAGCAAAAAAAACTAACTCAAAAATAAAATCTCAAATCAATACAGGCATTTTAGTTCTTGAAAATAAAAAGGTTTTTAAGGGAATTGGAATTGGATACCAGGGAGAAGCAACTGGTGAAGTTTGTTTTAATACTTCCTTAACCGGGTATCAGGAAATCATTTCTGACCCCTCATATGCGGGTCAAATTATAAACTTTACGTTTCCCCATATCGGAAATGTCGGAACGAATAAAGAGGACCACGAATCTGATAAAATATGGGCAAGAGGTGTTATAGTTAACTCTGAAATAACTTCACCTTCAAACTACAGATCTTTTCTACATTTAGATGCCTGGCTAAAGAAAAATAAAATTGTTGGAATTACTGGCTTAGACACAAGGAGCCTTACAAACTTTATAAGAGATAAAGGTGCACCCAAGGGAACAATATCATATTCAAAAAATAGAAAATTTAATATTAGTAAATTAACAAATACTACAATTAAATGGGGTGGATTAAAAAATTTAGATCTTGCAAAAGTAGTTTCAACTAAGAAAAATTATACTTGGAGAGGTCTTCAAACATGGAAAAAAGAAACAGGATATAAAAAGAATAATAAAAATTTATTCCATGTAGTTGCGATTGATTATGGAATTAAAAAAAATATTTTAAGATATTTCTCTGACTTCAAATGTAAAGTTACTGTTGTTTCTTGTCAAACAAATGCACAAAAAATACTTAGTTTGAAACCAAATGGAATTTTTTTGTCTAATGGGCCGGGAGACCCAGCTGCAACTGGAAAATATTCAATCGTAATAATTAATGAACTTATAAAAAACAATTTACCTATATTTGGTATTTGTTTAGGTCATCAAATTTTGGCATTAGCTTTGGGCGGCAAAACAACAAAAATGAAGTTGGGACATAGAGGCGCTAACCATCCTGTTAAAAATTTAATTCATGATAAAGTAGAAATTACAAGTCAAAATCATGGTTTTGTAGTAGTAGAAGAAACTTTGCCAAAAAAAATTGAGATAACTCATAAATCTCTTTTTGATAATACTATTGAGGGAATTAGACTTAAAAACAAACCAATATTTTCAGTTCAATACCATCCAGAATCTAATCCAGGACCTCAAGACAGTGTTTATTTATTTCAGGAATTTATTAACAACATAAAAAAAAATGCCAAAAAGAAAAGATCTTAAAAAAATTTTAGTTGTTGGAGCTGGCCCGATAATTATTGGACAAGCATGTGAATTTGACTATTCAGGTACACAAGCATGTAAAGCCCTTAAAGATGAGGGTTATAAAGTAGTTTTAATAAATTCAAATCCAGCAACCATTATGACGGATCCAGATGTAGCTGATAAAACTTACATTGAGCCAATCACATTAAATGTATTAGAAAAAATTCTTAAAAAAGAAAAGCCTGATGCAATTCTTCCAACAATGGGCGGACAAACTGCCCTTAATCTTGCAATGGAAGCTGAAAAAAAGGGAATTTTAAAAAAATATAGAATTGAATTAATAGGTGCAAATTCAAAAGCCATTTCTAATGCAGAAGATAGAAAAAAATTTAGAAAGAATATGGTTGATATAGGTTTAGATTTACCTAAGTCTGAAATCGTTATTAATATAAATCAGGCATCAAAAGTTTTAAGAAAAATTGGACTGCCCGCTATTATAAGACCTGCTTTTACACTTGGGGGATTAGGGGGAGGAATTGCAAAAAATAAAAAAGACTACTTAAAAATTATTAAAAATGGATTACACGAATCTCCAGTAAGCCAAGTATTAGTTGAAGAGTGTCTAGAAGGTTGGAAAGAATTTGAAATGGAAGTAGTGCGAGATAAAAAAGATAATTGCATAATTATCTGCTCAATTGAAAATGTTGATCCTATGGGAATTCATACTGGAGACTCGGTAACTGTTGCTCCTGCACTCACATTAACAGATAAGGAATACCAAGTAATGAGAAATGCTTCTATTGCATGTTTAAGAAAAATTGGAGTTGAAACAGGTGGCTCAAATGTTCAATTTGCAATCAACCCAAAAAATGGTCGGATGGTTGTAATTGAAATGAACCCAAGAGTTTCTAGATCATCTGCACTTGCATCAAAAGCAACAGGTTTTCCAATAGCAAAAGTTGCTGCAAAGCTTGCCGTTGGCTACACGTTAGATGAATTAAAAAATGAAATTACCAAAGTAACCCCAGCCTCATTTGAACCAAGTATAGATTATGTGGTAACTAAAATTCCAAGATTTACTTTTGAAAAATTTTCAACTTCTCCACCAATTTTAGGAACATCAATGAAATCTGTTGGTGAAGCAATGGCAATTGGAAGAAACTTCAAAGAGTCTCTTCAAAAGGCTTTGGTTTCTCTTGAAACTGGTTTTTCAGGACTAGATAGAATCTTCGATCTAAACAAAAATCAAATTGAAAAAAAACTTAAAGAAAATATTCCAAATAAAATCTTGCTTGTTGCTGAAGCTATTAGAAAAAAAATTAATTTAAAAAAAATATTTGCCTTGTCAAAAATTGATCCATGGTTCTTAGCTCAAATTAAAGAAATTGTAGATAATGAAAGAAAAATTAAAAATAAAGGATTGCCAAAAAATTTTAATGAATTTAATCGAATTAAATCTATTGGTTTTTCAGATAAAAAACTATCAGAATTAACTAATTTTCCAGAAGATGTTGTAAGACGAAAAAGAACGGCTTTAAAAATTTTACCTGTATTTAAAAAAGTAGACACTTGTGCTGCAGAATTTAAGTCTTTTACTCCTTATATGTACTCAACATATCAGCGTAATTTTTCAATTAATTCTGATTGTGAAGCAGATCCTTCAGCTAAGAAAAAAATTATAATTCTAGGAGGTGGTCCTAATAGAATAGGACAAGGAATAGAGTTTGATTATTGCTGCTGCCAAGCAAGTTTTTCGCTTAAAGATGTAGGTTTTGAGACAATAATGGTTAATTGTAATCCTGAAACTGTTTCAACAGATTATGACACGAGTGATCGTCTTTATTTTGAGCCTCTAAAAGAAGAATATGTATTTAATATAATAAAAAAAGAACAAGAAAAAGGAAACTTAGTTGGTATCATTGCTCAATTCGGTGGTCAAACTCCAATTAAACTAGCTAAATTTTTATATGACAATAAACTTCCAATTTTAGGAACACAGTACACATCAATAGATTTAGCTGAGGATAGAGATAGATTTAGAAATCTTCTTAATAAATTAAAATTAAAACAAGCTAAAAGTGGAATTGCAAAAACATTTAAACAAGCAATTAAAATTGCAGACAAAATTGGTTTACCTTTAATGGTTAGGCCCTCTTACGTATTAGGTGGAAGAGCTATGGAAATTGTGCATGAGAAAAATCAACTTAAAAAATTTGTTGAGGAAGCATTTAAAGCAGCAGAAGAAAATCCTATTTTAATTGATAAGTTTATTGATCACGCAATGGAAGTAGATGTAGATGCTATATCAGATGGAAAACAAGTTCATGTAGCAGGGATTATGCAACATATAGAAGAAGCTGGAATTCATTCAGGAGACTCAGCTTGTAGTCTGCCTCCTGTATCGATTAAACCATATCTTCTAGAAGAAATAGAAAATCAAACTAAAAAATTAGCTTTAGCTTTAAACGTAAAAGGTTTCATGAATATACAGTTTGCAATTAAAAAAGATGAAATTTATGTTATTGAAGTAAACCCTCGGGCTAGTAGAACAGTACCATTTGTGTCAAAAGCAAAAGGTATTCCTCTTGCTAAAATTGCATCACGTGTAATGGCTGGTGAAAAATTATCTAAGTTTAATTTGAAAGATAAATCAAAGGGCATGTATGCAGTTAAAGAAGCTGTATTTCCTTTTAATAAATTTCCTAATAGCGACCTACTTTTAGGTCCTGAAATGAAATCAACTGGTGAAGTTATGGGGTTTGATAAAAATTTTGGTATGGCATTTGCTAAAAGTCAAATTGCTGCAGCAAACTCACTACCAAAACAGGGACTTGCTTTCATATCATTAAAAGATTCTCATAAAGATGAGGGAATTGATTTAGCAAAGGAACTAATTAAATTAAATTTCTCCTTATGTGGAACTAGAGGAACTGCTGAATATATTCAAAAACATGGAATGAAATGTAGAGTTATTAATAAAGTAAGCACGGGATCTCCTCATATAGTCGACGTGTTAGACTCAAAAAAAATTGCACTCGTAATTAATACTGGTGGTGGAAACAGACAGTATAGAGTTAGTGACGCAATCGCCATCAGGAGAGCGGCACTTAAAAATAAAGTTCCTTACTGTACCAATATGTCAACTGCTCAAGCTTGCTTGGAGGCAATCAAGTCTCTAAAAACTAAAAAATTAGAGGTAACTTCTCTTCAAGATATTTAATTATAAAACTTTCCAATCTGTTTCAAAAGTAACATAATTGACCTGTATACAACGTCTTTCCTTAAATATTTTCTTCTTTTCCATACCATGCCAAGTATTGGGGCCACTAGTAAACATATATCCATAGTTATTTTTATAAGGAACTGTTTTAACTTTTTCTAATTTTTCATTGTAAAAATCTGTGCCAAGATCTTCAGACTCATTGGCATTATTAACAAATATCAAACCTGACATTAATTTTTCTTTAATATCACAATGAGGTTTCAACCAAAAACCCTCTCTATCACAAATAACCTCTACTCTGACATAAGAGTTGGTCAGATCCTTATTTATCATTTTTGAAATAGTTTGGTAAACTTCTTTAGATTGTAGTTCATTAATAAATTTAACAAGATTTGGAAATTGTTTTTCATTTTCTTTTGTTACAAAACATCTAAATTTAATTGCCTCACCACCAGAAGCAATCCCCTCTCTAAATTCTGCTGCGCCACCATCAATTGCTCTAGTGCCATCGTAGCTAAGGTTGTGCTTGCTAACATCCGGAATATCTGCTTTAACTATTTCGTCTATCGCTCCATTTGTAAGTGCGTTATGATATTCCCAATGATCAAATGGAAATTCATATTTTTTGGATTGAGTTTTGATTGAATTTAAAAAAGACATTAAAAATTTAGTTTTTGTTTGATAATATTCGCTACTCTATTCGTTTCATCAAGTTTTTGATAGTTCCAATTTTCAATTTCTTCACCCAAATTACGAGTGATATTTAATTCTCTAAATAGATTTCTAAATTTTTGAAACCTTTTGTCATTTTTTTTAGGCAAAATACCAGCTATATAAATTGGTTTTCCAGTTAAAGCTGCCTCTGAAATCATTGAACTTGAATCACAGGTAACAACGATGTTTTCTGCAATTGCTAAAGCTGACAAATATGCTTTTTTATCAACATCCATTATGACTGTATGATTATACCCAAAAAATTCTTTGGCATAATGAATAGTGTTGATTGGTGTCCTCATTGAAGGAATCACAACTAATTGAAAGTCATATTTTTTTAAAATTTTATATAAACTGGTAAAAATATGCTTCATATTTTTAGTAGAATAATCGTAATATTTAGTTGGCCCACCCATAATTAAAGTCCAGATTTTCCTCTCATCATTTTTAATAAATGATTTTAGATAATCTTTATTTTCTCTAATTTCATTCTCAGTGAGATAATGAATAGCGCCCTTAGTGCTGATAACATTTTGACCAATTAAAGAATCATGTTCTGGAGCTACAATAAAATCAAAATGATTTAAATCTACTTTTGGATCTTGTATGTGAATATTAAATACTTTTTTATTCGCAGTATTTTTTAAATGAATTGAAGGAATAACACTTTTACGTCCGCAAGAAATAATAATATCAAATTCATTTTGATTTATTTTGTTATAAACATTTTTTGAAATAGGCGTATACTTTGGTGGTATCATTTTCCAGAAACTACTTAGTTCAACCTTGTGGTGTGTGAAATCCAAATCTAAAGCTTTAGCTAAACCTTCTACCTGGCTTATCATGCCATGCATTCCCTGGGTTAATAAAATACCTTTTAATTTAGACATTAATCACTATATAGCTTTCATATGAGTCAAAATCCAACTAAACACACAAAAGTGTTAATAATTGGATCCGGCCCTGCCGGATACACTGCAGCAGTTTACGCTGCTCGTGCAATGTTAAATCCTATTTTAGTTTATGGATCTGAGCCAGGAGGACAATTAACAACTACAACTGATGTTGAAAATTATCCAGGATTTTCTGAAGTTATTCAAGGACCATGGTTAATGGATCAGATGAAAGAACAAGCAAAAGCAGTTGGAACTGAAATGATTGAAGACCATATTGGATCTGTAAATTTAAAAAGCTCACCGTTTGAAGCAACTGGTGATAGTGGGCAGAAATACACTGCTGATAGCATTATTATTTCTACTGGAGCTCAAGCAAGATGGTTAAATATAAAATCAGAACAGGAATTTAGAGGATTTGGAGTTTCTGCTTGTGCAACTTGTGACGGTTTCTTTTTTAAAAATAAAGAAGTTGCTGTAGTTGGAGGAGGTAATGCAGCGGTTGAAGAAGCAATGTTTCTTACAAAGTTTGCTTCAAAAGTAAAATTAATTCATAGAAGAGATAGTTTAAGAGCTGAAAAGATGCTTCAAAAAAAATTAATGGAAAATAAAAAAATAGAGATTATTTGGGATTCAGTGGTTGAAGATGTAATTGGTGATAAAGATCCTAAAAATGTCAAAGGAATAAAGATTAAAAATGTTAAAACAAATAAAATACAAGAATTGAAACTTGATGGCGTATTCATTGCTATTGGTCATGATCCAGCTACTCAACTTTTTAAAGATCAGTTGGAAATGGATACTGAAGGTTATTTAGTTACTAAACCAGATTCTACAGAGACAAATGTTCCTGGTGTTTATGCAGCTGGAGATGTCAAAGACAAAACATTTAGACAAGCTGTAACCGCTGCAGGTATGGGTTGTATGGCTGCACTTGAAGCAGAAAAATTTTTGTCTCACTAAAAAATGAAATTAAATTGGATTATTTTTGTAACTGGATGGATGTCATTCAGAGCAGTTGGGTCAGGTTTGTTTTTGTTTTGGATTTTTACCGAAAATGAACGTTCGGCACCATCCGAATGGATAATTCCTTTTGTGGGTGACTTTTTTATTGGGATAACTGCTTTATTTTTAGTTTACCACATTATAAAAAAACCAAGCACTATACTATGGGGTCTTTTGCTGTTTTGGAATGTGATTGGTTTGTTAGATTTAATTGGGGCAATAAATGTAAGTTTTGCTGCTCCTTATGGACCTATACCAGAAATAGGATTTAATGAATTGGTTGTAAGATTTATTTTAAGTTTGAATACTTTATTTCAGATTTCTTGTATTTACTTATTGTTTCAAAAAGACATAAAAGAATATTTTAAATTTTAAAAATTAATTATTACTAATTTCAAATATTTCATTAGACTCGAATACTTGTTGTCTAAAGTCACCATTAGAAATTTTAATCATTGCTTTTGCAACTTTTTCAGATTGAATTGGTTTCATTTTTTTTAATGGTCCTAAAAATAAAGGTGATAATAATTTAAATACAAAAATACCTAATTTCTCTCCTAATCTTTTTTCTTTTCTATCTCCAATTAAAAAAGAAGGTCTCATTATTCCAAGTTTATTAAAACTCAATCTTTTTAGCTCTTCCTCTACTAATCCTTTAAATTTTAAATAATCTCCTGAACTATTAGGATCTGCATAGCCTGAAGAGACAAAAACGAATGAATTTACTGAGTTAGATTTTGTTATTTGTGCGATTTGTTTTGGTAAATCAAGTTCAACTTTTCTATATTCATCTTTATCAGGTGAATTTTGCTTTGTGGTACCAATGCAAAAATAACAGTGGTCACCTGTCATCTCTTCCTTATGCTTTTCAATATTATTAAAATCAGTTTTAACAATCTCAACTTTAAGGTCATTAATGATGATTTCTGAACGTACAAAAAGTTTAATTTTATTATAGTTCTCATTTTTTATTAATTGATCAAGAAGATGACTACCAACTAAACCTGTTGAACCAAAGACTAAGGCTGTTTTCATTAACTTAAGGATTTACAAAAACTAGATATTTTATCCATTGCTTTCTTAAGATTATCCATTGATGTTGCATAAGAAATTCTAAAGAAACCTTCTAATCCAAAAGCTGACCCCTGAACCACGGCTATTCCACTATTCTCTAATAATAATTTAACAAAATCGGTATCTGTTTTTATTTCATTTCCATTTGAGTCTTTTTTACCCATCAAACCTTTACAACTTGGAAAAACATAAAATGCTCCATCTGGATTCAAACATTCGATACCATCTATATCATTTAGTGATTTTACAACAAAATCTCTTCTTTCTTGAAAAGAACTTGCTCTTTTTTTAATAAAATCTTGAGTACCGTTTAGTGCCTCAACTGCAGCAGCTTGGCTTATAGAAGATGGATTTGTTGTTGATTGTGATTGTATTTTTGCAATTGCTTTAATAATATCTTTTGGTCCAGCTGCATATCCTATTCTCCAACCAGTCATAGAATAAGCTTTACTTACACCATTCATTGTCAGTACTCTTTCTTTTAAACTGTTTATCTGAGCTATAGTAAAAAACTTAAAATTATCATAGGTTACATGCTCGTAAATATCGTCACTTAAAATATATACGTGGCTATATTTTTCTAAAACTGCAGCAATTGCTTTAATGTCTTGTTCTGTATAACATGCTCCAGTTGGGTTTGAAGGTGAGTTCAATATTATCCATTTTGTTTTTGGAGTTATAAATTTTTCTAAATCTGATGGATTTATTTTAAAAGCCTGTTTCTCATCACATTCCATTATTACAGGTTTTCCGCCTGCTAATAAAACCATATCTGGATAAGAAACCCAATAAGGAGCAGGAACTATAACTTCATCTCCCTCATTTAAAGTGGCCATCATCGCATTATAAATTACATGCTTACCACCCGCACCAACTGTAATTTGATCAGTTGTATAATCTAAATTATTTTCTTTTTTGAATTTTTCTACGATTGCTTTCTTTAATGCTGGTGTACCATCAACTGGTGTATATTTAGTATCACCATCATTTATTGCCTTTATAGCTGCTTGTTTAATATTGTCTGGGGTATCAAAGTCTGGCTCACCTGCACCTAGACCAATGACATCTTTTCCGGCCGCTTTTAATTCTCTTGCTTTTTGAGTTACAGCAACAGTAGGCGATGGTTTAATCTTCTTCAAACTGTCTGATATTATGCTCATTGAAATATAAATAAATTCTACTACGTTGTTTAATATATGGAAAATACTTATCAAGATTTAATTACAGATATACAGAGTAAAAATCCAAAAATAGGTGGAAAACTTGAAGGTGGAAAAAAATTCAAAATTAAATCTGATTTTAAACCTGCTGGTGACCAGCCTGAAGCAATTAAAAAATTAGTTAATGGTGCTAACAAAGATCAATTTAATCAAGTTTTACTTGGTGTAACAGGATCTGGAAAAACTTTTACTATGGCTAAAGTTATTGAAGCTACTAATAGACCTGCCTTGATATTGGCTCCAAATAAAACACTTGCTGCTCAACTTTATGGGGAAATGAAAACCTTTTTTCCTGACAATGCTGTTGAATATTTCGTTTCATACTATGACTATTACACTCCTGAGGCTTATGTACCAAGATCGGACACGTATATTGAGAAAGAGGCCTCAATTAATGAACAAATTGATAGGATGAGACACTCTGCAACAAGATCACTATTAGAAAGAGATGATGTATTAATTGTTGCAAGCGTTTCTTGTATTTATGGTCTTGGATCTGTTGAAGCATATAGCAAAATGACTTTAACACTCCAAAAAAATTATGATTATAATAGAGAAGAAATAATTAAGTCTTTAGTCGCTCTCCAATACAAACGTAATGATCAAAATTTTTATAGAGGTACATTTAGAGCAAGAGGAGAATACTTAGAAATTTTTCCATCACACTTAGAGGATAGAGCGTGGAGATTGTGTTTGTTTGGAGATAAACTTGAACAGATAGAAGAATTTGATCCTTTAACAGGTGATAAAGTAAGAGAATTAAGTTTGGTAAAAGTTTATGCCAATAGTCACTACATCACTCCAAAACCTACGATTGAGCAAGCAGTAATTAATATTAAAAAAGAATTAGAAGTTACTTTAAAAAAACACCGTGCTGAAAATAAATTATTAGAGGCACAAAGATTAGAAGAAAGAACTAAATTTGATCTTGAAATGATTGAGGCAACTGGATCTTGTGCTGGTATTGAAAACTATTCAAGATTTTTGTCAGGAAGAAAACCAGGCGAACCCCCTCCTACTCTTTTTGAATACTTTCCTGATAATACTTTAATATTTGTAGATGAGTGCCACGTTACAGTTCCTCAACTTAATGGAATGTATAAAGGAGATAGATCAAGAAAAAGTACTCTAGCAGAATATGGATTTAGACTTCCTTCGTGTATGGATAATAGACCATTAAAATTTGAAGAATGGGACTTAATGAGAACTCAAACAGTATTTGTTTCAGCAACTCCTGGACCATGGGAGTTGGAACAAACAAAAGGTAATTTTATAGATCAGGTAATTAGACCAACAGGGTTAATTGATCCTCCTGTAGAAATAAGACCTGCAAAAAATCAAGTGGATGATTTAATGCATGAATGTAAACGAGTTATAGAAAATAATCATAGAGTATTAGTGACCACACTAACTAAAAAAATGGCTGAGGATTTAACAGAATATCTTCATGAGAATGGAGTCAAAGTAAGATACCTGCACTCAGATATTGATACACTAGAAAGAATTGAAATTATGCGAGATTTAAGAATGGGTGTATTTGATGTTTTGGTTGGTATTAATTTATTGAGAGAAGGATTAGATATTCCTGAATGTGCATTAGTTGGAATTTTAGATGCTGATAAGGAAGGTTTTTTGAGATCTGAAACTTCTTTAATACAGACAATAGGAAGAGCAGCACGAAACGTTGATGGCAAAGTAATTTTATATGCTGACAAAGAGACAAAAAGTATAAAAAAAGCAATTGCTGAAACTGATAGAAGAAGAAAAATTCAATTAGCTTATAACAAGAAACACAAAATAGATGCAAAGTCGGTAAAAAAAGATATCAGCGATATTCTAGAAAGTGTCTATGAGAAAGATTACGTCAAAATAAGCGAGGGTTCAAATATTGGTGGAAATCTTAAAAAACATCTCAAAGGCTTGGATAAAAAAATGAAAGAGGCAGCATCTAATTTAGAGTTTGAGGAAGCAGCTAAAATACGAGATGAAATAAGAAAATTAGAAAGTACTGAATTAGAAATTACATTAAATCCAAAAATAAGGCAGTATGATGTAAAAAATAAACTTTATCCAAAAGGTAGATCAACTATGGGTATGCCAGGCACTAAAGTTACAAAAAAAAGAGATAAAAAATGGAAGCACGGAAAATAATTATTACTGGTGGAGCAACAAGAATGGGTGCTGCGATTGCAAGAAAATTATCTGGCCCTAATAAAGAAATCCTCATTCATTTTAATAAGTCAAAATTAAAAGCTGAGAAGTTAAAAAAAGAATTATCAAATGATGGTACTAAAGTTTACTTAGTTAAAGGTGATCTAAGTAAAGAAAATGATGTAAATAAAATTGTAAAATATGCAAAATCAAAACTTAAATATTTTGATTGTCTAATTAATAACGCTTCTTTATTTGAAAATGATAAATTAGAAAACTTTACAACAGATAGTTGGGGGCAACATTTAAGAACAAATTTAAGAACACCTGCATTATTATCAAAAGAATTTGCAAAAAATGTTAAAGGAAAAAATAACAATATAATTAATATTATTGATCAAAGAGTATTTAAACTAACTCCATATTTTTTTTCTTACACAATTAGTAAAACTGGACTTTATACTTTAACTAAAACTAGTGCTATGAGTTTAGCTCCAAAGATTAGAGTAAACGGTATAGCACCTGGTCCAACTATTAAAAATCAAAGACAATCTGAAAAACATTTTAGAAAACAATACTTAGCAACACCTTTAAAAAGACAAGTTTATGTAGAACAAATATGTAATGCTGTTGACTTTTTTATAAAAAATATATCTATTACAGGACAAGTTTTAGCAATAGATAGTGGGCAGAATTTAAACTGGCAAACACCAGATATAATGGGCAAAGAATGAGGAAATTGATACTTACAATTTCGATATTATTTACGGTTATTTCATTAGCAGAAGCTAGAGAATGCAAATCTGGAGATATCAAAGGGGATGCATTTATTTATAGTGACGGAAAAAAAGTCACTGTAATAAAAGGAACTGATATTCCAAATCCAGAAAATAAAATCATAATGATTTATAATAAAGGAGGGTGGAAAGTTGAAAAGAAATGGGGAGAGTGTAAAGATTTTCTTCCCAAACAACTAGGTCAAATATCTGGAACTAAAATTAAAGGTAAAGAACTAGTTTTAATGCTTAATGGCAATCTCCATAAAGCAGGAGGAGATGATGGATATAAATGTGGCTGGAAATTTAAAGGGGCTTGGCACAAGCCTTGGTATGACTGTGTAATAGCTGAATGGGCTATTCCAAAGAGGGTAAAGGTAAATAAAGATCTTATTGATAAACTAGTTTCTAAAGGAACTCCAAGAGATCAAATATTTATGTCAGGTTTATCATGTGGAGGTATTGATACTCTTAGACACAAAGGTTTACACCCAAAAGATTTTAATGCCACGATTTCTTTTATGCCTAATTGTTGGGATAGAAGACCTAATACACCTTTAAGAAAAATGGTAATAGACGAGATTAAAAGTTTTGAGAGAATAGATGCATTAGTTTTTCACAGTCCTGTAGATGGGGAGGGTGATTGGCGTAGCAATAGCGAATGGATGAAGAAAGATTTAGGAAATATTCCTGGTATTCAATGGATTGATACCCCTGGTCATACAGGAAAAGATATTGAAGTTAATGGTGTGAAGTGCAAAATTAAAGAAAAAATGATAGGTGGATGGGAAGAGGCATGGCCGGAAGGTAAAGAAAAACTTACAAGTGAAAAAAAATTCATAGCTCTTGACAAAAAGTTGAAGAAAGAAATGAAAAAGAAAGCAGCTGGTCATTATATGGTTTCATATCCTTGTTTTAAATATTACCACCCAAAAATTATTAATTTCATAGAATCTAGGATTTAAAGATGAAAAAAAATAATTTGAAAATTGTCAAAATAGATAAAAATAAAAGCCTATTTAATTATGAGAAAAAAATCCTAATTAATGAATTAATTTTAGATTTAAAACTCGGTTATTACGACTTTGAAAAAGAGAAATCTCAAAAAGTAAAATTTGGTTTAGAAATTGATTATGAAGATAAAAAACCATCAAGCGATAAAGATATAAAATCTATTGTAAATTATGGAACAATTGTAAAATTGATAACTAAACTAGTAAAAAAGAAACATTATAACTTTTTAGAAACTTTAGCAGAAGCTGTTTTTGACGAATTATTTAAAGACAAAAGGATTGCTAAAATAATGTTAAAAATTGAAAAATTAGAAATCTTAAAACAGTGTTCATCTGTTGGTATTCAAATTACCAAAAAGAGAAGCCATGATAAGCTCTGAAATAGGAAAAGAAGTAATTAAAAAAGAGCTACCTCTAGTACCAAAACTTCCAGGTGTATACAGAATGCTCAATGAAAAGAATGAAATTCTTTATGTGGGTAAAGCCAAAAATTTACCTAATAGATTAAAGAGTTATGTTGCAGAAAAAAATCATATAATTAGAACTGAACGAATGCTGTCTCAAACAAGAAAATTAGAGATAACAACAACATCTAATGAAAGTGAAGCATTACTTCTAGAAGCAAATTTAATTAAAAAGTATAAGCCAAAATTTAATATCCTATTACGTGATGATAAGTCATTTCCATTTATATTTATTGGCAATAAAGATAAATGGCCTCAAATAAAAAGACATAGAGGGAAAAAAATAAAAGAAGGTTTTTACTTTGGACCTTTTGCTTCTGCTGGTTCTGCTAATTGGACAATCAAAATGATCCAAAAGATTTTTCATTTAAGAGTTTGTGATGATACCGTCTTCAAGAACAGAGAAAGACCGTGTATCTTATATCAAATAAAAAGATGTTCTGGGCCGTGTGTTGGGTACGTAAAAAAAGAGGATTATAATCAAACAGTAGAGGATGCAATTGAATTTGTTTCAGGCAAATCCAGGAAAATTCAAAAAAATCTTTCTAATCAGATGGAAAAAGCAAGTGATGATCTTGATTTTGAAAAAGCTGTAATTTTAAGAGATAGAATTAAAGCGTTAAACATAATTCAATCTTCACAGAGAATTAACGAAGCAAATTTAGTTGAGGCAGATGTTATTGCTGGATATAAAGAATCTGGAAAAACTTGTATTCAAGTGTTTTTTTATAGATCAAAACAAAATTGGGGTAATCAAGCTTTTTTTCCAAAACATGATCCAGATGAAAAATTTAGTGAAATCCTAAATTCATTTGTCTCTCAATTTTATGAAAATAAAAGTGTTCCTTCATCAGTTATTCTTTCAGAAGAAATAAAAGAAAAAGCATTAATTGAAAAAACGCTGACACAAAAAGAAGGTAAACAGATAAATATTTCAGTTGCAAAAAAAGGATCAAAACTCAAGGTTATTAATCAAGCAATAAAAAATGCAAAAGATAGTCTTAATAGAAAACTTTATGAAAGTCAGAATAATAAAGAATTGTTCGATGCAGTAGCTCAAAAATTTAATTTAGAAAACAATATAAATTTAATTGAGGTTTACGATAATAGTCATATTCAAGGTACCAATAGTGTTGGCGCTTTAATAGCATATGGTGATGAAGGATTTATTAAAAAAAGATATAGAAAATTTAATATTAAACACAAAAAAAATGAGCAAGATGACTATGGAATGATGAGAGAAGTGTTGAATAGAAGGTTTAAAAGAGCAGTTCAAGAAAAAGACAACTACCTTGCTTTTCCAGATTTGGTTGTAGTAGATGGAGGAAAAGGTCAATATTCTGTTGCTAGAGAAAGCCTTAACGAACTAGGACTTCACGACATTCCAATTGTTGCGATAGCAAAAGGTAAATTTAGAAATAGTGGTAATGAAACCTTTTTTCATAATGGCAAAGAATACAAATTTACAAGAAACGACCCTACCCTATTTTTTCTTCAAAGAATTAGAGATGAATCACATAGATTTGCTATAAGCGCTCATAGAGCTAAGAGAAAGAAAGGTATTAGTAAATCTTTATTAGATCAAATAGAAGGCATTGGAGCTATAAGAAAAAGGGCTTTATTAAACCATTTTGGATCTGCAAGATCAGTTGAGTCAGCTAGCCTAGATGAAATTAAATCCGTAGAAGGTGTTGAAGAAAAAGTAGCCAAAAAGATATATAACTTTTTTCACGAATAATTATGCTTAAAAAAATTCCAAATATATTAACCATAGGTCGAATAATAATTGTTCCCTTTTTTGTTTTAGCTTTTTATCTTCCAGGATTTTATGGAGATCTTACTGCTTTAATATTATTTATTGTTGCATCATTTACGGACTTTCTAGATGGTATGTTGGCTAGAATGTTTGGAGTAGAATCAAAACTGGGTGAATTGTTAGATCCTATTGCTGATAAAATCATTGTTGCTACAGCACTAATACTTTTAGTTATGGATGGAACGATCAGAAATTATGAAGTAATTGCAGCAATAATAATTCTTACAAGAGAAATTCTAATTTCAGGTTTAAGAGAATTTTTAGCAAAAGGAAAAATAAAACTTCCTGTATCTAATCTAGCAAAACTAAAAACTGTTTTACAAATGGTCTCGATCGGCCTTTTATTATCTGGAGATACTGGAAATAAAATACTTAATTTTCAAGATTATAATGCACAAACAATAGGAATTATTTTATTGTGGTTATCTGCTGCCTTAACTCTGTTTACTGGTTACGACTACATGCGCAAAGGTATTGATCATGCTATGTCAGAGGATAATAAAGACTAAGCTGCTTTTTTCTTTCTTACTAATACTTGATAACTCTCATTCAAGTCTATTATTGTTTCACAAACTGTAAATTGATTTTCGGCAATACAAGAAACTGGGGTTACTTCTGCAGCAGTACCTGTCAGAAAACAACCTTCGAAATTTGGTAGTTCACTCGGACTTATTTTTCTTTCATGCACTTTAATATTTTTGGATTTTGCAATTTCAATTACGGTTCTTCTAGTAATTCCATCTAAAAAAGAATCTGGAATTGGAGTATGTATTTCTCCATTTTTATCTTTAAAAAAAATATTTGCACCAGTTGCTTCTGCAATATTTCCTTCATGATCAAGCATCAAAGAGTCAGTGTATCCTTGTTTTTCTGCCTCATGCTTTGATAGAGTACAAATCATGTAAAGTCCTGATGCTTTTGTATCCCATGGTATTGAATTGGGTGCAGGTCTTCTCCAATTTGATATATTTAATTTGATACCTTCAACTTTAAGTTTTGGATCAAAATAAGATCCCCACTCCCAAGTTGCTATTGCAACATGAATTTTAGTTTTTTGAGCTGAAATGGCCATCATTTCACTACCTCTCCATGCAACTGGTCTTACATATCCATTTTCAACATTTTGTGTTGCAACAATTTTCTTTGATGCAATATTTATTTCTTCTTCACTATATGGAATTTCAAAACCCATCCTTCTTGCAGAATGAAAAAATCTAGCAGTATGTTCTTCTAATTTAAAAATGTCACCATCGTAGACTCTTTCTCCTTCGAATACACAGCTTGCATAGTGCATTCCATGACTAAGAACGTGTAATTTAACATCTGCCCAATCAACTAATTCGTTATTGTACCATATTTTTCCAGATCTTTTGTCGTAAGGTATCATGTTTGAAAATTTTTTATTTATAAATAAGAAATATCTTTGTATCTTGAATATGTCAATATAACTTACCTATAATGAAAGAACTTTTATATTTAAAAGATGAACAGCTTAAAGACCTTATTGAAAAATTATTTGTAAGTTACAGAGAAACGTTCTCTGACTCAAAAAAAATACTTAATAAATATTCTATTGGTTTAGCTCATCATAAAGTTATCCATTTATTATCCATGTATGAAGGTATTTCAATTTCAGAACTTCTTAAAAGATTAAAAGTAACCAAACAAAGCTTAAACCGAGTTTTAAAGGATTTAATTAACCTTGATATAATTATCTTTAAAAAGGATGATCAGGACACAAGAATTAAACATGTTTACCTAAACGATAAAGGTAAGAAAATTTTTGATGAAATTTTTAATTTACAAAAAAAAAGAATTTATAACGCATTATTAAATTCCAGATCCGAGGAAGTAATTAATTTTGATAATGTATTAAATAAAATTATTAATGGATAAATTTTTTGCTCATATTCTTGTTGTTGATGATGATAATGGTATTAGATCCCTGGTTAAACAATATTTAAATGAAAATAAATATTTGGTTACAACAGCTGAAAGTGCGGAGGATGCTTCAGAAAAAATTAAAATTATAAAATTTGATTTAATTGTACTAGATATAATGATGCCAGGAAAAAGTGGTTTAGATTTCATAAAGGATAATAAAAAATTAGAAACTCCTATAATACTTTTAACTGCTAAAGGACAACCTAGTGAAAGAATAGAGGGGCTTGAGATAGGAGCTGATGATTACTTGCCCAAACCTTTTGAGCCAAAAGAACTAATTTTAAGAATTAAAAATATATTAGATAAAACAATTAAAACTGCACAAAAAAGAGTAATTGAGTTTGAAAATGTTAAAATAGATTTAAATAAGCTCTTGATTATGAAAAAAAATAAAGAATTTAAAATTAATAATACAGAAAAAATAATTTTAGAAAAAATGATCAATAATCCAGGAAAAACTTTTTCTAGAGAAGCTATAGGCCAGTTAATTAATTTAGATAAAGAAAGATCTATCGATGTAATTATAACTCGTTTAAGAAAAAAAATTGAGATTGATCCAAAAAATCCAAAATTTTTACAAACAATAAGAGGAGCAGGCTATGTTCTCTGGATTGAGTAAAAAGCTAAAAAAAATTTTACCAAAAAGATTATTTTACAGAGCACTTTTAATTGTTGCAGTACCGGTAATTACACTTCAATTACTTATTACCGTTGTATTTTTTGATAGTTTGTGGATTAAAACCAACAAAGGTATGACGAGAACATTGATTAATGAAATCAGTGCATTTATCGAGGCTTATCAAAGTGAAAATTCTAATAAAGAAGAAATAACCAATCTTTTTTCTTTATTTTTAGATTTAAATATAGAGCTAGTTAATAATGAAGATATACAAAATGCAATAAATGAGAGATGGTTTAGTCCAATAGATAGAACTTTAAGACGAGAATTAAAATCTAAATTTGTATCAGGTGGATATTGGTTTGATACAACTAATTACAAAGAACTTGTTGATTTAAGAATTAAATATGACAAGGGGTATTTTAAATTTTTAATTCCGAAAGATAGATTAACAAGTTCTTCTGCAAGGATATTTGCTCTTTGGATAACAGTTCCAGCTTTTATAATGGTATTAATTTCTCTTATATTTTTAAAAAATCAGACTAGACCAATAACGAATTTAGCTCGCGCAGCAGAAAGATTTGGTAAAGGTGAAAACATTGAAGAATTTAGACCTTCGGGTGCTCTTGAAATAAGACAGGCAGGACATGAATTTGATAAAATGAGAAAAAGAATTGAGAGACATCTTAATCAGAGAACTGAAATGTTATCAGGAATAAGTCATGACTTAAGAACTCCTTTGACAAGAATGAAACTACAAACTGCATTTATAAAAGAAAAAGATACTGCACAAAAATTAACTGAAGATATAAATGAAATGGAAAAAATGCTTAATGAATATCTTCAATTTACAAGCTCATCCTATGTAGAAAAAGATGAAATGTTTAATTTATCTGAATTAATAGAGAAAGTAATTCAAAAGTATAATAATGAAAATATTTCTTACAAACTATTACCTAGAATTTATATTAATGGAAGAAAAAATTTGGTTCAAAGATGTTTGAATAATTTAATAGATAACGCTTTAAAATATGCAAATAAAGTTCAAGTAAGTTTAAATAAAAAAAATTCAAATTTATTTATCATTATAGATGACGACGGCCCTGGTATCTCCAAGAATGAACATGAAAATGTATTCAAACCATTCTATAAAATAGATAAAGGACGAGCAGACTCAAAATCAAGCGTTGGTCTTGGTTTATCTATTTCATCAGATATTATTAAATCTCATGGAGGAAATATTATGTTAGAAAAGTCAAAAATGGGTGGTTTAAAAGTTAAGATTTTCTTGCCAGTTTAACTTTTTTATTTTTTTTTTTCTCTAATTTATTTATTTTATTTTCAAGATTCTCAACACGTTTTGAAAGCACTTCAAACTCATCTTTACTTGTAAGTTTCATTTTAAAAACAAACTCGTCTCTTTTAGATTTTAAGATATTAAATAGTTCTGTTGTTAAATCTTTCGAAGATACTAGTCCCTGCTCTATTAATTTAGCAAACTTATCAATTATAAATTTAGAATTTTTCATATTTAAGATATACATTATAAGTATTATTAAAAATGTTCATTAATAATTTTGACCCAGTAGCCTTAGAAATATTTTCTTTAGAAGTCAGGTGGTATTCTCTAGCTTATATATTTGGAATTTTATTTGGCTGGATACTCGCTAAAAAAATATTTATCCAAAACATTGAAGTTCAAAATAAATTTGATGATTATTTAACTTATTTGGTCATAGGTATAATTTTAGGAGGCAGGCTTGGTTACATTTTAATTTATAATTTAAATTTTTATGCAGATAATCCATTAGATATATTTAAAATTTGGCAAGGTGGAATGTCCTTCCATGGTGGTTTAATTGGAGTTATTTTTGCATCTATATTATTTGCTAAAAAAAATAATCAAAACCCATTTTTATATATGGATATTGTCGCTTTAGTCGCTCCAGTTGGATTATTTTTTGGACGAATTGCAAACTTTATAAATTCAGAGTTATATGGAACTATAACTAACGTACCATGGGCAGTAACATTTATTCAGGTAGATAATCTTCCTAGACATCCTTCGCAATTATACGAAGCACTATTAGAAGGTTTATTTCTATTTTTATTATTAATTTATTTTAGAAATAAATTTTCAAACAAAACTGGTTTAATTTCAGGATTATTTTTAATAATTTACTCAATCTTCAGATTTATTATTGAATTTTATAGAGTACCAGATGAACAACTGGGTTATATATTTTTAAACTTAACGATGGGGCAAGTAGTAAGTTTAATATTTATACTATCAGGAGTAATCTTAAGTTATTTAAAATATGAAACTCGCTAAGACAAATAATTTACCATTAGATCAATTTATAAATTTAGCTCTTTACGATAAGGATAATGGTTATTATATGAAAAAAAGTCCTTTTGGTAAAGATGGAGACTTTATTACCGCTCCTAATGTCACAAGATTATTTTCAGAAATAATTGCCATTTGGACAATTACCTTCTGGAAAAGTATAGGCTCTCCAAAAAAATTTAATTTGCTAGAACTAGGAGCTGGAAATGGCGAAATGATGAAAGTAATAGATGAGACATTAATAAATTTTCCTGAGTGTTACAATTCCTGCAGTTTTGTAATTCATGAAAAAAGTAATTATTTAATAAATGAACAAAAAAAAAATTTAAATTCTAAAAAATTTTCATGGTTAAAAGACATTGAAAAAATAAATTCAAACCCTACAATTTTTTTAGCTAATGAATTCTTCGATGCTATACCAATCAAACAATTTTTTAAAAAAAAAGATGTTTGGTTTGAAAGATTTGTGAACTTCAATGATCCAAAAAAAGCTGAATTTAAAGAAGAAAAAATTGATATAGAAAAAATTGAAAAACATCTTAATTTTGAAATATCAAAAAATCAGAACGTTATAGAATATTCACCAGATACATTTAAATATTTAAAAATAATTTGTGATTTAATACAAAAAAATGACGGAGGAATGTTGGTTATTGATTATGGCTATGCAGACAGCAAAATGCACGAAACACTTCAGGCAGTAAATAATCACAAATATTCTAATATTTTAGAAAATATTGGAGACTCAGATATTACTTACAATATAAACTTTCACTCTTTTGAGAAATTTATGAAACAATTTAAAGAAATTAGTTCAATTTTTACAAATCAAAAAAAATTTTTAACAAGTATGGGTATTCTTCAAAGAGCAGAAATAATCAGCAAAAATATAGCATTTTCTAAAAAAGCAGATTTGTTTTATCGGGTTAGACGTTTAATAGATAAAAAGCAAATGGGGGAATTGTTCAAAGTCATGCTTGTTAAAAATAAGAAAAATAATTTTAGAACAGGTTTTCAAAATTGATAAAATCAAAAAAACTCTCGAAAATAAAAACTATTAAACATGGTTTTTTTAATAAAACTGGTGGTAAATCAAAAAAAATTTATAAAAGTTTAAACTGTGGTCCTGGTTCTAAAGATAATCCATCAAATATTAAAAAAAATTTACAGATAGTTAAAAAAAAAATAAAAAGTACTGCTAAAAATATTTTTTTACTTAATCAAATACATAGTAATAAGTTTGTTTATATTAATGAAAAAAGTGAATTTAAATTAAAACCAAAAGTAGACGCAGTAATTACAAATCAAAAAAATTTGCCTATTGGTATTCTAACAGCTGACTGTGTACCCATTTTAATATGTGATGAAAGAAAAAATTTAGTTGCTGCAATTCATGCGGGCTGGAAGGGTGCATATAAAAATATAATTAGCAGAGTAATCAAATTTATGGTCCGAAAAGGATCTAATCCTAGAAATATTACTGCAGCTATAGGTCCAGCTATCTCCATTAAAAATTATGAAGTAAAAGAAGATTTTAAAAAAAAATTTATTAAAAAAAGTAAAAAAAATAATAAATTTTTTAAAATAAAGTATAAAAAGCTTTATTTTGATTTACCTAATTATGTAAAATCTTGTCTTATAAAGAATAAAGTAAAAAAAATTGAGTCAATCGATATTGATACTTTTGATATTAACAATAATTTTTTCAGTGCGAGGAGAGCATTAACCCTAAATCATGATGATTATGGTAGAAATATTTCAATAATTATGCTTAATTAGGTTTTTTTTAATGAAATTATTATCCGGAAATAGCAACAAACCTCTCAGCAAGAATATTGCCAAATATCTAAAATCTAAATTAGTTAACTCTAGCATTAGAAATTTTTCTGATGGGGAAATCTATGTTGAAATTAACGAAAATATTAGAGGTAATAGTATTTTTTTAATTCAATCTATTTCATCTCCAGCAAACGATAACTTAATGGAACTACTATTATGTATTGATGCACTTAAGAGGTCATCTGCAAAAAATATTACTGCGGTTATCCCTTATTTTGGTTATGCAAGACAGGATAGAAAAGTTGCACCTAGAACGTCCATATCAGCTAAGCTTGTTTCAAATCTAATCACTAAAGCAGGAGCAGATAGAGTTGTCACTGTTGATTTGCATGCTGGTCAAATTCAAGGATTTTTTGATATACCAGTAGACAACTTGTTCGCAACACCTATTTTTGCAAGACATGCCAAAAAAAAATTAAAAAGCAAAAACTTAATTTGTGTAGCTCCAGACGTCGGTGGTACTGAGCGAGCTAGAGCACTTGGAAAAATTTTAAATGTTGGATTGGCTATTGTAGACAAAAGAAGACCAAAACCAGGTCAATCTCAAGTAATGAACATTATTGGAGACGTTAAAGGAAAAACTTGCATTATTGTTGATGATATAATCGATTCAGGAGGAACAATTGTAAACGCAGCAAAAGCTCTTAAAGATAGAGGTGCAAAAGAAGTTTATGTTTATATTACTCATGGAGTATTGAGTGGAGAGGCAGTAGAAAAAATTAAAAATTCTGTAATTAAAAATTTAGTAATTACTGATACTATTGATAACATTAATAGAGTTAAAGGTGCCAAAAACATTGAGGTTCTGTCAATTTCGAGCCTAATGGGGGAAGCAATTAAACGAATTTCTAATTCAACTTCTGTTTCAGATTTATTTAAATAATTACCTTGAGTTATTACAGATCTTGCGATAAAAAATCCCTTTTTTTATGAATACAATTGAAGCCAACACGAGAAATACAAAAACCAAAGGTGAAATAAACCTTTTAAGAACAAGTGGCAATGTCCCAGCTATAATTTATGGTGGTGGGGCACAGAACGAAACTGTTTCAATTTCAAAAAAATTGCTTAAATCATTTTTGGATGAAAATTTTTTATCCACAATAATAACTATAAATGTTGATGGAAAAACTCAAAATGTACTCCCGAGAGAAATTAAGTATGACATTATTTCAGATGAACCGATGCATGTGGATTTTTTAAGGATTGTGCCTGGTTTAAAAGTTAGAATTGAGGTACCAGTTAATTTCATTAATCATGAAAAATCCCCAGGTTTAAAAAAAGGTGGGGTATTAAATATTGTAAGGAGAAAAGTTGAATTAAAATGTCCAAGTGAAAAAATTCCTGAAAATCTTGTGATAGATCTTGATGGCGTTGATATTGGAGAGAGTTTTAAGATTTCTTCTATTAATCTTGATAGTGAAGTTACTCCTACAATTCAAGGAAGAGATTTCGTAATTGCAACTCTAGCAGCTCCAACTGTTATGAAAGAACCTGAAAAACCTGCAGAAGCTGAGTCGGCCGAGGGAGAGGGTGCTGAAGGAGCAGAAGCGGCGGCAGCTGAAGGTGGAGACAAACCGGCGGCAGATGGCGACAAAAAAGAAGGTGAAGATAAAAAACCTTCCGAAGAAAAAAAATAAGTTAATTAAAATTGAATTTTATCCTCCAAAATTAATATTTTATGATTCTACTTGTAGGATTAGGTAATCCAACCCCAGACAGTGAAAACAATAGGCACAATATTGGTTTCAAAATTATAGATATAATAAATAAAAAATTTGGACTTTCAAAACAAAAACCAAAATTTAAAGGGCTTCTTACAACTGGTAATGTTGCAAATCATAAAGTTTATGCAATAAAACCTCTCACATTTATGAATAATTCTGGAATTTGTATTAGAGAATTAATTGAATATTTCAAAATAAATACTAATGATATAATTGTTTTTCATGACGACTTAGATATTGAATTCGGAAAAATTAAAGCAAAATTTGGGGGATCAAGCGCAGGTCATAATGGAATTGCCTCAATCGACAAATTTATAGGTCAAGACTACTCAAGAGTGAGAATAGGAATTGGTAAACCTAAAGATAATATGGAAGTTAGTGATTTTGTTCTTCAAAATTTTAATGAAGACGAGATCATTGAGTTAGAAAAAATTACTAATAATGTTTCTGAGTCTATTTCTATTCTATTAGATAAAAAACTAGATTTATTTTCAAGTACCGTAAATAACAAATAATGAGTTTTAAATGTGGAATTGTTGGTTTGCCAAATGTTGGTAAATCTACTCTATTCAACGCTTTGACTAATTCAAGTAAGGCGCAAGCAGCGAATTTCCCTTTTTGTACAATTGATCCAAATGTTGGGGTTGTTCCTGTTCCTGATGAAAGATTAGATAAATTATCAAAAATCTCAAATTCAAAAAAAATAATCAACACAACAATTTCTTTTGTAGATATTGCTGGGTTAGTTAAAGGTGCCTCTAAAGGTGAAGGATTGGGTAACAAATTTCTCTCGCATATTAGAGAAGTCGACGCTGTTATTCATATGATTAGGTGTTTTGACTCTGATGATATTCAGAATGTTAATCCAAATGTAGATCCAGTAAGAGATCTTGAAATAATAGAAACTGAAATGATGCTTGCAGACTTAGAGTCAATTCAAAAAAGATTAGAAAAGAATAATAAAAAAAATGTTGATGAGAAACAGCTAAAAATTTTAGAGTTTGCTTTAGATTGTATAAATAACAGCAAAGATATTTCTATTTTAAAATCTCAGTTTGAAAAAAAACAACTTAATCAAAGTGGGTTACTTTCAATTAAACCAAAAATATTTGTATGTAATGTTGATGAGCAAAGTGTAAAAAATGGTAACGAGTACACAAAAAAATTTATAGAAAAATTTAGTGAAGAAAACACATTAATTATTTCTGCAGATATAGAAAATCAAATTAATGAATTAGCTGTTGAAGAAAAAAAAAATTATATGGATATGATTGGTTTAAAACATACTGGATTAGCAATGTTAATTCAAAAAGGTTATAATTTATTAGAACTAGATACATATTTTACTTCTGGACCAGAAGAAACGAGAGCCTGGACTATTCAAAAAAATTGTACGGCTCCTAAAGCTGCAGGGGAAATTCATACAGATTTTGAAAAAGGTTTTATTAGAGCTGAAACTATATCTTATGAAGATTTCATTGCTAATGGTGGATGGGTAAATTCTAAAACAAATGGAAAAATGAGATTAGAAGGTAAAGACTATGTCGTGAAAGATGGAGATGTTTTAAACTTCAGATTTAACACGTGACCAGATTTTTTTCATACTAAAATACACTAAAGTAGTAAGAATTATTAAATACACAATTGCTTTAAAGCCCATCTGGTGTCGAGCTTCTAAATGAGGTTCAGCAGACCACATTAAAAAAGTCGTTATATCTTTAGACATCTGCTCAACTGTAGCACTAGTACCATCACCATACTCTACCAACCCTTCTGATAATGGAGCGGCCATTCTAATTTTATTACCATACATATATTTGTTGTAATAAACTCCGTCATCTAAAGACACATTACTAGGAGCCTCCTCATACCCTTGTAATAAGGAGTAGATATAATCAACACCACCACCTCTTGCTTTCACCAAAACAGACATGTCAGGTGGATATGCACCTCCATTTGCTGCTTGAGCTGCTTTTACATTTTCATATGGCATTACAAATTTATCAGATAATTTACCTGGTCTTGTGAACATTTCACCGTCAGAATTTGGCCCATCAGTTACGTCAAACGAAGCTGCAATAGCTTTGGCTTGAACCTCAGAAAACTCTGGTCCACCTTTTTCTGCTAAATTTCTATAACTTAAGTACTTCATCGAATGACATGAAGCACATACTTCAGTATATACTTGATACCCTCTTTGAAGAGAAGCTCTATCAAATTTTCCAAACAAACCCTTAAAACTCCAGTCAGTTTTTAGATATTCTACTTTTTCTGCAGCAAAAGAATATGAATTTGAGACAATAATTATAGTTATTATAGAAAATAATTTATATAAATTTTTCACCTTACTCTATTTTACTTTCTTTACTTCTGGCAGCAGCCAAATTAGGTGAGCCACCAAGAACAGGTTCTGTAATACTTAAAGGTATAGGCAAAGTTTTTTCTTTAAATCCTAAAACAGGAAGAATAACTAAAAAATGTAAGAAGTAATATGCTGTGGCCACTCTTGCAATTAATAAGTAAAGTCCTTCTGCTGGCATTGCTCCCATGTAGCCAAGTATTAGAACATCAGCAACTAGTATCCAGTAAAATTGTTTATACAGCGGTCTGAAAACTGCAGATCTTATTTTTGATGTATCTAACCAAGGCAATACAGCTAAAATTAATATTGCAGATAACATTGCTACAACACCTAGCAATTTATCCGGAACAGATCTTAGAATTGCATAAAACGGTAATAGATACCATTCAGGCACGATATGAGCAGGTGTTACCATCGGGTTCGCCTCGATATAATTATCTGCATGTCCTAAAATATTTGGGGCATAAAATACAAAGAAAGCAAACACAATCATAAACATTAATAAAGCAAAACCATCTTTAATAACAATATAAGGATGGAATGGAACAGTGTCTTTTGATGGTTTTTTAATATCTATACCCACTGGATTATTATTTCCAGGTACATGCAATGCCCATATATGTAATATCACTAACCCTAAAATTAGAAATGGTATTAAATAATGCAAAGTAAAAAATCTGGTTAAAGTGGGATTATCAACTGAGTATCCGCCCCACAACCAAGTCACAATTCCCTCTCCAACTAAAGGTATAGCACTAAATAAATTTGTTATTACTGTTGCTCCCCAGAAACTCATTTGCCCCCAAGGCAAAACATAACCCATGAAAGCAGCTGCCATCATAAGTAAGTAAATAATAATTCCAATTATCCAAATTATTTCTCTAGGTGACTTATAAGAACCATAAAACAATGATCTAAAGATATGAATATATACCGCTAAGAAGAACATTGATGCACCGTTTGCGTGAATATATCTAATTAACCAACCATAATTAACATCACGCATAATATGCTCAACACTTTCAAACGCCATATCAGCATGAGCAATATAATGCATTGCAAGTGTTAAACCTGTAATAATTTGAGTTATTAAACAAAAAGTTAAAATTCCACCAAATGTCCACCAGTAATTTAAATTTTTAGGAGTCGGGTAATCTGTTAAATGATTTGCAAGAGTTAATAGTGGCAAACGATCATTGAACCATTGTCCTACTTTTGATTTTGGTCTGTAATCGTGATCACTCATTAAAATTTAATTTACCCAATCTTAATTGTATTAGCATTAACGAATTCATATTTAGGCACTTCCATATTCAATGGGGCTGGACCTTTTCTAATTCTTCCAGAAGTATCGTAGTGAGATCCATGACATGGACAAAACCATCCTTTGTAATCACCTTTATCATTTAAGGGTACGCATCCTAAATGAGTACAAACTCCTAACATTACAAGCCATTCGGGGTTTTTTGCTCTATCTTCATCTTTTTCTGGATGAATTAAATCCTCCATTTTCACTGATCTTGCTTCTTCAATTTCTTCTTTAGTCCTTCTTCTAATGAAAACTGGTTTACCTCTCCACAACACTGTGATTGTGTTTCCAGGTTTTAATGAACTTACATCAACTTCTGTGCTGGCTAATGCTTTAACAGAAGCATCTGGATTCATTTGATCTACCATTGGCCATACCGCTGCTGCAGCTCCGACAGCACCTACAGCTGTAGTAGCTGTGAATAGAAAATCTCTTCTTTTTGTTTTTTTTTCAGACACTTGTAGTAGCTTTTATTATTATCTCTTTTTGATTTAAAATAGTTAATATACGAATTCATATAATATAAAATAATTATTTTACTACTGAAAGAATGACACATAATTCAACAATTTTAAGACCCAAAATTGCTTTGTACGAGCCAGATATACCTCAAAATACAGCAGCAATCATAAGAACATGTGCTTGTTTGGGCGCTAAATTAGAAATAATTGAACCATGTGGCTTTCTATTATCAGATAAACGCTTTAAAAGGGTCGTTATGGACTATATGGACTACAGTCAAATTGAGTTTTATCAAAGTTCAAAAAAATTTTTTGAGTCAAAAAAGAAACAAAGAATTGTATTGATGACAACTAAAGGTTCAACAAATTATACTAAATTTAAATTTAAACCTGATGATACAATATTATTTGGAAGAGAAAGTGCTGGTGTGCCCGAAAAGATTCATAAATTAATAAAAAATCGACTAAAAATACCAATGAGTAACAAGGTAAGATCTCTTAATATTGCATCATCTGTTGCCATTGTTTTGGCAGAAAGTTTACGTCAAATAGAATTAATATAAAATGGATATCTCAATCAAAAAAGACTTAGCAAGTAATTGGTTTATGCTATTACAGGATGCAATATGCGGCGACATTTTAAAAATTGAAAAAAATAAAGTAAATTTTGAATCAACTTCTTGGAAAAGAAGCAATAAAAAAGATGAGGGTGGTGGTGAATATAGAATTCTTAAAAATGGAAAAATTTTTGAAAAAGTAGGAGTAAATTTTTCAAAAGTTTATGGAAAATTTCCTAAGCAATTTCAAAAGAATATACCAGGCGCAAGTAAAGATCCTAGATTTTGGGCATCAGGAATATCAATAGTCATGCACATGCAAAATCCCCATATTCCTGCAATGCATTTTAATACCAGATTTATTTGTACAAAAAAGAATTGGTTTGGTGGAGGAATGGATGTAACCCCAGCAATAAAAGATGAAACAGAGAAGAAAAGCTTTCATAAAATATTAAAATCAATGTGCGATAGACATAATAAGAATTATTATAAAAAATATAAAAAGTGGTGTGATGAATACTTTTATTTACCTCATCGAAAAGAGGCAAGAGGTATAGGTGGAATATTTTTTGATTATAAAAATGATAATTTTGAAAATGACTTTAAATTTGTCAGAGATGTTGGTGTTACATTTCAAATGCTATTTAATGAAATAATTAAAAAAAAAATAAAAAGAAAATGGACTTTAAAAGATAAAGAGTTTCAGTATATTAAAAGGGGTCGATACGCAGAATTTAATTTGCTCTATGATAGAGGAACAAAATTCGGGCTACAAACTGGTGGTAATATTGAAGGAATTTTAATGTCATTACCTCCGATTGCAAAATGGAAATAAAAAAATGGATAAAGAGCCAATAACATTAAACGGATTAAATAAACTAAAAGAAGAATTAGTTTTTTTAAAAGAAAAAAAAAGACCTGAGATAGTGGCTGCAATTGCTGAAGCGAGATCCCATGGAGACCTTAAAGAAAATGCTGAATATCATGCAGCTAAAGAAGAACAATCTCATAACGAGGGAAGAATTACAGAAATTAATGATATTATTGCAAGAGCAAATGTTATTGACGTTACAAAACTAAACAATGAAGGAAAAGTAATTTTTGGATCTACAGTTTATTTAGAAGATTTAGATACTGGTGAAAAAATTAATTATAAAATTGTTGGAAAAGATGAAGCAGATTTAAAACAAAAACTAATTTTCTTTCAATCACCAATTGGCAAAGGTTTGATTGGTAAAAACAAAAATGATTTAGTTGAAATAAATACACCCTCAGGTATAAAAAATTTTGAAATTAAAGACGTAAAATATATTTAACTTTTAACTATTTGTTCTACTTGCTTATCTGAAATTTGAAATCCATTTTGAACCCAAGTTTCTTCAATCCTCTTCAACTTATTACCTAAGTTTTTACCTTCTGGAATTTTAAATTTAGACATTAATAGATCGGCCCTTATTGGCAAAGCTGGAATTTCTTTTGCTTTATAAATATCTAATAATTTAGTTAGTTTTTTCTCTAGTTTACTTGAATTAAAAATTTTAAAATTAATTATGTCAATTACTGCCTGTCGCCCATTAAAATAGAAAAATTTATTTAATTTTTTCTCTGTGAAATTGTTTAGAGATACTTTCTCTCTATAAAAAAGATCTATTAATTTTACCCTTTTCTGATCTTTTTTAGAAATTTTAAATTTATAAAGAAAATAATCTGCATTATCAGTACCATCAATTACTAAAAGTGAAATTAAAAATATAAAATCAATTTTTAAAAAATTATTAAAAGCGTAAGAATTTAATTTTTTAAAATTTTGAATATTTTTTAGTTGAGGAAAAATTATTTCTAATAGTTCTAAACTTTCTTTATCTTTAAATATTTTTAAAAATCCATTTGAACTAGTTATTTTTTTTAGTTCATCGATTAACCTTTCAGATGATATATTTGAAATTCCATCAATATTTTTTTTTATATTTTTTATTATTTCTGGATCGTGCTTATGTTTTGAATAATTTAAGAAAAATCTTAAATATCTTAAAATACGTAAATAATCCTCTTGAATTCTTTTTTCTGCATTTCCAATAAAATTAATATACCCATTCTCCAAATCTTTTTTACCATCAAATGGATCAAATAAATTACCATCGCTATCTGCATAAATTGAATTAAAAGTAAAATCCCTTCTAGAGGCATCCTCTTGCCAATCTAATGAAAATTCTACTTCTGCATGCCTCCCGTCAGTAGAAATGTCTTTCCTTAATGAAGTAATTTCAAATTTATGTTCATCAATTATTGCCGTTACAGTTCCGTGCTCAATTCCTGTTTCATAAAAACTTATTTGTTTTTTTTTAAGAGCTTCGCAAACTTCATGAGGTGCTAAATTTGTCGCTAAATCAATATCATCAACAATTTCTTTTTTTATCACTTTTCTTACACATCCACCAACGTATCTAATTTCGCTTTTTTCGGAAAAATTATTTATTGCTTCAAAAATTTTATTAACAGGAGTTTTTAAAGTAATATTTTTTAAATTTTGACTTATATAATCAAGATTTTTCGATCTGGAAAAAAATTTATCTAAAAAATTTTTCATAAATGGCTGGGGCGCTAGGATTCGAACCTAGGATGCAGGTACCAAAAACCCGTGCCTTACCACTTGGCTACGCCCCAATACTAGCTTCCTATAACATAAAAAAATAAAATTCATATAGTTTTTGCTGTAACACACCAATAATTTTTATATTTTCTTTCAAATTTAGCTTTTGCTAATTTACAACTCTTTAATGAATTATAATAAGCGACAATTGTCGATCCAGACCCAGTCATTCTTATAAATGATGGATTATTAATATTTTCTAAATACGACTTTATTTTTTTAAGTTTTGGGTATTTTTTAAAAGCGATCTCTTCAAGAGCATTTTGTTGATTAATCAGATATTTTTCCTCAAACATATGTTTTTTGGGTTTGCTATATTTTGGTTTTGTATATTTGCTAACTGCTGAATAAATTTCTTTAGTTGAGCAGCCAAAATTGGGTTTTACCAAAATGGAATAATACTTTGGAATATTGTAAATTTTTTTTATTTTACCATTAGATGACATAACACAGCTTGATGAAATAGTTCCTAAAATTACATCAGATCCAATTGAGTCACAAATACTTCGAATTTTTTTAAAATTAATATTGATAATTTTATTTTTAATCAAATAATTTAGTACACTCGCTGCATTCATCGAACCCCCACCCAATCCAGCTTTTTGAGGAACTTTTTTATTTATTCTTATTTTGAATTTTTTATTCTTTAATAAATTTTCTTTATCGAGTTTTTGAAATAATCTTTCAATAGTATTTTTTGTCCCAATATTTTTAGAAAATAGTCCATAAAAAGAAATTTTATGTTTACTACCCCTACATTGATTTATTGAAATTCCATCATGCAGGTCTAGGAAACAAATTATACTTTCAATTTTATGTAATCCATTTTTTTTTTCCAGTAACATTTAGTGCTAAATTTAGCTTTGCATAAGATTTGATTTTACTTATTTTCATTTAAGAATTTTGAAGACCCTCAATTACTTTAATGTTTATTTGTTTTCTCATATCTTCCTCAGTGTCATCAAAAGTTAAAACGTTGTTCCAAAAATATCTTGCCTGAATCTTTCGGTTCAATTTCCATAAAATATCTCCATAATGATCATTTACGATTGGATCGTCTGGCATTAATTCTACTGCTCTTCTCATATATTTTTCTGCTTCTATATAATCATCTATTAAAAAATATGCCCATCCAATAGAATCGATTATGTATGGATCATCACTTTTTAAATTATATGCTGTTTTTAACATTTCCATTGCTTCATTAATTTTGTAATCACGCTCTAACCAAGAATAAGCAAGGTAATTTAATGTATACGCATCACTAGGATCAATTCTAAGAGCATGAAGTAAATCTTTGTCTGCTTTTTCATAATTTTCCATTCTTTCGTAGCTTCCCCCTCTGCGGTACAAGATGTCAGATTTAATAGGCGATGTATCATCAAGGGTTGAAATTATTTGCGTATAGCGATCTATTGCTTTTTCGTAATTTTTAGAATTTTTATAAAAATTAGCTAAATCAAAAATCATTTTAACCTTTGGATTTTCGATATTATTAAAGTTTGAGTCTAAATATTTAATTCCGTCCTCATAATCTTGTTCCTGAATTATTATTTGAGCTTCTTTTTTTAACCTAAACCAATAATAAAATTCATCTTCTTTTTTAAAATTTTTTAAGATTTTTTTTACTTTATCAAATTCATCATTAAAATAAAAATTTTCTGCAATTAATGACAAATTGAATTCAAACTTAGGATTTAAATAATTTGATAAATTTAAATAGAAATTTGATTTTTCAAAATTATCTTGAGAAGAATAAAGATTAGAAACTAAAAATAAAAACTCACTCACAAGGTCATTGTGATCCTTGCATGAAAATATTTTACCAAAATGATCAAATTTTTCTTTTTCTACCCAGCTTTTACTTTGTGAAAGTAATAGTGTTGAATTTATATAATCAATTTGCTCAACAACTGATCTTGCTTCATTTAATTTTTTGTTATCAACCAAATGATTTAGATAAAAGAAAATATATCTTGAATAGTCCCCCTGTTGAATATTTATTAAATTAAGAAAGAAAGATGAAGTTTTTTGATCCTCAAGATAACATCTCTGAAATGTTTCTGCTATAAGTGAGATGTTCCCAAAATTTTTTTTATTTTCTAATATTCTGTTATTTTTAAAAGTGTAAATATATTGCTTAAGTGTCTCAAATATAACTAGTTTTATTCTATCCCTATCTTGAAATTTTAAACTTTCTGTTAAATATTCATCAGCTTTTTTAAAATTATTTTTTTTTAAACTATCAACTATTAAAATGATGTACGCATCGTAAAAATCTGAATTAGATTTATTTGCATTATTATTTAGTACATTAATTGCTTGAGGAACTTTATTATCTAAAACTAGGGAATTAACATATCTTTTTAGATAACCATCATGCTTGTTAATAAGTTTTTTTGAAAAATTAAAATATTTTAATGCCTCTGAATTATCTCCATTTTCAAATGCAACAATACCAGAAAAATAATTTGATAAATCTTTTGAGTTGAAATCATTAAAAGTAGCACTTTTAGAATACAATGGTGTCTGATAAGATATGAATATCATTAGTACTAATTTTAAAAATTTTAGGAACATATGACCATACTATGACTAAAAAAGTGATAAATCAAAATACCAAATTAAACCAAGAACTAATAAATACAATTGAGCCAAAATTTATATTCACCGATAAACCAATAAATAGATTTAATATTTTAGAAACAGGCAATGGCACTGAGAAAATTAACAAAGAAAAATTACTAAAAAATTTAAAGGATCAAATAAATTCAATTGAAAATTGTAAATTAAAAGAAAATTCAAACAAAATTATTTTGGGTGAGGGGAATATAAATACTCCTTTAATGTTAATTGGAGAGGCTCCTGGGGCTGAGGAGGAAAAATTGGGTGTCCCATTTAGAGGTGAAGTTGGTGAACTTCTTAACAAAATGCTTATAGCTATCAAAATTAAGAGAGAAAATATTTACACTAGTTATGCAATAAATTTTAGACCACCTGATGACAGAAAACCAACCTCAACCGAAATTAAAAGATACTCAGTATTTTTGAAGGAGCATATATCAATTATAAACCCAAAGATTATTGTTTTGATGGGTAGTTCGGCAATGGAGGCTGTAACAGGAATAAGTGAAAAAATAACTACTGAAAGAGGACATTGGAAAGAAGTGATTTTAAAAAACAAAACATTCCCTTTAATGATAACTTTTAATCCATCTTATTTAATCCGTTTTCCAGAAAATAAAAAACATTCATGGGAAGATTTAAAGAAAATTAGAGACAAAATTAAAGATCTGAAGTTAAAAATTTGATGAAGATAATTGCTGGGGTTGATGAGGTTGGTAGAGGAAGTTTAATTGGGCCCGTTTATGCTTCAGCAGTAATTTTAAAAAAATCAATTAATCCAAAATTATTAAAAGACTCGAAATCATTAAGTAAAAAAAAGAGAGAGTATCTATGTACATATATAAAAAAAAATTCTACTTGGTCCATAGGCAAAGCTTCTGTCAGAGAAATAGAAAAGCTGAATATACTACAAGCAAGTTTGCTGGCTATGAAAAGGGCCATCAAAAAACTTGAGAAAAAACCAACACACGTTCTGATAGATGGAAACAAAACTCCAGAATTAGAAAATTATAATTTAAAATCAGTTATTAAAGGAGATAAAAAAGTACCCTCTATTTCGGCAGCTTCTATAATTGCAAAAGTATCAAGAGATAAGTTTATAACTGCCTTATCAAAAAAAAATAAAGGTTACGATTGGGATAAAAACTTTGGGTACGGAACAAGACAGCATTTGAAAGCTTTGAAAAAACTGGGTATTACCAAACATCATAGAAGAACTTTTTCACCAATTTTTAAAATAAATTAACACTACATCTAGTTACCATCAAATTTAGAAACACTAATCGAATCCAAATTTTTCAATCTCAGGTTGACCGTAGAATCCATTTGGAGTCTAATTAATTTTTACAAATGAAAATGGATTTCAAAAATAAAATAATTAATGGAGATAGTCTCAAAGAATTAAAAAAAATTCCACGTGAAACTTTTGATTTAATTTTTGCTGATCCACCTTACAACTTACAATTAAAAAGTGAATTAATTAGGCCGGATAGATCAAAGGTTAGTGCGGTAAATGATAAGTGGGATCAATTTGAAAATTTTAAAAAATATGATGAGTTCACTTATGAATGGCTTAGTGAATGCAAAAGAATTTTAAAAAAAGATGGGGCTATTTGGGTTATCGGAAGTTACCATAATATTTTTAGAGTTGGCACAGCAATCCAAAATTTAGGATTCTGGATTTTAAACGATGTCATCTGGAATAAAAATAATCCAATGCCAAACTTTAGAGGAACACGTTTTACTAATGCTCATGAAACTTTAATATGGGCGTCTAAGAGTGAAAAATCAAAATACACATTCAATTATCAATCTTTAAAATGTTTAAATGACGATCTGCAAATGAGATCTAATTGGGATCTTCCGATTTGTAATGGTTCTGAAAGACTTAAAAAGAATGGAAAAAAAATTCACTCTACTCAAAAACCAGAAGCACTATTGCATAGAATTTTACTAGCTACATCTAATAAAAATGACCTTATACTTGATCCTTTTTTAGGATCAGGAACAACAGCTACAGTGGCAAAAAAACTAGGAAGAAATTATTTTGGTATAGAAAAAGAAAAAAATTATTTTAAAGCTACTGAGCAACGTTTAAAAACTACAAAGCCTATTGAGGACGATTTGTTAGATACACTAAAAAATAATAGATCAAAACCAAGGATTCCTTTTGGATCATTAGTCGAACTAGGAATAATTAAACCTGGAACTAATATATTTGACAACAAGAAAAAAATAACTGCAAGAATTATGGCTGATGGTAGTATTAAACATGAACAAACTGAAGGATCTATTCATAAAGTTGCTGCAACAATTTTAGGAGCTGAAAGTTGTAACGGTTGGACTTATTGGCATTGTGATATTAATGGAATAACGCGTCCTATTGACTACTTAAGACAAAGATTAATTTCTAAAAATTAACTTTTATAAATTTTACCCAAATAACTTTGTAAAAATTTTTTATTATTAATTAAAAGTTTTAAAAAAATATTTCTAAGTATGATCATAATCGGATTTGACAAATGGAAGGCAAATTGATTGAAATTAGATCTGCTGTTAATCATTTTTACTCTCTTTAATCTGATATCATAAAAATTATTATTATTTATTAAACATTCATATAATTCATTAGCTCCCTCAATTGATTGGGAAGCTCCCTGCGCAAATGAAGGTGAAAAAGCAAAAAATGCATCTCCTACAAGGAATATATTTTTTGGAGAATTGTATAAATTTTTACTTACAAATATTGGAAATAATTTAATATTCTGGAGACTTTCCATAAAAGTTTGAGAAACTTTTTGAGATAATTCAAATTCAATATTTTTTATAAAAGAACTCTCGGTAAAAAGATTGTGGTTCTCTTGCTCATTTGAATTTAATTTATGTTTTAAAATGCCAATAAAATTTAAATTTTTATCATTATTAATTGGATAAACAACATAATGAAAATTCGGTCCTAAAAACAAAGAAATATTTTCTTCATTTATATTTTGAAGATTTTCTCTCGATATACTGCCCCTAATAGCAATCGTATCATTATAAATTGGTTTTGATTTATTGGTTGAAATTAATAACTTCCCCTTAGAAAACACACCGTCTGAAATAATTAAGTAATCGCAGGTTATTTTATTATTATCAAAAATTAATTTAATTGAGTCTTTATCGTAATCAATCTTTTCAATACTGTGGTTATATTTAATTATATCTTCGTTTATTTGTTTTTTTAAAAATTGCAGTAATTTTGATCTTTTCAATGTTGTGTATTTACAATTTTCAGAATTAAATTTTGAAATATCTAAGTCACAAATTTTTTTTGAATTTTTAATTTCATAAAAATCAATTTTTTTTGGATTAAATTTTTCTTCTTTTGAGAGAGAAGCGAAGCCTATTTTATTTAAAAGCTTTACGCTATTGACCGACAACTGAATTCCATAGCCTTCATCCATGTCTAATGAATTCCTTTTTTCATAAATAGTAACCTGATAATCCTTATGATCTTTGAATAAATTGGCAATATACAAACCAGAAATTCCTGCACCAATTATTGCTATTTTTTTCATTTATGACTTTCTAAAAATTTTACAATCTTTTTGGTAAATGTTGGTAGTGTATAATTTTGAAGCTTTGTTGGATCAATCCAAAAATTATTTTTATTTAAATTGTATTTATTTTTAAATTCGATTTTAATATTCATACTCATATTAGACATTTTAAGATTCAAATCTTTATCAAAATTTTTAGGATTATTTACTTCTTCCATTGGGAAGATATTAAAATTTTTCAAAAAATTAAATTTGTTATTTTTGATTAACAAATATTGATTATTTTTTTTACAAACATTTAATTTGTAAAAAGTTTCCTTATCTTTTTTTTTAAATTTTACTAAATCAAAATTTTTATTTTTAAATGATTTACATTTTTTTACTAATGGACAGTTCTTACAATTAGGACTAACAGGTTTACAAATCAATGCTCCTAATTCCATTAAAGCTTGAGCATAATCACTAGACCTTTTGATAGACGTTCCAAAAATTTTTTTTTTCTCGTGTAAATTTTCTTTTTTTATTTGATCTTGTTTTTTTAAAAATAAGTATCTCTTTAGTACTCTTTCAATATTACCATCTAGAGGAATTATTGGTTCATTGAATGCAATTGCAGAAATTGCACTTGCTGTATAATCTCCAATACCTGGAAGAGACTTTAAATCTACAAAATTTCTAGGTAATTTTTTATTAAAATGTTTAACAACTATTTGAGCTGTTTTTTTTAGATTTCTTACTCTTGAATAGTATCCAAGACCCTCCCAAAGTTTAATTAATTTTCTATCATCATATTTAGATAATTTTTCAATTGTAGGAATATTTTTTATAAATCTGTTAAAGTAAGGTATTACTGTTGCAACCTGGGTTTGCTGCAACATAAATTCACTTACTAAAGTGTAATATTGCTTTTTTGTTTGAGAAACATTCTTTCTCCAAGGTAAAGATCTTTTATTTAAATCATACCAATTGAGAATATTATTTGTTATTATTAGATCTTTCATATGCAAACTAAAAATAATACTAAGCAGAGAAACGCTAGCATTCAAGGATTAAGATCCTTCAAAGACACTTTGCCAAAAAATGTCAAAAAAAATAATAAATAAAAAAGGTCATGTATATTCAGAAACACTCAGCAATTGGAAATATTTAGTTGGAAGTGAATTATTTAAAATTTGCTATCCAAAAACATTTAAAAACTCAAATAAATTTGGTGTGAGTACCTTAGTGGTTATGGTCATGCGTGGACATGAAGTTGACTTAGAGTATTCGAAAAAAGAAATTTTAGATAAAATGAATAATTTTTTTGGCTATTCTGTTGTTGAAAAGCTAAAATTTATAAGTTTTGATGATGAACATGAAATGACGAGTTCAAGTGACACAAAAGTTAAAAATGTGGCAATTAGTAAATATCAAGATAAAATTAAAGATGTTAAAAACGAAAAAATTAAAAAATCATTAACAGAATTAACAAAGGTTTTTAAAGAGAAATGAAAAAAATTATTTTTTTATTGGTAATATTTTTTACTACAGTCTTAAATGTACAAGCCGAGGAAATAAAAAGGATAACTGTTGGGAACAATGATGCGAAAATAACTATTATAGCTTTTGAGTCTTTAACCTGTAGTCATTGTGCTAATTTTCATAAAAATGTTTATCCTCAATTGAAAGAAGAGTATCTTGATACAGGACTCGCTAAAATAGAATTTCGACATTTCCCATTAGACATAGCTGCCTTTAATGCATCAAAAGTTGCACAATGTAAAAATGATGGAAATTCGGATATTTTAGAAAGCCTATATTTAAATCAACAAAAATGGGTAAAAGGTAGCACAGTAGAAGAGGCAAATAAAAATCTACAAATATTTTTAAAGAGTGAAGGTTTTAATGTTGATTTTGAAAGCTGTGTGAGTAACAAAAATATTGAGGATTTTATACTAAACGACCGAATCGATGGCGCAAAAAATTTCAAAATACAGGCTACTCCTACTATAATAATTAATAACAAAAAGTTTGAAAAAACCCTAAATTATAAAAATTTGAAAAAAGCGCTAGAAAAACTGATATAAGTTAGTGCATGGAGTTTAAAAAAATCCAATTAAATGGATTTAAGTCATTTGCCGAAAAAACCAATTTCTTAATTGAAGATGGTCTCACTGGAATAGTAGGACCAAATGGCTGTGGTAAATCTAATATTGTGGAGTCTTTAAGATGGGTGATGGGAGAAACATCTGCAAAAAGTATGCGTGGATCTGGTATGGAGGATGTAATTTTCTCAGGAACATCTAATAAAGCGTCAAAAAATATTGCAGAAGTTTCAATCGAAGTTGAAAATAAAGATAAGGAAGGTCCAATCCAATACCGCGAATTAGAACAAATACAAGTTAGAAGAAAGATAGAAAAAGATAAAGGATCTAAATTTTATATAAATGATAAAGAAGTACGAGCAAGAGATGCTCAAATGTTTTTTGCAGATCTTTCTACTGGTGCACATTCTCCCTCTATGATTAGTCAGGGAAGAATAGGAGCATTGGTGACAGCGAAACCAACTGATAGAAGAGCAATCTTAGAAGAGGCCGCAGGAATTTCAGGTTTGCACGTAAGAAGACATGAGGCTGAATTAAGATTAGGTGCAGCCGAAAACAATTTAAAAAGAGCAGACGAACTGAGAAGACAACAAGAAAAGCAACTTGCAAATCTTCAAAAACAAGCTGAAGAAGCAAATAAGTATAAATTTATTTCGGAAGAAATAAAAAAAATAGAAGCAGGACTATATTATTTAAAATTAATAGAGATAGATAAAGAAATTAGAATAGAAAATGAAATAAATACAGAGGCAGAAGGAGAAGTAGAAGGATTTAATAATAAAATATCTGAATTAGAAAATTCAATTAAATCGTTTACAGAAAAAGTAAATCCATTGAGAGAGAAAAATATAGAAAATTTATCAAAGATTCAAAGACTTAATTTAGAGCTTAAAAGTTTAGATGAGGAAAATACAAGAACTCAAGATGAGATTGAAAGCATAAAAAAATCAATTGAAACACTCGATGACGATATATCAAGAGAAAAAGGTATAATTATAGATGCTAATTCAAATGAGAAAAGATTGAAGGAAGAAAAAACTGAACTAATTGAGACAGACTCAAAATATTTTGAAACAGAAAAATTATCAAATGAAGAATTAGAAAACGCAAAAAATAAACTTAAAGAGGAACAAAAAGCAGTTGATGAAGTGGTAAATAACTTAGCAGAGGAAACTGTAAATATAAGTGTTGGTCCAATAAAAAATGTTAAAAATACCATAGCAAGAGTAAAAGAACTAATAGATAGTAACGAAATAAATCAAGCGCTTACACTTTTGGATAGATGCAATATGGAACTTGATAATTTTTTAAGTGATTTAAAAAATGAGAGATCTAGAAATGAATTACTAAGTGTAAATGAAAAATCCCAAAATATAAAAATACTTCAAGAAAAATATGCAGATGCATATAGCAAAAATCAATCGATTAAAAATGAGTCAATTAAAAGAAATGAGAGAATTAAAACTATTGAAACAGAAATTGATAGTTGGAAAAATTTATTAACTAATTCAGAAAAAATGGTTAGTGAGTTAACACATAGAAAAGATAAATTATCAAAACAGTTAAGTAAACTAGAAAATCAACCTAGAGCACAGGCAGAAAGAAAAGGTCAGATTTCAGAAAATTTAAGAATCTCTGATAAAGAAAAAATTGATAATGAGGCAATTATAGAAGAAACAGATGAAAAAATTGAATCATTAAGAACACAGTTAAATGAAATACAAGAACAATCAATTCAAATTAGAGAGAGAAAAGCAAGTTCAGGTGCAACTATAGAAGGTCTTCAAAAAAGAAAAAGTGATTTACTTGATAGAATTAGTTCTGAACTGAGTTTAAATGAAAATAACGTTTTAGAGAATTCAAATTTAAATGGGGTAGAGGAACTTCCAAACCCTGTTGATCAAGAGGATACTTTGGACAAAAAAAAACAAGAGAGAGAGAAATTAGGATCAGTAAATTTAAAAGCAGATGAAGAAACGAGTAAGTATGAAGAAGAAATAAAAAAAATGGAACAAGATCGAGCTGATCTAGTAACTGCTATTGTAAAACTTAAAGATAGTATTAATGAACTCAATCAAAAAGGAAGAGAAAGATTAATCGAAGCTTTTGAAAAAGTTAATAGAAAATTTAATGAAGTTTATACAAAACTATTTAATGGCGGAAATGCAAAACTAGAACTGGTCGACTCTGATGATCCTCTTGAAGCTGGTCTAGAAATGTTGGTTAGTCCTCCAGGAAAAAGGCTTCAATCAATAACTTTATTGTCTGGTGGTGAACAAGCTCTGACTGCTCTATCTTTGATCTTTGCGGTATTTTTAACTAACCCCTCGCCTATTTGTGTATTAGATGAGGTTGATGCCCCACTAGATGATGCCAATGTAACAAGATTTTGCAGTCTACTTGAGGAGCTAATTAAAATAACTAACACAAAATTCATAATTGTAACTCATCATGCTTTAACTATGTCCAAAATGAACAGACTATATGGAGTAACCATGCCTCAAAAAGGTATTAGTCAGCTTGTAGCTGTTGATTTACAGAAAGCAGAGAGTATGGTTGCTTAAACTATACAAATGCCAAAAGACCCTTTCAAAACTCGCTTAGAGATTGCAAAAAACAAGATTTCAAAGAAAAATCTCTACAATAAGAAGAATGACCCCTCACCTATAGGCACTGCATTCAAATTAAGCACAGAACTCGTCTCTGCAGTTGCCGTGGGGACAATTATTGGGTTTATTTTTGACAAGACCTTTGGTACTAAACCTTGGTTTATATTAATATTTTTTTTTGTGGGCGTGATTGCTGGAATAACCAATGTGATTAGATCTGCAAAAAAAATGCAAAAAAAATAAGTACTATGGCAGCAAATCCTATGTCTCAATTCGACGTTTATAGAATTGGACCAGAAATTAAAGTTGGAGCATTAGATATATCATTTACTAACGCAAGTTTATTTATGATTTTAAGCACAGTATCTATTTTGTTAGTCTTTAATTTAGGATCAAAAAAAAATTCAATATTACCAAACAAAATTCAATTATTAGCTGAACTTAGCTATACCTTTGTATCCAAAATGATAAGTGATACCGCAGGATCAAAAGCTAAACCATACTTTGCATTTATATTTTCTCTATTCATGTTTGTTTTATTTTGTAACATGTTTGGAATGATACCTTATACTTTCACTGTAACCAGTCATATCATTGTAACATTTGTGCTTGCAGCATTTATATTTATTGGAGTGACTGTAATTGGGTTTATTAAACATGGGTTTGGGTATTTAAAATTATTTGTTCCAAGTGGAGTACCAGCTGTTCTGCTTCCGTTAATTGTAGTAATAGAAATTATTTCTTATTTAAGTAGACCAATAAGTTTATCAGTTAGATTATTTGCTAATATGATGGCTGGACATACAATGATGAAAGTTTTCGGAGGCTTTGTAATTAGCCTCGGAATAGTTGGTGGATGGCTTCCACTAAGTTTTTCGGTTGCATTAACGGGTTTGGAGATCTTAGTTGCTTTTCTTCAAGCTTATGTTTTTGCAATCTTAACCTGCATCTATTTAAATGATGCATTAAATTTACACCATTAATAACACAGGAGGATATAATGGAATTAGAAGCAGCAAAAATGATCGGAGCAGGTTTGGCAGCAATTGCTTTGGCTGGAGCCGGTGTTGGTATCGGAATAATTTTTGGAAATTATTTGTCTGGTGCAATGAGAAATCCATCTGCAGCACAAAAACAATTTCCTAACTTACTTTTAGGTTTCGCACTTGCAGAAGCTACAGGATTATTTGGATTGGTAGTTGCGTTAATCATTCTTTTTGCATTTTAAATTGATGGTTAAAAAAATATATTTTCAATCTATATTTTTTAGCTTCTTTTTTATTAAAGAAGCTTTTGCAGCTGAAAGTGGAGGTATGCCTCAATTAAATCCAGAGTTTTGGGTTTCTCAAATTTTTTGGTTAATACTTACTTTTGGTATTATGTATTTAGTTTTATCTAAACTAATACTACCAAAAATTAGTAACAACTTAGAATCGAGAAAAGCTCAAATATTAGAAAATATTGAGGCTGCTGAGAAACAAAGAGAAAATAGCGATGCAAAGCTAAAAGAATATGATGAAATTATATCTAAAAGCAAACTTGAGGCTAATAGTATTTTTAATCAAGCAAGAGAAAAAGCAATAAAAGATATTAGTGCAAAAAGAGAAGTTCTAGACAAACAGATTGATGATGAGATTGCAGAGGCTGAAAAAGAAATAGATACATTAAGAAAGAATGCACCAGATAAAATTAATAAAATAGCTATTGAGACATCATCTGAGCTATTACAAAAACTTATTGGAGCTGAAATAAATAATAGCAGTATAACTGCAATAGTTGACGATTTATCTAAAAGAAATGGAGAAAAATATTATGGCAATTGATGCAACATTTTGGGTAGCTATTTCATTTATTATTTTTTTCGGAGTATTAATATATTTTAAAATCCCTCAAAAGGTTTTGGAAATGCTGGATAAAATGATATCTGACATTAAGAGTGAAATAGATGAGAGCGAAAAATTAAGGACTGAAGCAAAAACGCTATTAGATAACTCGCAAAAAAAACTAGATACAGCTCAATCTGTAAGTAATGAAATTTTAGAAAATGCCAAAAAAGATGCTGATAGATTAATTATTGAAATGAACGATAAATTTCATAAATCTTCAGAAATTAAAAAGAATTTGGCTGAAAATAAAATTAGTCAAATGAAAGAAGCCGCTATAAAAGAAATTAAAGATGCGTCAATAAAGATTGCAGTGGACTCAGTTAAAAAAATAATAACTACATCAGTAGATAAGTCAAAATTAGACGCTATGTTTCAAAAAAATTTAGATGAAACTAAAGAAGAGTTAAAAAAAATTAACTCATAATACACTTACAATTTTCCAAAAAAGCTATAAATTATTAAAATGAACTCTATAGTCATTGGATCAGGATTTGGTGGAATTGCAGCAGCACTAAGACTTAAAGCAAAAGGACATAAAGTAAAATTAATAGAAAAAAATCCAGACTTAGGTGGTAGAGCTAGAGTGTTTAAAAAAAACGGATTTATATATGATGCTGGACCAACAGTAATTACTGCGCCCTATCTAATTAATGAATTGTTTGAGTTATTCAATAAAGATCCCAAAAACTATATAGAACTAACCCCACTTAAAATTTGGTACCAATTTATTTTTGAGGATAAAACGAAATTTAATTATTCAGGTGACGAAATAGAAATGAAAAGCCAAATTGAGAAGCTTAGCAAAGAAGATGTAAATGGGTATGAAAAATTAGTTAATTTCACAAAAAAAATTTTTGATAAAGGTTTTTCAGAACTTGCAGATGTGCCATTCAATAAACCTTTTGTAATGATGCAACAATTACCTGCTCTCTTAAAACTTAAAAGTTATAAATCAGTTTACTCACTTGTTTCATCTTATATAAAAAATGAAAAATTAAGGAGGATGCTTAGCATGCATCCTTTACTGGTTGGAGGAAATCCTTTTACCACCACTTCTATATATGGCTTAATTCTTTATTTAGAAAAAAAATGGGGAATACATTATTCAGTTGGAGGAACAGGAAACATAATTAAAGGTTTTGAAAAATTAATGAATGAGGTTGGTATTGAAATAATAAAAAACAGTGAGGTAACAGAAATTATAACAAAAAATAATAAAATAAGTGGTGTAAAATTAAATAATGAAAATGAAATTGATGCAGTCAATGTTGTTTGTAATGCAGATCCACCAGCCTTTTATGAAAAAATGTTAAGTAAAAGCAATACGAGTTCGATGCTTTTTAATTGGAAAAAAAATCGAATGGAATATTCTATGGGTTTATTTGTTTACTATTTTGGTACAAAAAAAATTTATAAGAATGTTGAACATCATACAATAAAGTTTGGAAACAAATATAAAGAACATCTTGATGATATATTCGATAAGAAAAAATTAAATAATGATATCAGCTATTATCTTCACAGACCTACAGCGACTGACAAAACTATGGCTCCGGAAGGAAATGATTGTTTTTATGTTTTAGTGCCTGTTCCTAACAATCAATCAAAAATTAAGTGGGAAATTGAAGGTGAAAAAATGAAAAATCTTATAATTGAAAAAATGGAAAAAGATTTAATGCCAGATCTTAAAAACAATATAGTTGAAGATTTTTATCTCACACCTGATTACTTTGAAAAAGAATTAAATACAAAATTTGGATCTGGCTTTTCAATTCAACCTAAATTTACACAATCCGCATACTTTAGATTTCATAATAAATCAGAGATATATGATGGTTTGTACTTTGTTGGTGCGGGTACCCATCCAGGAGCTGGGGTTCCAGGTGTTCTCTCTTCAGCAAAAGTTTTAGATAAATTAATTTAATGTTAACTAGGAATTATTTAGCTATTTACGCAAAATCTTTCAATTGGGCAGGTTTTTTTTTACCAAAAAAAACCTATGAAAAATGCTCTGCGCTTTATGACTTTTGCAGATTAGCAGATAATATTGCAGATAATGAAAACAAAATCGAAATAAAAAAAAATAATTTTATTAAATTTAAAAATAATTTTGTAAATAAAAATTTAAATGATCCAATTATTAAAAACATGTGGAATCTTATTAATGAATTTAGTATTTCGACTAAAATTATAGACGATTTATTTGAGGGCATTAATTCCGATATTAAAGAGAATGTTAAACTTAATTCAAAAAAAGAACTATTAATATATTCCTACAGGGTGGCTGGAACAGTTGGATTAATGATGGCTAAAATATTGAATGTTCATAAAGAACAATCTTTAAAATCAGCTATTGATCTTGGAATTGCTATGCAATTAACAAATATTTCTAGAGATGTTATGGAAGATAAAAAAAATAATAGATTTTATATCAATGAAAGTTTTGAGGAAATAGAGGCTACAATCAAGCTGTCAGAACAATTTTATGAAAACTCATTTTATTCAATAAAAGAAATACCATTAAGTTTCAGATTTTCTATTTTAGTTGCTAGGAGGGTTTACAGAAAAATAGGATACAAAATTCTAAATAAAAAAAACATAGAAAATTATAAAAAGTCTGGAAAAATTTATGTTTCAAATATAGAAAAAATTATTGAAACTTTTTTATCTATTTATGACCTAATTAAGTTATCACTTATAAGTAAAAATGATGATAATATTAATCATGATCATAATTTAATTAATGAAGAAATAAATTTAAATGAAAGAATTTGACTACATAATCATAGGCGGAGGTTGTGCAGGTCTTTCGTTAGCATATGAACTGGAAATTTATGAAAAATTAAAAGATAAAACTTTAGCAATCATTGAACCAAGAGAAGATTATAAAAGAGATAAAACTTGGTCATTTTGGAAGGTTTTTTCACATAATTTTGATGACTGTATCAAAAAAAGTTGGAATAATTTTACAATAAATACACCAGATAATACAAAATATGTAGATTGCCAACCTACACCATATCAAACAATTGATAGTGGTATGTTCTATGAAAAAACACTTTCAAAACTCAAATTAAATAAAAATATTCAGTTTTTTAAAAGTATTGATCAAATAGATAAATCAAATTCAATTGTATTTAACAGTGTACCTGATTTTGAAGATAAACAGAGTGAGTTATGGCAACACTTTTGTGGAGTTGAAATAGAAACAGATAAAGACTTTTTTGATGATGAGATATTCAATTTGATGGACTTTGCTTGTGATCAAAGAAACAAAGTTCATTTTTTTTATACGCTACCATTTACAAAAAGAAATGCATTAATTGAAACTACATGGATATCTGAACTAAATGATGAAAAACTTAAGGATTATGATGAACAAATTGATAATTATTTGAGTAAACATCTTAATATCAAAAACTGTAAAATTAATTACAAAGAAACTGGAGCAATCCCACTTTTTAGATCAAAAAATGTAAATAAATTAAATGAAATTTACATAGGCTCTGCAGGAGGTATGACTAGATTAAGTACAGGTTATACTTTCCTAAATATTCAAGAACAGAGCAGATATATAAGAGAAAACATAGAAAATATAAAAAATGTAAATCTATTTAAAATTAATTCAAAATATGATTTTTTAGACAAAATATTGTTACGAGTACTTAAAAATAATTCCAATGAAATGGGAAATATATTTTTCAGAGTTTTTAATTCAAAACCCAAAACAGCTATAAATTTTTTATCGAATAAAAGCAGTTTTTTTGAGGATTTAGAGGTAATTCTAAAAATGCCAAAGTGGAAATTTTTAAAAGAATTAATTTAAAATGAGTAATAAAATAAAAAAAATAAATTTAAATCATTCATTTATTTTTTTCTTTGTTGTAAACATTTTTTGTATTTTGATGTTTAATTTTAGCAATTTAAATATTTCATCAATTTTGTGTTTACTTTTAATTTTAATTATAGGTGTTTCTCACGGTTCATTAGATCATATTAAGGGAAAAAAACTGCTTGCGTTATTTAACGTAAAATCAACTTATATATTCTATATTACATATATTTTAATTTCGGCAGTAGTCATAGGAACTTGGATCGTATTACCATCAATAACATTAATTATTTTTTTGATCATTGCCTCCTATCACTTTGGTAAAGAGGATACACAATTTTTAATAATTGATAGATCTTATTTCACTGAAATGCTTTATTTTTTTAAAGGATTTTTAGTTATACTTGCTCCTTTGTTTTTTCATTTTCAGGAAACTATAGCAATTTTCAAATTATTATTGATTGATAATGAAGTTTTTTATTCAAGTTTAAATTTTATTGAAACAAATAAAATAATACAAATAGGAATTATCTGCAGTACACTATCTAGTATTTTTCTTTTCTTAAAGAATTTTGAAATAAAAAAATTTGTAATTTTTTTAGATTATTTTTCAATTTTAATATTAAATTACTTTGTATCACCGCTACTAGCTTTTACTGTTTATTTCTGTTTTTTACATTCAATTAGACATTCAATTTCTCTAGCCATCGATCTAAATCCCAATAGTGTAATTAATGGACTTAGATTATTTATTAAAAAAGCTTTACCATTAACCATTTTGACAGCTATTTTTTCTTTTATTGCACTATATCTGCTGAGCAATTCATACAATTTAGATAGTGCAATTTTAAAAATAATATTTATAGGTTTGGCGTCTTTAACCTTTCCACATATATTGCTGGAATATTTTTTAGAAAAAAATGAAAAATAAAGAATTAAAAATATTATTATCTGCACCTCGTGGATTTTGTGCTGGAGTAGAAAGAGCAATTGAAATAGTAGAAAAATCTCTACAAAAGTTTGGTACTCCAGTTTATGTACGTCATGAAATTGTACACAATAAACACGTTGTAGATGATTTAAAAAATAAAGGAGCAATATTTGTCGAAGAGCTAGATGAAATAAAGGATAAATCACGACCAGTAATTTTTTCTGCCCATGGTGTACCAAAAAAAATACCTGAAGATGCTAAAGATTATAAAATGACCTATGTTGATGCTACATGTCCACTTGTTTCTAAAGTTCATAGAGAAGCAGAAAATCTTAATAAAGCTGGTTACCATATAATTTTAATTGGTCATGAAAATCATCCTGAAGTAATTGGAACTATGGGTCAATTAAATGAGGGTTCTATAGATCTAATCCAAAATGAGGAAGAGGCTAGAAACTATCAAAATAAACTAAACAAAAATTTAGCATATATTACTCAGACTACTTTGTCGGTTGAGGATACAAAAGAAATAATCAAAATTTTGAAAAATAATTTTCCTAATATAAGAGAGCCAATGAAAGAAGATATTTGTTATGCAACCACTAACCGACAGATGGCAGTAAAAAGTATTGCAAAGAATTGTGATATGTTTTTTGTTATTGGAAGTAGAAACTCGTCCAATTCTGTTAGGCTAGTTGAAGTAGCAAAAAAATCAGGCTGTAAAAATTCTCAACTTATTCACTCAGAAAGCTCAATACCATATGATCAAATAGAAAATTGCAATACCATTGGTATATCATCAGGAGCATCTGCACCAGAAATATTAGTTGAAAATTTTATTAATGATTTAAAAAATAAATTTTCTATAAGTATTGATGAAGTTGAAATAATTAAAGAAGATGTAGTATTTAAAGTTCCTAAAAAATTAAATTAAAAATGGCTGTTTATACAAAAATAAATCAAAAGGAAATTAATATTATTAAAGAAAATTTCAATATTGATAAAATAAAAAGTTTTAAAGGTATCAAGCAAGGAATAGAAAACACAAATTATCTTCTTAAATCAAAAAAGAAAAAATATATATTAACTATTTTTGAAAAAAGAGTTTTACAGAATGAAATACCTTTTTTTATGAAATTAATGGATAATTTAAATAGTTCAAAAATAATTTGTCCTAAACCGCTGAAAACTAAAAATAATAAATATCTTATTAAATTAAAAAATAAAACTGCATGCATTGTATCATTTTTAGATGGTAAGGATAAAAAAATATTAAATATAAATGATTGTTATACTATTGGTAAAACAGTTGCTCGAATGCATATAGTCACAAAAAAATTAAAACTTAACAGAAAAAATTCAATGGGAATTAGAAATTTAAAGTCTTTGTTAGAAAGTATTAAATTTAAATCAAAAAAATTTTCAAATTTAAAAATCTTTTTAAAAAATAACCTACAGGATATAAATAAAAATTGGCCTAAAAAACTACCTAAAGGTATTATCCATGGTGATTTATTTATAGATAATATTTTCTTCAAAAAAAATAAACTTTCTGGAATTATTGATTTTTACTTCGCTGCTAATGATTATTTTATGTACGAAATTGCTATATGTATTAATGCTCTTTGTTTTGATCAAAAAAAACAAAAATTCAAAATGAATAACAAAAAAATTAAAAGTTTAATCAAAGGGTATGAAAGCGTTAAAAAAATTTCAATGAAAGAAAAAAAATCAATAAATATTTTATGTAGGGGTGCAGCATTAAGATACTTATTAACTAGACTATATGATTACTCAAATACACCAAAAACAGCGCTGATTAAAATTAAAGATCCTAATGAATATTATCAAAAATTACTTTCTCACAATAATTTAAGTTCATTTAAAGATTATTTAAATTAATGATTACAATTTATACTGATGGCTCTTGTTTAATAAATCCAGGTAATGGTGGATGGGCTGCAATTATAAATGATGAAAAAGAAATAAGAAAAATTAGTGGTAGTGAAAAAAATACTACTAACAATAGAATGGAACTACTAGCTCCTATAAATGCACTAAAAAATATGAAACCTGGTACTGAAATAAAGATATACACTGACTCTCAATATGTAAAAAATGGAATAACTGAATGGATTAATACTTGGTTAGCTAATAATTGGAAAACCTCAAAAAAAGAAGATGTTAAAAATAAAGATTTGTGGATTGAGTTATATAATTTGAATAAATCACTTAATGTTCAATGGAATTGGGTAAAGGCTCATGATGGAGATCCTATGAATGAAGAAGTAGACTTATTAGCTAAAAAAGCTGCAAACTTAGACTAAATTTAAAAAATTTTCTGCTGCTGAAATTTCACAAGATACAGTGTCTTTTTCTTCCTGCAGCTTAATAACCTTCATATCTTCAACATACATTGTGTATCTATTTGATCTAATACCTAAACCTCTTCCACTTTTATCAACTTCCGCACCTATATCTTTAGTAAAGTTTAAAAAAGGGTCTCCCATCATAATAATTTTATCTACTACGTTATTTGCTTTTCCCCATGCATTCATAACAAAAGGATCATTTACAGATATACAAATAATATGATCAATACCTTTTTCTTTAAATTTATCATACAAGTCTACATAGCCTGGCAAATGTTTTGCAGAACAAACTGAGGTATAAGCGCCTGGCAATCCAAATAAAACTACTTTTTTATTTTTGAAAAAATCTTCAATTTTTTTTTTAGTTGGCTCACCATTTTCTAAAACAAATACTTCTGAGTTTGGCAGTAAATCGTTTTCGTTTATTTTCATTATACTCTGTCTTTAATATGTTGTTTTACTTTTTCAATATCATTTTCAACAATTTCATAATTTTCTTTTTGATCTAAAATAAAAGTTAATTCATTTGGCAAATCTGCTTTTACATTAATTGCACTTTCAATTGCGCCTGGGAACTTGCAGGGATGAGCGGTTGCAAGTACAATATTGTTTCCTTTTAAGTTGTGTTTATCAAATGCTCCATACCCAATAGCTGTGTGTGGATCTAAAACTACAGCAAATTTTTCATATACACTCTTAATTACCTCTAAAGTATCATCCTCACTCATTCTAGCTGATAAAAAATTTTCGCTAATTTTGTTTAATTTATCATTGTTTATTAAATACTGTCCCTTTTCTTTAATATTTTTCATATCTAAAGAGGTCTGTTGATCGTCTCCATTATTAAGATCAAATATAAGTCTTTCAAAATTACTTGCTATTTGAATGTCCATACTTGGAGAAATAGTTTCTGAAACCTTTTCTGCCTCATAACTACCTTTTGAGATTGCTCTATGTAAAATATCATTTTGATTAGTTGCAACAATCAATTTATCTATAGGTAAGCCCATTTTTTTAGCTAAATATCCTGCATACACATCTCCAAAATTTCCTGTTGGTACTGAAAAATTTGTTGGTTCACTTGCATCTTCAACTGATGAATAACTGTAAAAATAATAAACACTCTGAGCAATAATTCTCGCCCAATTAATAGAGTTTACACCTGACATTTTAATGTCATTTGAAAATTTCTTATCTGCGAACATGGATTTAACTAAATTTTGACAGTCATCAAAATTTCCCTTTATAGCTATGTTAAATACGTTTTTATCTTTACCTGTTGTCATTAACTTTCTTTGAACAGGTGAAACACGATTATCTGGATGAAGTACAAAAATATTAACATTTTTTTTGCCTTTAATTGCATCAATTGCTGCAGCACCAGTGTCTCCAGATGTAGCAACAACAATATTAATCTTTTGATTTTCATTATTTAGATAATACTCGTAAAAGTTACCTAAAAGTTGCATAGCAACATCTTTAAAAGCTAAAGTCGGACCATGAAACAGCTCTAGAACAGTTCTGTCTCCAAGCTTTATGAAATCTACAACATTATCTCGTCTAAATGCAGAGTAAGACTTGTCAATAATTTTACTTAATTCACCTTTTGACATGAAATTACCTATAAATGGATAAACGATCTTTTTAGCTAACTCTGAGTAGTTTAGTTTTTTAAAATCTTTAATTTCATTTTCACTATATTTCGTCAATTTTTCTGGAATAAATAAGCCTCCATCATCGGCAAGACCTTTGATAAAAACGTCTTTAAATTCAAAGGTTTTTGATATGTCTCTTGTACTTACGTATCTCATTTAATAATTTTTTTTCCTAAAATATAAATATATTAAAAGGATTGAAATCGCCATAGAAAACCAAGTAATTGCATACTTCTTGTGATTATTTGAAATTTTAGCAGTAATCACTCTTGGTTTTGGAATTTTATAATCACCGTTTAAATAAATGACATACTCTGAAAAATTTCTTCCAGTAAATTTTGAAATATCTTCTCTATTCAAAGTAAACCAATAATTTTTCTCAATATCGTTTTCTGGTTTGAATGTGCTTGGTTTAGTTTGTAGCATAAGAGTGCCGACTATTTGATTTTGATCAACTAAATTAATTTCAGGTAGGTCTTTTTTTTCAAAAGGTATCCATCCCCTATTCATTAAGTAATTTTCGTCACCAATTTTTATTGGATTAATTACCTCAAATCCAGGTTTCCCTGCATCATTTAAATTATACAAGTAAATTTGTTTATCAAAATCAATATCTCCACTTGTCTTTATTCTAAGATAGTTTTTTTTTTCAATGTTGGATAATTCTACTGGGTCGTTTTTTAAAGAATTTTCTATTTGCTCAATTAGTTCTAATTTCCAATTTAATCTATAAATTTGCCAAAACCCAAGAGAAAGCAGAGTTAAAATAATAAAGTAAACAAAAACTGAAAATAGTAATTTATTCTTCAAGGATAAATTTAACTTCCCCAAATATAAATTGCAGCAAATAAAAATAGCCACACTACGTCAACGAAATGCCAGTACCAAGCAGCTGCTTCAAATCCAAAATGATGATCTTTAGTAAAATGACCAAGTCTTCCTCTCCATAAACATACTGCTAAAAATATAGTTCCAATTATGACGTGAAAACCATGAAAACCTGTCGCCATATAAAATACAGCTCCATAAATATGGCCAGAGTAAGTAAAAGTAGCATGATGATATTCGTATGCTTGCAATAGTGTAAAAAAGAAACCTAGAATAACAGTTAATGTTAAACCTTGTATAAATCCTTTTCTATCGTCTTCTAATAAAGCGTGATGAGCCCAAGTAACAGTTGTTCCTGATAATAATAAAACTAGAGTATTTATTAAAGGAATGTCCCAAGGATCAAATGTTTCAATATCTTTTGGTGGCCATACATTTCCTACAAATTCATTTGGAAACAAACTTATATCAAAGTAAGCCCAGAACCATGCAACAAAGAACATTACCTCTGAAGCAATAAATAAAGTCATTCCATATCTGTGATGAATTTGAACAACAGGAGTATGATGACCTTGATGTTCTGCTTCGATTACTACATCTCTAAACCACATGTAGGCACCATAAATTAATAAAGCTAAACCAAGATACATTCCCCATGAAATACCGTTATGCATATAAAAGATTGCACCTATTGCTAATACCAAGCATGCAAAAGATGTATAAATTGGCCAAGGACTTGGATCAACTAAGTGGTAATCGTGTTTTTTTTCTGCTGACATTTTTCGTGATTATGATTGTTTATAGTAATCTGTCGAGAAAAAAGTGTAAGACATAGTTACATCTTGTAGATTTTTTGTTGTCGGGTCGTTCACAAGGTCAGGGTCTAAATAAAAAGTCATTACGTAAGTTGCCTTCTCTCCAGCCTTCAACTCTTGTTTTTCAAAACAAAAACATCCTAATTTACTGTAATATTTACCAAAACTTGCTGGTGAAACGTTAAAACTAGCTACGCCATGAGTTGTTTCGTTTCCTAAGTTCTCAACTTCAAATTCTATTCTATTAACCTGGCCAACTTTCACATCAATCACGTTTGATTTTGCTTTGAAATTCCAATCAAGGTTGTTCACATTTGTATCAAATCTCACACTTACAACCTTGTCTAACACTATTTTTGGAGCTTCTTTTGAAACCTGTGTTGTGCCTCCAAAACCAGTAACTCTACAGAACAAATCATACAAAGGCACTGCTGCAAAAGACAATCCTAACATAAGGATAAAAATCCCAGCTAAAAGTAAAGGAGTTAATGTTTTGCCTTTAATCATATCTGTCTATCAAATACTCCCACGTTGTATAAAGTAAAAATAAATAAAAATATCATAAATGCTAAAATTGCTATAGCAGTTATAATATTTTTTTTCTTTGTTTTTTTGTCAGGTGTTATCATAAAATTTTATCAATTAAAAAAAGAACAAAAATTAAAAATAAATACAAAATTGAATATCCAAAAATAGATTTTGCTTTTTTTGCATCAAATTTGTTTTTTTTAAATTTATAAAGGTCGAAACATAAATAATTATAATAAATTGTCAAAATTAAAGATGGGATTAAAAAAGTTATACCTACAAATCCAATTGCATAAGGCAAGATAATTACAGGTAACATCGTTAAAGAATAAACAAATATGTTTAATTTTGTACTCTCAACTCCATTAGTTAAAGGAAGCATTGGAATTTTAGCTTTTTTATAATCATCAGATTTATACAAACTTAAAGCCCAAAAGTGTGAAGGAGTCCAAAAAAATATAATTAAGAAGAAAGTAATTGGTTCAAAAGTCAAAGAATTAGTAGCTATAGTCCAGCCAATAACTGGAGGTAGTGCTCCTGCAGCTCCTCCTATCACTATATTTTGTGGAGTCTTTCTTTTTAACCAAATTGTATAAACAAACACATAAAACAAAATAGTAAAAAGTAATAAACTAGCTGAAATTCTGTTTGAATAATAATCAAGCGCAATTACAGAAAAAATCGAAAGAGAAATTCCAAATACTAGTGCTTGATTTCTATTTACCTTTCCTGTCGGAATTGGTCTCAAACAAGTTCTTGTCATAAGTGCATCTAAATCAGACTCGTACCACATATTTAAAGCTCCAGCTGCTCCTGCTCCAATTGAAACTAAAATTATTCCAATGATTGCATCTTTTGTTGGAATTATATTTGGAGCCATTAACAATCCAACTGCACATGTAAATATAACCAAAGACATTACTCTTGGTTTCATTAATTTAAATAATTCAGATAAATTAAAGGCGTCTTCTTGAGATAAGTTTCTATTTTTTAATTTAGACTTAATCATTAATTTAAAGTTAAAAAATCTTGTTTGCTATAATTAGCTAGTAGATTTTTCAACACCCTCTTCATCTTCAAACTTTGGTAATTCTTCAAAAGTATGAAAATTAGGTGGAGATGGAACAGTCCATTCTAAAGTTGTAGCACCTTCTCCCCATGGGTTTTGTGCTGCAGCCTTTTTCTTATAAAACGCATAAGCAAGGTTTATAAAAAATACTACCAATCCAATTACAGAAATATAAGACCCAATTGAAGAAATGTAGTTCCATCCTGCAAAAGCATCTGGATAGTCAGCATATCTTCTTGGCATTCCCGCAAGGCCTAAAAAGTGTTGTGGGAAGAAAACCAAGTTTACTCCAATAAACGTTAACCAGAAGTGTAATTGACCCATCCACTCTGAGTACTCGTAACCAGTCATTTTTCCAAACCAATAGTAAAATCCTGCAAAGATTGCAAATACAGCACCTAGAGATAAGACATAATGAAAGTGAGCAACAACGTAGTAAGTATCATGCATTGCAGTATCTACTCCAGCGTTTGCTAGAACTACACCGGTAACTCCACCAACAGTAAATAAAAATATAAATCCTAAAGCCCAAACCATTGGCGTTTTAAATGAAATCGAACCACCCCACATAGTTGCTATCCATGAAAATATTTTTATACCGGTTGGAACTGCAATGATCATCGTTGCAGCTAAAAAGTATGCTTTAGTGTCTGTACTTAAACCAACTGTATACATGTGGTGAGCCCAAACAACGAAACCAACTATTCCAATTGCAACCATTGCATAAGCCATTCCTAAGTATCCAAAAACTGGTTTTCTAGAAAATGTTGAAACAATATGACTGATCATTCCAAAACCTGGTAAAATTAAAATATAAACTTCCGGGTGACCAAAGAACCAAAATAAATGTTGGAAAAGAACTGGGTCTCCGCCAGTTTGTGCATCAAAGAAAGCTGTTCCAAAGTTCCTATCTGTAAGAAGCATCGTAATTGCTCCTGCTAATACTGGTAATGATAACAATAATAAGAAAGCAGTTACTAATATTGACCAAGCAAATAATGGCATTTTGTGCAATGTCATGCCAGGTGTTCTCATATTCAAGATTGTTGTAATAAAATTAACTGCACCTAAAATTGAAGAAGCTCCAGCCAAGTGTAAACTTAAAATTGCAAAATCCATTGCAGGACCTGGTTGACCTGCTGTAGATGATAATGGAGGATATATTGTCCATCCACCACCTACTCCAGTTTGACCTGGAGGGCCATCCATGAAAATTGACATTATTAATAATATGAAAGATGTCGGTAGTAACCAGAATGAAATGTTATTCATTCTTGGGAATGCCATATCTGGTGCACCAATCATAATTGGAACAAACCAATTCCCAAAACCACCAATCATTGCTGGCATTACCATAAAGAATATCATGATCAAGCCATGACCAGTCACTAAGACATTATATAAATGATAGTTTCCACCTAAAATTCCATCACCAGGATGCATCAATTCCATTCTCATTAAAACTGAGAATGCAGTACCAATCACACCTGCAATAATTGCAAATATTAGATACATAGTTCCAATATCTTTGTGGTTGGTTGAATAAGCCCAACGTTTCCAACCAGTTGGTGTATGATGATCGTCGTGTGATGATGTTTGTGTATACATATTATTTACTCGCTAGTTTTTTCAATTGATCTTCTTCATTAATTTCTTTTGCAAATTTGACTTTAGCGTCTAACAACCACTCTTGATATTCTTCCTCAGTAACAACTTTAACTTCAATTGGCATAAACGCGTGTTTAATTCCACAAAGTTCAGAACATTGACCATAATAAGTTCCAACTTTTTCTGCTTTAAACCAAGTTTCATTTATTCTTCCAGGTACAGCATCTCGTTTTACTCCAAATGAGGGGAGTGCCCATGCGTGCAAAACATCATTAGCAGTGATCATTACCTTAACAACTTTATTTACTGGAACAACTAACTCATTATCTACGGCTAAAAGTCTTGGCTCATTTTCTTTTAAGTCTTTAGTTTCGATCATATATGAGTCGAAGAAAATATTTTCGTCTGGATACTCATATCCCCAGTACCATTGGTATCCTATAGCCTTAACAGTTATATCCGCCTTAGGAATTGCATCTTGTTTATATAAAATTTTAAATGATGGAACCGCCATCACGATTAGAATTAAACATGGAATTAAAGTCCATAAAACTTCAACAGCAACATTATGAGTTCTTTTTGATGGAACTGGATTTGCTGAAGCTCTGAATCTTATACAAGCATAAACCATTAAAAATAGAACAAAAACACTGATCGCAATTATAATTGGTAACAACAATTTATCATGGAAATTAACTATATCTCTCATAGTCTCGGAAGCAGCTTTTTGAAAACCTAGTTGCCAATCGACTGGTTGATTAGCGTATGCGCTTGAAGTGATTAAGAATGTTAGAAATATATATAAAAATTTTTTCATTTTTTTACCCTATATAGAGTGTCTTTTAAAAAAATACACTTTTACTTTTAGCGACAAAATATCAATTAATGGCGTAATTTATGATCGATAGAGCAGAAATTACAGCCGTTTCAGATCTCAAGATGTTTTCATTGATTTTAACAGACTGAACACCATTAAATTTGAGAATCTCTTCCCTCTCCTGCTCTGAAAAATCTCCTTCAGGCCCTATGATTACGCAAGTGGGTTTAGTTGTTAACTTTGTAAGATCAATTTTTGTATTAGCAGTATTGAGGTCAGTAAATATTAAATCCATATCATTTTTTAGAAAGCTTTTTAATTTTTGAGGATCATCAATTGATGGAACTGTTATTCTATTTGACTGTTCAGCTGCTTCTATGATTACTTTTTCCAATCTCTCTTTATTTATCTTTCTAACAATCGTTCTTTCAAAGATAATTGGTAAAAACTTAGTTACACCAAGCTCTGTCGCTTTTTGGATCATAAAATTAAAGTAATTTGATTTAATAGGAGAGAAAGCCAGCCAGAGATCTTTGGTATTTTCTTTCTGTCTTAATTGTTTCGTAACATTAAATTCAACTATGCTTTTTGTAATATTCAAAATTTTAGCTTCCCATTCGCCACTACTATTAAAAAGAGAAAAAACTTCTTTCTCTTTAAGTCTCATAACTTTTGAAACATAGTGTGATTGAAATTTATCAAGTTTGTCAGTCAAATTAAGATATAAACTTTTTGAATAAAATAATCTAATGTTACTCATATTGATAAGTTAGTTTATGAAAAATATTAAAGCAATAATTTTTGATGCTTACGGTACCTTATTTGATGTCAATTCAGCTGCTGAAAAATGTAAAGATAAAATAGGTGATAAGTGGGAAGGTTTCGCCAATTATTGGAGAACAACACAATTAGAATATACTTGGCTTAGAAGTTTAATGAAACGTCACAAGGATTTTTGGAAGGTAACAGAGGATAGTTTAGATAAATCAATGAAAACTTATGAGATAGATTCTTCTATGAGAAATGAGTTATTAGATCTTTATAAAATTCTTTCACCATTTAAAGAAGTTCCTGAAGTTTTAAAATCATTAAAAGAAAAAGATTTTAAACTTGCTATTCTTTCAAATGGTACACCTGCCCTTCTTAATGAATTAGTTAAAAGCAATGATTTAGAAAATATATTTAATGATATTTTTTCAATTGAAGAGGTTGGAGTTTATAAACCAGACTCTAAAGTTTACGATATACCAATAAAGCAATATCAAATTCAAACAAATGAAGTTGCTTTTTTAAGTGCAAATACTTGGGATGTTTCAGGTGGTGGAAACTATGGTTATAATTCTATTTGGGTTAATAGAAGCAACAATACTTTTGATAATCTAGATTATGTCCCAAAACATCAAATCAAAGATCTTGGTAAGTTACTTGATATATTATAAAAAATTCTTATTTACAAAATATGAAAAATATTGAAGTTAGTAAAATTATTGACCCTATCCCTGCTTCTGATGGTGCTGGAGTTAAATTAAAAAGAAGTATTGGTGTTGAGCCAAACTATTTTGATCCTTTTTTAATGCTTGATGAATTTGGTTCAGAAAACAGTGAAGATTATATTGCTGGTTTTCCACCCCACCCTCATCGAGGAATTGAAACAGTTACCTATATGCTAGCAGGAGATTTTGAACATAAGGATAGCACCGGTGGAGAAGGCAGAATGACTGCTGGTGATGTACAGTGGATGAAAACAGGAAGTGGAATTATTCACTCAGAAATGCCTGCAATGAAAGAAGGTAAACTTCATGGTTTTCAATTATGGATTAACATGCCTGCTAAATTAAAAATGAGTAAGCCTGAATATATTTACATTGATGCAGACAAAATGAGTATTCATAAAGATAATGATAAACAAGTTAAAGTCATAGCTGGAAATTTTGAGAATGCAGTAGGACCAGTGAAAGGTCATAATGTTGAACCAGTTTATTTTGATGTGGAGCTAAATAAAAATAAAAAGTTTATTTTTAAATTACCATCTACTCATAATACATTTGTTTATTTAATTAACGGTGAAATAGAAATTGGTAAAGAAAAACACGATCAAATAATTGATAGTACTTTAATATTGTTATCTAAAGGTGAAGATTTATGTGTTAGAGCTTTATCAAACGCAAAATTCTTAGTAATTTCAGGTAAACCAATTAATGAGGAAATTGCTAGAGGAGGACCATTTGTAATGAATACAAAAGCAGAAATCTTGCAAGCTGTTCAAGATTATCATAATGGTACCTTTGTAAAATAAAATATGAAAGCTGTAGAAATTAATAAAACTGGTGGACCTGAAGTTTTAGAAGTTAAGGAGATTTCTTTAGATAAGCCAGGTCCTGACGAAGTAACCATCGAACAAAAAGCTATTGGTCTTAACTACATTGATACTTACCATAGATCAGGCTTATACCCATTAAAACTACCAATTGGTTTAGGTCTAGAGGGTGCTGGTATTATTACTGAAGTGGGCGAAAAAGTAAAAGATTTTAAAATCGGTGATAAAATTACATACGCAGGTATTCCTTTAGGATCTTATTCTTCTCATAGAAATTATCCTACTAAAAATTTAGTAAAAGTGCCAGATGGTATTGATCTTGAGATAGCTGCAACCTTAATGACTAAAGGATTAACAACTTTTTATCTTTTACACAAAACCTATCCAGTTAAGTCAGGTGAAACAATATTATTTCACGCAGCAGCTGGTGGTGTTGGTCAAATTTTCGGTCAATGGGCTAAAAGTTTAGGATGTACTGTTATAGGCACAGTCGGATCAGATGAAAAAATAAACATAGCAAAAGAAAATGGTTATGATCATGTTATAAATTACAATAAAGAAAATTTTGCAAAAAAAGTTTTAGAAATTACAAATGATAAGGGAGTTCCAGTTGTCTACGATGGTGTTGGTAAAGATACACTAAATGGATCCATTGAATGTTTGGCGATAAGAGGAATGATGGTTTCATTTGGAAATGCCTCAGGACCCTTATCAGATATTAATGTACCAAAATTTATTCAACCTAAAGGCCTATATCTCGTCAGACCATCTATGCAACAATATCTTTCAACAAGAGATGAATTAAATGAAGCTTCAAAAACAATCTTTGAAAAAATTAGCTCTGGTAAAGTTAAAATTAAAATTTTTAAAAAGTATAAGTTAGAGGAAGTTATTCAGGCACATAAAGATCTAGAAGGAAGGAAAATTCTAGGTCCAGCTGTAATAGTTCCTAATTAACATTTACATCCATATCTGACATATGAAGTTTTAATGCATTAGTCGAAATTTGAATTTCCCTTATAAAAAAAATTATTGAAATTATCATTGATAAACAACAAGATCCAAAGATTATTCTAGCTATTAAAACTTCGTTTAAATAAAGTGCAAATACTGTAAGCATATTAAATAGGAATCCAAATGCAGCAAATAATATTGTCCATCTTAAAAGAGTTATTCTTCCACTCAAATTAATAAACTGTTTTTTCCATTCTGGTGGAATATGCTTTTCATAAACATGTTCATCGTGTAACTGACGAACCAAAATACTTAAAGAATGAAATCTATTACTATAAACACTCATTAAAAGTGGTATTGCTGGAAACATGAGTGCAGTAACTGTGTAATCTATATTCATACGAATCAATTTGATTATGAAACTAGGCTTTGTTATTTACAAGTAAATTATGAACCAATTAAACCTATTAATTGAACTTACAAGACTAAAAAAACCGATTGGTTATATGCTTTTATTTTGGCCTTGCGCATGGGGCTTAACATTAGCTTATGATTTTTCAAAAAATATTAATATTTATTTTATTTATCTAATTTTATTTTTTCTTGGTGCAGTTTTAATGAGATCTGCTGGATGTATAGTAAATGATGTTCTCGATAAAGAATTTGACGCAAAAGTTTTTAGAACAAAAGATCGTCCAATAGCTTCAGGCAAAATTTCAACAAGAATTGCTATATTTTATTCTGCCATTTTTTGTTTGTTAGCCTTTTTGGTTTTAATAAACTTTAACTTATTTACTATAATCCTGGCCCTAGGTTCAATGCCACTTGCATTTACATATCCGTTAATGAAAAGATTTACTTACTGGCCACAACTTTTTTTAGGCATTACTTTCAATTATGGGTTAATTTTAGGATGGACTGCAATTAAAGGTGAGTTAGATATAATTCCAATTATTTTTTATTTTGGAGCCATATTTTGGACACTAGGCTATGACACGATTTATGGATTTCA
>CACEGO010000002.1 GCA_902559075.1 uncultured Pelagibacteraceae bacterium | reverse complement strand
GAAGCTAGAAATCTTAGACAGGAAGATTTAAAGCTAAAAATGTTAGAGAGACAAAGAATTAGAGAAGAAAATATTAAAATTAAAGAAGAAGAACAAAAACATAAAGAACTAGAGGCTCAAAAGAGAAGAGACGAAAAAGAAAAGGAAAGACAAGAAAAACTTAGATTAAAAGAAATTGAAAGGAAAAATAGACTTGAGGAAGAGCAAAGATTAAGAGAGGCGGCTAGAAAGCTGAAATATGAGCAAGAAAAACTCAAAGAAATGGAAGAAAGGTTAAGAGATCTGGAAACTGAAAGATATCAAGAAATTCAAAGACAGATTTTAAAAGAAGAGACTGAACAAAGGGCTAGGGAAGAGGAATTAAGAATTAGAGAAAAAGAACTTAAAGAAGCAGAACGTGAGAGAATAAATATAGAAAATGAAAGGCGTAAAAGAGAAAGAGAGCTTAAAATAGAGGAGGAAAGACAAAAAATAATTAAAGAAGAAAACGAAAGAATCCGATTGGCTGAAATTGCACAACAAGAGAGAATTAAAGAAGAAAACAGGCGAATGAAAGAATGGGAGAAAAAATTTGATGAGGAACAAAGACTAAAAGAAGAAGAGCTAGTTAAAAAATTTTATAGTGATGAAATTCCTAAACAAGAGAATAAACAAAATGGTGATAATTTAGAAACTAAAAATTATGAAGATAATTTAGAAAACAAAACTGGTGAAGATAATTTAAAAAATTAGATTTTCTGATCATATTCACCTACCTGACCTGTTTTTTGTAATAAATCGTCAATAAAATCAAAGATTTTTTTCTTCCTTTCATCAGATGTAGGGCTTTCAGTTACAATCACTAATGAAGGTTTATTTGACGATGCTCTTATTAATCCCCAAGATCCGTCTTCAAATGAAAATCTAACTCCGTTTACAGTTAGAACATTAGTTATTTCTTGTTCATCAATTTTAGTTTTATTATTTTTAATTTGTTCAATTTGCTTTACCATTTGTTCAACTACTTTATATTTTTCTTCATCTTTACAATATGGAGCCATAGTTGGAGATTGATAAGTAATAGGTATCTCACTAATAATTTTACTCATTTTTTTGTGATTATTATCTAATAAATGGCATATATGAATTGCGGAATTGATACCATCGTCATAGCCAAAACCTAATGGCTGATTAAAAAAGAAATGCCCACTTTTTTCAAATCCTGCTAAAGCTTTTTCACTATTCACTTTCCTTTTTATGTGTGAATGACCAGTTTTCCAATAAATAGTTTCACAATTATTTTCTAATAAAACTTTATCTTTTGAGAAAAGTCCTGTTGATTTAACATCCACTATAAATTTTGAGTTTTTATGTTTTGTTGATAAGTCTCTAGCTATTAAAAGTCCAATTTTGTCTGAAAAGATTTCATTTCCATTGTCATCAATAACCCCAACTCGATCTCCATCTCCATCAAACCCAAAACCTACATCAGCATTATTCTCTTTTACAGTTTTTGCAATTTCATGAAGCATCTTCATATCTTCTGGATTTGGGTTGTATTTTGGAAAAGTCCAATCCAAGTTACAATCTAACTCAATCACATCACAGCCAATACCTCTCAAGATATCAGGAGCAAATGCTCCAGCAGTGCCATTACCACATGCAACTACAGCTTTAATTTTTTTCTTAATTTTATTTTTCTGAATTAAATCTTCTTTATAAATTTTCTGAAAATTTTCTATTTGTGTCTCAGTGCCTTTACCCTCTGTAAATTTTTCGTTTAAAGTTATATCTTTTAACTCTTTCATTTCTTCACCCGCGTGAGTCAGTCCTTTTTTGATGCCCATTTTGACACCTGTCCAGCCATTTTCGTTATGACTTGCTGTTACCATTGCAACTGCATCAGCATCTAATTTAAATTGAGCAAAATAAACCATCGGAGATAACGACAAACCTATATCTTCAATATTACATCCTGTTGATATTAATCCTTTTTTAAGAGCTGTTTTTATTTCTTCGCTATAAGATCTGTAATCATGACCGACTATGATTCTTGGATTGTTTTTTTTTGTATGACTCTTTACTTGTGTACCAAGACCTTTACCAAGATTCTTAATACCCTCTAGATTTACATCCCTTTCATACAACCATCTAGCGTCATATTCTCTAAAGCCATAAGGATCTATTTTTATCTTTTGATTCATTTCATATTTACTTACTCTTTTTATGTTAATTTCTTGAAAAAAATTTCATTTTTTTGTTGATTATCATATTGTCGCGTTCTATAAATGTTCCGTTGATTAAATGTTTATATAGTATATTTACTATAGGCGCCCACAACATATAGTTGTTTTCGCACAAATAACAAAATATATTAACTATTTATGAATAAGATTCTTTCTCAAGCACTCAAACAAGCTGTCTCTGAATATAGCCCTCAAGTAAAAGAAGTTTCGAGAGGAAATAGACCTGATCTTTTTTCTCTAAACAATGAAACTGAACTTTTTCAAAATGATAAAGGAATTATAATCAAGATCGATCGATCTAGAGATGCAAACCTAACTGACTTTGGTAAAGCAACTTTAAAAGATAGATACCTTGGTCCAAATGAGTCTTATCAAGATTTATTTGCAAGAGTTGCTAGCACATACTCTGATGATAACTTACATGCTCAAAGAATTTACAATTATATTAGCAATCTTTGGTTTATGCCAGCTACTCCAGTATTGTCAAATGGAGGTACAAAAAGAGGATTGCCAATTTCATGTTTTTTAAATGAGGCTTCTGATAGTTTAGGTGGAATTTTAGACCTTTGGAGCGAAAATGTTTGGCTTGCAGCTAAAGGTGGTGGCATAGGAAGTTATTGGGGCAACTTAAGATCTATTGGAGAAAAAATTGGTAAAGTTGGAAAGACTTCAGGAATAATTCCTTTCATTAAAGTTATGGACTCATTAACAATGGCAATTAGCCAAGGTTCATTAAGAAGAGGTTCTGCTGCTTGTTATCTTCCAATTGATCATCCAGAGATTGAAGAGTTTATAGAAATGAGAAGACCTACAGGAGGAGATCCTAATAGAAAAGCATTAAATCTACATCACGGAGTTTTAGTTTCTGACGCCTTCATGAGAGCAGTAGAAACAGATGAACAGTGGGCCTTAAAAAGTCCAGCGGATGGATCTATTCAACAAACTATTTCTGCAAGAAATTTATGGATTAGATTATTAACAGCAAGAATAGAAACAGGAGAGCCATATATAATTTATATTGATACTGTTAATAGACAAATTCCCCAGCATCACAAGTTAGCCAACCTTACAGTTAAGACTTCTAATTTGTGTAGTGAAATAACTTTACCGACAGGTATTGATAAAGATGGAAGGGATAGAACAGCAGTTTGTTGTTTATCATCTTTAAATTTAGAAAAGTATGACGAGTGGAAAGATGATCCAGATATGATTAGTGATGTAATGAGATTTTTGGATAATGTTTTATCTGATTTTATCAATAAAGCTCCTGATCAGTTTAGAGATGCAAAATATTCAGCAGAAAGAGAAAGAAGTGTTGGCTTAGGTGTAATGGGCTTTCATTCCTTTTTACAAAAAAATAGAATCCCTCTAGAATCTGTGATGGCCAAATCATGGAATAAAAAAATATTTAAAAATATTGACGAAAAAGTTAATCAAGCATCTAAAGATTTAGCAGAAGAAAGAGGAGCGTGCCCAGATGCGGCTGAATATGGTTATCAAGAGAGATTTTCAAATAAAACAGCGATAGCTCCAACAGCTTCAATCTCAATTATTTGTGGTGGAGCATCTCCAGGGGTAGAGCCTATTGCTGCAAATAGCTATACTCATAAAACATTGTCAGGTTCTTTTAATGTCAGAAACAGGTATTTAGAGGAAATATTAGAAAGCCATGGTAAAAATGACGATGAAACATGGTCTACTATTACCACAAATCAAGGATCAGTAAGTCATTTAGACTTTTTAACTGAATTAGAAAAAGATGTTTTCAAAACAGCCTTTGAACTTAATCAAAACTGGATAATTGAACTTAGCGGAGATAGAACCCCTTATATTTCCCAAGCTCAATCTGTAAATTTATTTTTACCAGCAGATGTTCACAAAAAAGAATTGCATAAAATTCATTTTGATGCATGGAAGAAAGGCCTAAAGAGTCTTTATTACTGTAGATCAAAATCAATTCAAAGAGCCGAAAATATAAATGATTCTAAATCAACAGATATTATGGCTAACGTATATAAAAACAAATCAACCAAAACAGAAGAACAAGAATATGAGGAGTGTTTATCATGTCAGTAGCTGAAAAAATAAATTCAGAAATTATACAAACTGAAAAAAAAATAATACAACCAAAAAAAATGGGATTGTTAGTTGAAAATCCTGTTTACAAACCTTTTAGATATCCATGGTGTTATGATGCATGGCTTACACAGCAAAGAATTCATTGGTTACCAGAAGAAGTTCCTTTAGGAGATGATGTTAGAGATTGGCAAAAAAACTTGTCACAACCCGAAAAGAATTTATTAACTCAAATTTTTAGATTTTTTACTCAAGCAGATGTCGAAGTTAATAATTGTTACTTAAGACATTATACAACAGTATTTAAACCCACCGAAGTTTTAATGATGATGACAGCTTTTGCTGCAATGGAAACAGTACATGTTGCAGCTTACTCTCATTTGTTAGATACGATAGGAATGCCTGAGTCTGAATACACAGCTTTTATGAAATATAAAGAGATGAAAGACAAATACGATTACATGCAAGACTTTAACGTAAATTCAAAAGAAGATATTGCAAAAACAGTAGCAGTCTTTAGTGCATTCACAGAAGGATTACAGTTGTTCGCAAGTTTTGCTATCTTATTAAATTTTCCAAGACATAATAAAATGAAAGGCATGGGCCAAATTGTTACTTGGTCAGTTAGAGATGAAACTCTTCATTGTAATTCTATGATTAGAATTTTTAAAGAATTCATAAATGAAAATCCAGAAATCTGGACACCAAAATTAAAAAAAGAACTTTATGAAGCTTGCAGAACTATTATTGAGCATGAAGATGCTTTTATTGACTTAGCATTTGAAATGGGTCCAATGGAAGGTTTAACTGCTCAAGAAGTTAAGGATTATATTAGATTTATCGGTAATAGAAGATTGGTTCAATTAGGATTAGAACCAATTTATGATATAGATAAAAATCCTTTAACTTGGCTGGATACGATGCTTAATGCAGTTGAACACATGAACTTTTTTGAAGGTCGTGCAACAGAGTATTCTAAAGCATCAACCCAAGGTACCTGGGCAGAGGCATTTAGTTAATTTTTAAAAAATTATCTTTGATTTAATTGCATCACTTTTCGATGCTTGCTACCTTTATAGCTTGCTAAAGGTCTAATAAGTTTATTAGCAGTATGCTGTTCCATAATATGAGCAGACCAACCAGTGATTCTAGATATAACAAATATTGGTGTAAAAAAATCTGTATCAAATCCCATTAAATGATAAGTAGGCCCGGTTGGATAATCTACATTTGGATGAATATTCTTCTTATTAATCATTACTTTTTCAACAATATCGTAAATTTTCTCAAATTTTTTATCCTTTTTTAGTTTAGCAACTTTTCCAAAATACTTTCTCATGGTTGGTACCCTAGAGTCACCTGACTTGTAAACTCTATGACCAAAGCCCATCACTACTTCTTTATTTTTTAGAGCAGTATTGATCCATTTTAGTGCATTTTCTGGCTTTTTGATTTTGTTCATCATGTGCATTACTTCTTCGTTAGCACCTCCATGTAATGGACCTTTTAAACTTGCTATTGCTCCAGTAATTGCTCCATGAATGTCTGATAAACTACTTGTGATTGTTCTTGCTGTAAATGTTGAAACATTAAAACTATGTTCAGCATATAAAATTAAAGAAACATCAAATGCTTTAACAATTTCTTTTTGTGGGACTTTCCCAAAACACATATAGAAAAAGTTTTCTGAAAAAGACAATTCTTTTTTTGGTTTAATAATTTTTTTCCCTTTTCTAATTCTATAAAAAGCAGCCAAAGCCGTAGGTGTTTTTGCAAAAATTCTTAGTGCTTTTCTCATATTTGCTTCAGGTGAAGAGTCTGTTGTTTCTTTGTCTTCTAATCCCATTACACTTACAGCTGTCCTTGCAACATCCATAGGATGAGATTTTTTAGGCATATGTTTAATAATTTCGTACAAGTTCTTTGTAAGTTCTCTATTATTTTTTTCTTCTTTTTCAAATTGTCTAAGCTCTATAGAATTTGGTAAATCTTTATTTAAAATTAAATAAGCTACCTCTTCAAATCTGCAATATTCACATAAATCTTGAGCAGCATAACCTCTATAAGTTAGAGAATTAATTTCTGGCATAACCTTTGAAACTTCTGTTTCATCTACGACTATACCTAGTAAACCCTTTTTAATATCATCACTCATTATTCATGTCCCTCAGTACTAAAATTATAAATTTGTTCATCTAATGAATTATATTTTTCATAATCAACTAATTCATATAACCTTTTTCTTGTCTGCATTTTATCAATTATATTATTCTGATGTCCATTTGCATAAATGTCTCTCAATCCATCCTCTACATTTTTCATAGCTAATCTTTGAGTAGTTACAGGATAAATAACAATATTATAACCTAAATTTTCCAATTCTTTATAATTGAATAATTTAGATTTACCAAACTCTGTCATGTTCGCTAATAAATAACATGACAGTTCTTTTCGAACTTTTTCAAAGTCTTTTTCATCTTGTAATGCTTCAGGAAATATAATTTCAGCACCAGCATCTACGTAGGCTTTACATCTGTCAATCATTTTATCAATTCCCTCGACACTTTTTGCATCTGAACGTGCAATAATTTTAAAGTTTTGATCTTTTTTTGAACTTACACATTCTTTAATTTTTTTTACCATTGCCTCTGTTGAAACCAATTCTTTGTTATCAAGGTGTCCACATCTTTTTCTCTCAATTTGATCTTCTAAATGAACACCAGTAATTCCAAATTCTTCAAATGTTTCTATTGTTTCTTTACATGATTTGAATCCAGTATCTATATCAACAATAGTTGGTAAATTTGTTACTCTGGAAATTAAATATGATCTTGTACTTACATCTTGTAATGTTGTTAAACCTATATCGGGAAAACCAAGATCATTAGCCATTACTCCCCCAGAAACATAAACCGCATCATACCCAATTTCTTCTATCAATTTTGCTGTTAATGGGTTGTATGCCCCAGGTACTCTTAAAATTTTATTTGATTTTAACTTTTCATTAAAATCTAATCTTTTTTGAACTGGTTCTTTTTCTACAAAGTGCATTAAAAAATTCCCTTTTTAAGATTTCTTTTTAATTTATTTTTTCTTAGTTCAATGTTTAACTTATCTAATTGTCCAGATTTTAATTTTTTTAGGTTTTGAACATTTTTCAAAAATCTATCACTTTCTTTTTTATCAAGAATGCCTTTAGTTAAAGTTAGAAATTTATTAATATAGTTTTTTCTTTTAAACGGTCTTGCACCATAAGGGTGTGCATCAGCTCTATCAAGTTGCTCTTTAATTTTTTCTCCATTGTTCATTGTTACAACCACTTTTGCACCAAATGATTTATTTTTTGGATTTGGATCATGATACTTCTTAGTCCATTTTTTGTCTTCAAAAGTTTTTATAGATCTCCAAATCTTTATTGTACTTTTTCTGTTAGCTCTGGCTTTAGTATAGGATTTTACATGATGCCAATCACCATCTTCTAAAGCAACTGCAAAAATATACATTATAGAGTGATCTAAAGTTTCTCTGCTAGCATTAGGATCCATTTTTTGAGGATCATTAGCACCTGTTCCAATTACATAATGAGTATGATGACTTGTAAAAATATCAATCTTTTTAATATGATTTAAATTAGAGATTTTTGTTCTAAGCTTTTTGGCTAGATCAATTAATGCCTGAGATTGATATTCAGCAGAATACTCTTTTGTATATGTTTCTAAAATAGCTTTTTTGCTTTCACCTTTCTTTGGTAAAGGAACTTTGTATTTTGCTTTTTTTCCATCTAATATTCTTGCTATAACACTATCTTCACCTTCGTAAATTGGACTAGGAGCACTTTCACCTCTCATAGCTCTATCCACAGCCTCAATTGCAAGCTTTCCAGCATGTGCTGGTGCATAAGCTTTCCAACTTGAAATTTCTCCTTTTCTAGATTGTCTAGTCGATATAGTAGTGTGCAATGCCTGTTGAATAGCTTGGTAAATAGTTTCTGTATTTAATTTTAGCATAGTGCCTAAACCTGCAGCTACACTCGGCCCTAAATGAGCAATGTGATCAACTTTATGCTTATGTAAACAAATCCCTTTAACTAAGTTAACTTGAATTTCGTATGCAGTAATTATTCCTTTGAGTAAATCCAATCCGCTTCTTTTATTTTGCTGTGCAACACTTATAAGTGGAGGGATGTTGTCGCCAGGATGACTATAATCTGCAGCTAAAAAGGTATCATGAAAATCTAATTCTCTAACTGCGGTCCCGTTACACCATGCTGCCCATTCACAATCAAATTTTAATTTTGAGTTTACGCCAAATATAGTAGCACCATTCTTTCTTAAATGTTTTAAAGCCATCTCTCTAGATGATATCACCGGCTTTCTATTTAATGATGCAATAGCAACTGAGGCGTTATCAATTATTCTGTTGATAACCATCTCTATCGCATATTTGTTTAATTTAGCATTATCGCTTGCTATCTCGGCTATTTTCCAGGCAAGCTGTTTCTTCTTTGGAAGATTAATTTTTGACGGATATACTTTAACTGTATGTAATAACAAAATAACTCCTAATTTGTGATTTTGTTTTAATAGTTAAAATAAATTAATCAATATTAAAGATATTCAGATATTATTTTCTCAATACCCACAAAGTCCTTTATTATGTGATTATGATAAATTTCATCAGATCTTTTTTCTGTATATCCATATTTAAGTAAAATTATTGGAATTTCAGCAGCCTTAGCAGCGTTTGCGTCTGTCTCACTATCACCAATCATAATAGATTTATTTTTATCACCATCTAAAATTTCTATTGTGGTCGTTAAATGTCTGGGGTCTGGTTTGCAATATTCAAAAGTATTATATCCTGCAACATATTCAAAATAATTATAAATTCCAATTTTTTTTAAAAGATCTACTGCTAAATGTTCAGTTTTATTAGTGCATACTGCCATAGAAATATTTTCATTTTTACACCAATTTAAAAATTCCTGTACTCCATTAATTAATTTACTTTCATGTAAAATATTTTTTCCATAATAAGATAAAAATTCATCAGTCATTTCATTTTGAATTTTTTCATCAAACCATTTCCACTGACCATTAGCCTTTGCCATCATAGCTTTTGCACCTTTGCCAACAGCATTTTTTAGTTCTCCCAAAGTTTTAGTTGGGTAGCCAAATTTTCTCATTACATGGTTATGAGCGCGTATTAAATCTGGAGCGGTATCTACCAATGTGCCATCTAAATCAAATAAAATTGTAAATTTTTGTTTCATTTTAAAAGTATTTTACAGAAATAAATTGTGAATTAATCAAGTCATATTCTTAATGTAAATCAATTCTAAATGGAAGTTTTAAATCAAAAAAAACTAAGAAACAAATTTACAAAATCAGGAGTTAAGATGACAGGTCCTGAAACTATTTTTTTTTCAAAAGATACAAAGATCGGAAAGAATGTAACAATAGAACCTTATGTTGTTATTGGTTCTAAGGTTAAAATTGGGGATAATGTAATTATAAAATCTTTTTCTCATTTAGAATCTTGTATAATTGAAAGTAAAGTTGAAATTGGCCCTTATGCCAGAATAAGACCTAACACAATTTTAAAATCAGGTTCTAAAGTAGGTAATTTTGTTGAAATAAAAAAAAGTACCTTAGGAAAAAAATCGAAAGTAAATCACTTATCTTATATTGGAGATAGTATAATTGGAAAATCAGTAAATATAGGCGCAGGAACTATTACTTGTAATTATGATGGAGTAAATAAAAACAAAACAAAGATTAAAGATAAAGTATTTATAGGCTCAAATTCTTCATTAGTTGCTCCGATTATTATAAATAAAGATAGCATTATTGGAGCTGGATCAGTAATTACAAAAAATGTTAAAGAAAAATCCTTAGCATTAACAAGATCGCCACAATTAGAAGTTAAGAATTATAAAAGAAAGAAAAAATAATTTATGTGTGGAATTATTGGAATATCTAGTAACAAACCTGTTTCTGCAAATATAATTAATTCATTAAAAAAATTAGAGTATAGAGGATATGACTCAGCAGGAATAGCTACACTTTCAGATGGTGAAATCAATGAAGTAAAATCAGAGGGAAGGGTAGATAATTTAGAAAATAATTTTGATTTAAAAAACTTAAGAGGAAATATTGGTATAGGACATGTTAGATGGGCAACACATGGCATTCCAAATAGTGTAAATGCTCATCCTCATTCCTCTCATAATGTATCAGTAGTTCACAATGGAATTATTGAAAATTCTACAATATTAAAAAAACATTTAATTAACAAAGGTCATAAATTCAAATCTCAGACAGATACAGAGGTAATAGTTCATTTAATTACTGAGCATTTAAAAACATCAGAACTAGAGGAAGCTATAACAAAAACATTAAAACAACTTCATGGTAGTTTTGCACTTGGAATTGTTTTTAAAGATATGCCAGACTTAATAATTGGTGCTAGAAGAGGATCACCACTAGCAGTTGGATATGGTCCTAATGAAAATTATCTAGGCTCAGACTCATATGCTTTGAAATCAATGACAAATAAAATTACTTATCTTGATGATGGTGAATTTTGTATTGTTAAAAAAGATCAGGTTCTTTTTTTTAATGAAGAAGGAAAAAAAGTTAATAAAAAAATATTAGAATTATCATCTAATGAAGCAAATTATGACAAAGGTGATTTTAAACATTTCATGGCAAAAGAAATTGAAGAGCAGCCAACAACAATTAAAACTGGAATTAAAGAATACGTAGATAATGTAAATAAAGATATAAGTATCTTCAATTTTCCATGGAAAATTGAAGATATTAAATCAATAACTTTAGTGGGATGTGGAACTGCATATCATTCTTGTTTGATGGCAAAATATTGGTTTGAAGAACTTACAACTTTAGATGTGAATATAGATATAGCATCGGAGTTTAGATACAGAAAAAATAGGTTTAAAAAAAATAGTTTGTATATTTTTGTCTCACAGTCAGGTGAAACTGCTGATACTTATGCAGCCTTAGATCTTTGTAATAAAAATAATATGAAAACATGTGCTGTTGTAAACGTGATTGAGAGCTCTATAGCGAGAGATTCTAATTTTGTGTTACCAATTCATTGTGGCCCTGAAATAGGAGTAGCTTCGACAAAAGCATTTCTAGGTCAAATACTAGTTTTATATATTTTAGCCTTAAAACTTGGATCATTGAGAAATGAAATTGAAAAAAAAGAATACCAAGAAAAAATTAAAGACTTAAAAGCTTTACCAGGATTAATAGAAAAAACTTTACTACATGATAACGATATCCAGGGAATTTCCTCAACATTTAACGAAGCAAAAGGTTCAATGTTTTTAGGAAGAGGGTATTCATATCCAATAGCTTTAGAAGGTGCATTAAAATTAAAAGAACTTTCATATGTTCATGCAGAAGGATATCCAGCTGGTGAAATGAAACATGGACCGTTAGCTCTAATTGAGGAGGGCATGCCAGTAGTAGTATTAGCTCCAAGAGATAATTATTACAAAAAAACTATTTCAAATATGCAGGAAGTTATAGCTAGAGGTGCAAAAGTATTATTAATAACTAATAAAAGTAAAGATGAAGTTGTCTCTGAAAATATTTGGGAAACAATAGAGGTTGAGAATACCAATGATGACCTACTTCCATTTTTATTAACGATACCTCTTCAAAAATTAGCTTATTATTCAGCTCTTAAAAAAGGTTATGATATTGATAAGCCAAGAAATTTGGCTAAATCTGTCACTGTTGAATAAACTTAAAACTCTGTTAAAACACTTCCAGGTTGAATATGAAAAGTTGGAAAAAAAACAGTTGGAGAAAATATCCTGTTAAACACATACCTGATTATCCAGATAAAAAAGAACTAGATAAGGTATTAGACAAGATTGGAACATTTCCCCCTTTAGTCTTTGCTGGTGAAACAAGACATCTTAAAAGTCAGTTAGCTGATGTTGTAGATGGTAAAGCTTTTTTACTTCAAGGTGGAGACTGCGCAGAAAGTTTTGCAGAATTTAACCCAGATAACATAAGAGATACATTTAAACTTATGTTGCAAATGTCATTAGTTATGACTTATTCTGCATCCTTACCAGTTGTTAAAGTCGGAAGAATAGCTGGACAGTTTTCAAAACCTAGAAGTGCTCCAACAGAAATTAAAGACGGTGTAGAACTGCCAAGCTACCTAGGTGACAATATAAATGCAATGGAATTTACTGAAAAAGCAAGAGTTCCAGATCCTAAAAGATTGTTTAAAGCTTATTCTCAATCAGCCGCAACTCTTAATCTTATTAGAGCTTTTTCAAAAGGAGGTTTTGCAGATTTAAACAAAGTCCATTTATGGAATTTAGATTATATTAAAAAAAGCCCACAGGCTAAAAAATTTAAAGATCTTGAAGATAAAATTGCTGATGCCATAGCTTTCATGAGAGCATGTGGAATTACCTCAGATTTTAATAATAGATTGTACACAGTAAATTTTTGGACATCGCATGAAGCTTTATTACTACCTTTTGAGGAGTCTATGACAAGAACAGATTCTACTACTGGTGAGAATCATGATACTTCAGCTCATTTTGTTTGGATTGGAGATAGAACTAGACAATTAGATGGTGGACATGTTGAATTTTGCAGAGGAATAGAAAATCCAATAGGCATTAAATGTGGACCAACTTTGAAAGCTGATGATTTAATTAATCTTTGTAATAGAATTAATCCAAAAAATGAAAAAGGTAAAATTACTTTAATATCAAGATTTGGTGCAGACAATGTATCAAAATTTTTACCAAAATTAATTAGAGCAATAAAAAAAGAAGGATTAAATGTGATTTGGTCATGTGATCCTTGTCATGGAAATACAATCAAAGCAGCTACAGGTTTCAAAACTAGACCATTCAACAGTGTTTTAAAAGAAGTAAAAGAAGTTTTTGCATGCCATCAAAGTGAAGGAAGTTATGCAGGAGGTCTACATATAGAATTGACTGGTCAAGATGTAACTGAGTGTATAGGAGGTGCTCAAAAAATATCTGAAAAAGATTTATCTTCCAGATACCACACTCATTGTGATCCAAGACTTAATGGAAACCAAGCTTTAGAATTAGCTTTTTTAATTTCTGATGAGATTAAAAAGAATAGCTCCTATTCGAAAAATGCAGACAGAGCGGCATCTTAATACATTGTAAAAATTTAAATAATAAATATTAAAATAGAATGAACATTTCAGAAAAAGTAAAATTTATTTCTAATTGGATTAAGAACTATGTTGAAAATATGCCAACTAAGGCAGAGTCACTAGTAATAGGAATTTCTGGAGGAATTGATTCATCGGTATCAAGTACACTTAGTGCAATGACTGGTTTAAAAACTATTGTTTTATCTATGCCGATCAAACAAAAATCACATCAACATGACTTAAGTTTGAAGCATCAAGAGTGGTTAGTGAAAAATTTTAAAAATGTTGAAGCACACACAATTAATTTAGATGAGTTATTTTTAGCATTTAATGCAAGCTTATCAAAATTTGATAGTGAGCATGGAATGGCTAATTCAAGAGCAAGATTAAGGATGACAACTCTTTATCAAGTGGCTGCTGCAAACAAAGGAATTGTTGTAGGAACGGGAAACAAAGTTGAGGATTTTGGCGTTGGATTTTATACAAAGTATGGTGATGGAGGAGTTGATATTTCACCAATAGCTGATTGTAATAAAACTCAAGTCTGGGAATTAGGAAAAGAACTAGGAATTTTACAAGAGATTATCGATGCACCTCCAACTGACGGATTGTGGGATGATGGTAGAACAGACGAAGGTCAACTTGGTTTAAAATATAATGAATTAGAAGAAGCTATGGAGAATCCAAATTCACCGAATCGTGTAAAATACGAAAATATAAGAAAACAAAATATGCATAAAATGGAGCCAATTCCTGTATGCATAATTCCAAATTAATCAAATAGATTCACAAATCTATAATTTAAGTATATTTCTTCAACAATGAGTTCAGATATTTTTTTAACAAATAATCTTACTAACAAAAAAGAAAAATTTATTCCTGAAGATAAAAATAATGTAAGAATGTATGTTTGTGGCCCAACTGTCTATGATGATCCACATATTGGCAATGCTAGACCAGTTGTTGTATTTGATGTTCTTTATAAAATTTTAAAAAATGAATATCCAAATGTAACCTATGTTAGAAATATTACAGATGTTGATGATAAAATAATTAAATCATCAAAAGAAAAAAATATTTCTATTTTAGACCTTACAAAGCAAATTACTAAAAGTTTTAACGAAGATTGTATTTATCTAAATTGTGAAAAACCAAATCATGAGCCTAAAGCAACTGAGCATATTTCTGAAATGATAGAAATGATCTCTGAATTAATTAAAAAAGGATTTGCATATGAAAATAAGAAGCATGTTTATTTTGAGGTAAAAAAATTTGAAGATTATGGGCAATTATCAAATAAAAAAATAGATGAATTGGTTGCAGGATCAAGAATTGAAGTAAGTGATAATAAAAAAAATCCCGAAGATTTTGTTCTATGGAAACCATCAGAAACAGACGAGCCATCATGGGACTCACCCTGGGGAAAAGGAAGACCTGGTTGGCATTTAGAATGTTCAGCAATGTCTAAAAAGTATTTAGGAAATGAATTTGACATTCATGGAGGAGGTGTTGATTTGTTATTTCCTCATCATGAGAATGAAATAGCTCAATCAAGATGTGCAAATGACAGCAAGGTGTTTGCTAATTATTGGTTGCACAATGCCTTTATCACAATGTCCAATGAAAAAATGGCAAAATCTCAAGGTAATATTTTAAAAATTAAAGATTTTAGAAATAATAGAAGTGGTCAAGTTTTAAGGTTGGCTTTAATGAGCGCACATTACCGACAACCACTCGATTGGAATGATAAACTTTTAGAGGACTGTGAAAATACAATTAGTAAATGGTATAACGTTTATCTAAATATTCAAACTAAACTTAAAATTTCAGATGAAATTCTAAAACCTCTTCTCGATGATCTAAATACACCAGGTTATATTGCTAATTTACATAAATTATACGAGAAAGCATTAAAAGGTTCTGATGAAGATAAAAGACTGTTTATTTCAGCATGTCATTTTATTGGATTGTTGAATGAAACTAAAGATGATTGGCTTAAATTTAAGAAAAGCAAGCTAACAATTTCTGAAAATGAAATTTTAATTAAAATAAATCAGAGAAACGAAGCTAGAACTAATAAAAATTATGGGGAAGCTGATAAAATAAGAAATGAGCTTTTAGACAAAGGTGTTTTAATAGAAGATAAAGATGGTAAAACGGTTTGGAAATTTAAATGAGTAAAGATCGATTATATATTTTTGATACAACACTGCGTGATGGTGCTCAGACTCAAGGTGTAGATTTTTCAATTGATGATAAAGAAAAGATATCATCTTCTCTAGATACTTTAGGTGTTGATTATATAGAAGGAGGATGGCCTGGAGCAAATCCTACAGATACTGAATTTTTTAATAAGGATCATAATTTTAAATCAGCAAAATTAACCGCATTTGGTATGACTAAAAAAAATGAACACAGTGCTGAGAATGATCCAATGCTATCATCACTAATAAATTCAAAAAGTTCATCAGTATGTTTATTTGGCAAATCATGGGATTTTCAGGTGGAAATTGCTCTTGGTATTTCAAATGGTGAAAATCTTTCAAATATTAGCGAAAGTGCAAAACACATAGTAAAATCTGGTAAAGAATTCATGTTTGATGCGGAACATTTCTTTGATGGATACAAATCGAATCCTGAATACGCAATCTCTTGCTTAAAAGCGGCCTATGATAATGGTGCTAGATGGATTGTTTTATGTGACACTAATGGTGGAACGCTTCCTCATGAAGTATCTAAAATTATTAAAGAAGTAATCAAACATATTCCTGGTAAAAATTTAGGAATTCACGCTCATAACGATACTGAAAATGCAGTGGCTAACAGTTTAGTTGCTGTCCAAGCAGGAGTTAGACAAGTTCAAGGTACCTTAAATGGATTAGGAGAGAGATGTGGTAATGCAAATTTAGTTTCATTAATTCCAACTTTTTTTTTAAAAAAAGATTTTTATGAAAATTACGAACTAAATATAAAACGTGAAAATTTAAAAAACTTAACTCAATGCTCAAGATTATTGGATGAACTGCTAAATAGAAAACCAAACAAACATCTTCCTTATGTTGGTGCTTCTGCTTTTTCACACAAAGGTGGTATGCATGTTTCTGCTGTTCAAAAAGATCCAAAAACTTACGAACATATTAATCCTGAAGAAGTTGGTAATTCACGAAATATAGTTGTTTCAGATCAGTCTGGTCAATCAAACATTATGTCCAGATTAAACCTTATAGGAATAAATGTTAAAAAAAGTGATCCAAAAATTAAAAAACTTTTAGACGAAGTAAAAGATCGAGAATTTATTGGTTATAGTTACGATGGTGCTGATGCATCCTTTGAGTTGTTAGCTCGAAGATTAATGGGTGAAATACCAAGGTATATTTCTATTAATGAATATGATGTTTCGGTAAAGAAAGATAATGCAGGAGAAATTGTTTCATACGCAAAAGCTCAATTAGAGGTAGATGGAGAAAAAATTTTATGTGAGGGGCAAGGAAACGGTCCTGTTAATGCCCTAGATAATGCAATTAGAAAGAATGTTAACAAGCTTGCTAAATATTCAGAATATTTAAAAGATTTAAGACTAGTTGATTATAAAGTTAGAATTTTAAACACTGGTACAGAAGCTGTAACAAGAGTTAGTATTGAAAGCACAGATTCGAAGGGTGTTAATTGGTTTACTATTGGAGTATCACCAAATATCATTGATGCTTCTTTCAAAGCTCTTGTTGATAGTTTAGATTACAAGCTATTTAAGGATAAAGCCCCTGGAAGTTTGTAAGAATGAAAATTAAAAAATTTTCTGAAAAACCATCTGACCTAACAAGTAGAATAGGTGCTAAACCAATAGTTTGTTATCCAAACACCAATATTGAAGAAAAAAATTTAAGTATTTTACATTCTGCTCGAAAACACCTTGTTAAAAAGGACGAAGTTATAATACCTCCAAGAGATGCAAAAACATTTGAAGTAAAATATGGCGAGTTTTTTAGAATCGAGAGTACAGAGGGACCACAGGTAGGAGATTTAAATTTATTTAATTTAAACAATTTAGAAGAAAAATTTTATTCAGGAAAAACGAGAGCTCTTTACGGCACACATCTTTCAGTTGGCGATAAAATGTTTAGTAGTTTTCCCTATCTTAGATCCTTAGCAACAATAACCTGGGATACATTAGATTGGTATGACTATGACAAAGATGGAGGATCGGTTCATGATGTTATTGGTACAAGATGTGATCCATATACATCAAAACTTTTGAGCGATAATGATTATCATTATTGTTGTCATTCAAATTTAACTAGAGCTTTGGTTAAAGAAAAAAATATTGAATTAGACCACGCAGAAAAAATAGTTCATGATGTATTAAATGTTTTTATGTTAACTGGATTTACCAATGATACTAAACAATATTTTATGAAAGCAAGTCCTGTAAGACCTGGTGATTATTTAGAGTTTTTTGCAGAAACAGATTTATTGGGTGTACTTTCTGCTTGTCCAGGTGGTGATTGTGGATCTGAACATTCATCTGATCTAGCAAAATGTTATCCTTTAAAAGTTTCAATTTGGACAGTTGATACTAAATATTTAAATGACATCAAACCATCAGTTATTTCTAATTATAACAGAAATCATGGCATAGATTGATGTCTGTTAATAATATTTCTTTCATATTACACAAACCTCAACTCTCAGAAAATATTGGAGCATGTGCAAGAGGAATGAAGAATTTTAATTTTAATAAGCTTATTGTTGTTGATCCTAGACCAATATTTCCTAATGATAAAATTTTAGCAACTTCAGTAGGAGCAAAAAACATAATTAATAAGGCAAAGAATTTTAAAAATTTAGAAAAATCTTTAAAAAATATTGATATTGTAATTGCAACATCAGCACGATTTAGAAATAAAAATGTCAAACATATCCAATTAGAAGATTTAAAAAAAATTAATTATAAAAAGAAAATAGCTTTTTTATTTGGTTCAGAAGCGTCTGGTTTATCAAACAATGAAATAAGCTATGCAAATTATACTCTTCAAATTCCAACTAATCCTGATTTTAAATCATTAAATCTTTCTCACAGCTTAATAATAATAGCTCAATATCTATCAAGCATAATTAGTTCAAAAGCTTCTTCTTTTAATAAATCAAATAAAGTTAAATCAGCATCTAAAAAAGAGATAGTTGCTATGGCAAATCTTTGCATACAGAATCTCGAAGATATTAATTTCTTTAAATCAAAGGAGAAGAAACCAATAATGCTTGAAAACTTGAGAAATATTTTTTATAGGATGGAATTATCAACTAAAGAAACACGTATTTTATCAGGAGTATTTGCAAGTTTAGGTAAAAAACGTTGATTGACAAAATTACGAGTAAGTTTATAAAGCCCAATATTAAATGACAAAAAGATTAAACTCTAAACACAAAGTAGATAGAAGACTAAAGGTGAACCTTTGGGGTAGACCAAAAAGTCCGTTTAATACTAGAGCTTATGGACCTGGTCAACATGGTCAAACAAAAACTACAAAACCATCAGATTATGGAATTCAGTTACAAGCTAAACAAAAATTAAAAGCTTATTATGGCAATATTAACGAAAAACAGTTCAGAAATATTTATAAAAAAGCAGTAATGCTAAAAGGGGATACTGGTGAAAATTTAATTGGTCTTCTAGAGCGTAGATTAGATGCAGTAATTTATAGAGCAAAATTTGCAACTACTATTTTTTCAGCAAGACAGTTAATCAACCACGGCCATGTAAGAGTAAATGGTAAAAAAGTAAATATTGGAAGTTATTTAGTAAAAGAAGAAGATACAATTGAGGTGAGAGAAAAATCTAAACAACTGGCAATAATTGATATAGCGTTAGCAAATAAGGAAAGAGAAACACCTGAATATATTCAGTTGGATGAAAAAAATAAAAAATTTAAATTTGTTAGAACTCCTAAATTTGAGGAAGTACCTTATCCAGTAATAATGGAGCCTAATTTGGTTATTGAGTATTACTCAAGATAACACATGATACAAAGAACATCTAAGGAGCATGTTCTAAAAATCCTGGATAAAAATCATAATAATTGGAACATACTAGATATTGGATGTAATATAGCTCCCGTAGAATACGCTCAAACAGTTGCAGATATTCAAGATTTTTCAGATTTTTATAAAGAAAAAAATAAGAAATTTATTTTAATTAAAAATAAAATACTTCCTTTTAAAGATAATGAATTTGATTTTGTTTATGCAAGTCATGTAATAGAGCATGTCGATGATGTATCTTTTTTTATAAATGAACTTAAAAGAATTTCAAAACAGGGTTATATTGAACTTCCATCACTTTTAGAGGATAATCTTGTGTTATCAGCAAATAGTACTGAGGATCATAAATGGATATTTAAATTTGACGATGTTGAAAAAGTTTTATTAGTAGAAAAGAAAAAAGAATTAATAGAACCATTTATTACACACGGTGTCTTATTTGAAACATTAAGAAAAAATTTTAGAAGTAGTTTAGTTTTAGAGCTTCTTTGGGAAAATGAAATAAATTATGAGTTTAGAAATTTTACTGTAGAAGCAAAAAAGTCATATTTTTTCACAATAATAAAAAAATATTTCAGTCATTTTATAAGAAGAAATAAAATTATCTCTTCATTAATTTTAATTATGTTAATTTTTTTAATATTGTATTTTTAAATTTATTAATTTTTTTTAAAATCAATACCTTTATCTTCAAGAACTTTTTTTAGTTCTCCATTTGCATACATTTCTTTTACTATGTCACAGCCACCAACAAATTCCTTTTTAATATATAATTGAGGAATAGTTGGCCAATCACTGTACACCTTTATTCCTTCTCTCATGTTTTGATCTTCTAAAACATTTACACCTTTAAAATTTACTTCAAGAACTTTTAGCATATTAGAAACAGCCATTGAAAATCCACATTGAGGAGCATCAGGTGTTCCTTTCATAAATAAACACACTTCGTTATTGTCAATATGATCTTGAATTATATTTTTTGTATTTTCATCCATTATTGCTCCTTTGTTTTAATTGCTAGGGCATGTAATTCATTTCCCATACGTCCTTTTAGAGAATTATATACCATTTTGTGTTGTTCAATTTTACTTTTTCCTGAAAATTGAGAAGATGATACAGTTGCCGAATAATGATTACCATCCCCAGCCAAATCCTGTATTTCTACAATCGCATCAGGCATCGCCTCTTTTATTAAACTCTCAATTTCTTTTAAATCCATTGCCATTATTTACTCATATATTCACTAAGCCAATTTGTATTAGAACTTCTTAATACGTCAATTGCAACTTTTGTCTTTTGATCGATATATAGCTCATTTTCATTAATTGTGCCAAGTTCATCAAAATGTACTGCGTTTTTATTTAAAATATCGGTCACTTTTTTTACATTTTCTTTACTAATCTCAATTATGTATCTGCCCTGATCCTCTGCAAAAAAATACTCCATTTCATTAATTAAGTATTTTGGTTTATTTAAATTAATTCCTTTGTTTCCTTTAATACACATTTTTGCAACTGCGGTAATAATACCTCCTAAAGAAACATCATGAGCACTTTTAATAAGGCTATTTTCAATAAGTTTAAGTAAAGTTTCCCCATTATTTTTTTCATTAAAAAGATTTATTTCAGGTGGTGGACCATTTTTTTCATCTAAAATATTTCTTGCAAATAAACTTTGGTCTAAATGACCCTCAGTTTTTCCAATAACCAAAACAAAGTTGTTTACTTCCTTAAAATCCATAGAGATCATTTTTTTGTAGTCTTTAATTAAACCAACACCACCAATAGCAGGGGTAGGTTTTATTCCTACATCTTTGGTTTGATTATAAAAAGAAACGTTTCCTGAAACTACCGGGAATTTTAAATATTCACTTGCTTCTCCAATTCCTTGTACACACTCAACAAATTCACCCATATTCTCTTCATTTTCTGGACTCCCAAAATTCAAGCAGTTAGTGATAGCTATAGGCTTTGCTCCAACGGAAATTAAATTTCTAAAACTTTCACACACAACTTGTTTTCCTCCAGTCAAAGGGTGAGCCCAACAATAAACAGCAGAGGAGTCTACAGATGTAGCAACTGCTTTCTTTGTTCCATGAACTCTTACAACTCCAGCATCACCACCTGGTTTTTGAATAGTATCACCCATAACTGTATGATCATACTGTTGCCAAATCCACTCTTTACTACAAATATTTGGGTTTGCTAAAATTTTTTTTAATACATCTATAATTTTTAAATTCTTAAGATCTTCTTTTTTTATTTTATTTTTTTTTGGAAGTTTACTTTTTTTCCATTTACGTTCATACATAGGTGAATTTTCAACTAATGTGTTCACCGGAATATCTGCAACTTTTTCATTATCAAAATAAAGTTGAATTTTTTTTGTATTAGTTGTTTTGCCTATGACAGCAAAATCTAAATTCCATTTATCAAATATTTTTTTTGCTTTTTCTTCTTTACCATTTTCTAAAACAATAAGCATTCTCTCTTGGCTTTCAGAAAGCATTATTTCATAGGGTGTCATTTTAGTTTCTCTACAAGGTACTTTGTTCAAGTTAATTTCAATTCCAAGATTTCCTTTTGATGCCATTTCAATACTAGATGATGTCAATCCAGCGGCACCCATATCTTGAATAGCAATAATTGAATCTCCAGCCATTAATTCTAAACATGCTTCAAGTAAAAGTTTTTCTGTAAATGGATCACCAACTTGAACTGTAGGTTTCTTTTCTTCTATTTTATCGTCAAAACTGGCTGAAGCCATACTTGCTCCATGGATTCCATCTCTACCTGTTTTAGAACCTACGTAGATAACTGGTTTATTTAGGCCAGCAGCCTTTGAGTAAAAGATTTTATCTTTTTTGACTAAACCTAATGTCATCGCGTTTACAAGTATGTTACCATTATAAGAGCTATCAAAGCTTGTTTGACCTGCAATTGTTGGTACACCCATACAATTTCCATATCCTCCAATTCCATGAACCACACCTCTTAATAAATTTTTAGTTTTTTTATGTTGAGGAGAGCCAAAATGAATAGAGTTTAAATTTGCTATAGGTCTTGCGCCCATGGTGAAAACATCTCGCATAATTCCACCCACACCAGTTGCTGCTCCTTGATAAGGTTCAATGAAAGAGGGGTGATTGTGACTTTCTATCTTAAAGACGATAGCATCATTATCTTCAATATCAATAACACCAGCATTTTCGCCTGGTCCTTGGATAACTTTTTTACCTTTGGTAGGAAGTTTTTTTAAGTGAAGTCTTGAAGATTTATAAGAACAATGTTCATTCCACATTGCAGAAAAGATACCAAGTTCAGTAATGTTTGGTGTTCTTTTTAATAGTTCACAAATTTTATCATATTCGTCTTTTTTTAAACCATGATCAATAGCCACCTGTTCGTTTACTATCATTTTAGATTATTCATTAGATTATTAAAAAAAAGAGATCCATCTTCTCCAGATAAAAAATTATCTATCATTCTTTCAGGGTGGGGCATCATTCCTAAAACATTTTTTTCTTTATTAAATATACCTGCAATATTTTTGATAGATCCGTTTGGATTAAATTGTTCTTCTATTTTTCCATTTTTATCACAATAGTTAATCGCAACTTGTTCATTATCTTCTATTTCTTTTAATTGATCTTTTGTACAGAAATAATTTCCTTCATTATGTGCAATGTGAAACTCAAGGACATCAGTATCAATATTTTTAAAGAAAATATTTTTTTTGTTTTTGATTTTTACAAATACGTTTTTACAAATAAATTCTAGGTATTTGTTTCTTAATAACACCCCTGGAACTAAGCCAGTTTCAACTAAAATTTGAAATCCATTACAAATTCCCATCACCATTCCACCTGAATTTGCAAAATTTATAACTGATTTCATTATTTTTGATTTTGAAGCCATACTTCCACATCTCAAATAATCACCATATGAAAAACCACCAGGTAGAACAATCAGATCAGTTTTTGGAAGCTCAACATCGTTATGCCATACCATTTTATTCTTAAATCCAAATTGTTTAAGAGCTACATCCATATCTCTATCACAATTTGAACCAGGAAATGTTATTACGGCTGACTTCATTAATTATTGGGCATCAATAATTTTATAGTTTTCAATAACAAGATTAGCTAAAAGTTTTTTGCACATTTCTTCAACTTTATCTTTAGCTTTTTTTGGATCATTTTCTTTAGTATTTATTTCAAAATATTTTCCCTGCCTAACTTCATCAACGTCATTGAAGCCCATACCATCTAAAGTTTGATGAATTACTTTTCCCTGAGGATCAAGAACATCTTTTTTAAGTGTAATAATTACTGAAATTTTCATTTTTGTTTCCTTTTAACAGAAGATAGTTTGGTAACATTTACGGCTGAAACATTTGATTGTTCATGAAGAATTCCGAGCCTCTTTGCAACTTCTGTGTAAGCTGGAATTAGATCACCTAAATCTTTTCGAAATCTGTCCTTATCAAGCTTTTTGTCGGTTAAGCCATCCCATAACCTGCATGTGTCGGGACTTATTTCATCAGCTAGTATGATTTGAGTTTTATCACTTTCATGTGTAAATCCAAACTCAACTTTAAAATCTACTAATTTAATTCCAACCCCTCTAAACATTCCCATCAAAAAATTATTTAATCTAGATAAATTGTCATTTATGTGATCGAGCTGGGTTACATTAAGCCAATTAAAAGTTAATATATGCTCTCGACTTATTATTGGATCACATAACTTATCATCTTTAAGACAATATTCTATTAATGGTCGTTCTAAAACAGTCCCATCTTCAATTCCAAGTCTTTTGGTTAATGATCCAGTTGCAATATTCCTCACGACAAACTCTATTGGAATTATGTCTACAAGCTTAACTAGTTGTTCTCTCATGTTAACTCTTTTTACTAAATGATTTTTAATACCGATTTCAGATAAATTTGAAAGTATATGTTCTGATATTCTATTATTTAGAACACCTTTACCCTCAATAGTTGATTTTTTTTGATTATTAAATGCTGTTGCATCATCTTTAAAATACTGAATTACTAAATTTTTATCATTTGTTGAATAGATGATTTTAGCTTTACCTTCATATAATTTTTTTCCTTTTTTCATTATTTGAAAACTCTTCTAAAGATAAAATTTATATTTTTAAAGTGTTTAGAATAATTAAATATTGATTTTAGTTTTTTTGGTGTGATTTTGCTCATTATAAATTTGTCAGATGAGATTACATTAATTAAATCTAAATTTTCTGAAAAACATTTTTTTGAATAAGACTGAACGAGTTTATATGATTTTTCTCTGCTTAAACCTGATTTGGTTAACTCCAGCATAATTTCTTGTGAAAAAATTAAACCTTTTGTTAAATTTAAATTTTCTAACATTTTTTTTGGATAAATAATCATGTTGTCTAGTATATTTGTGAGTCTTACTAATGCAAAATCAGTTGTAATATTAGCATCTGGTCCAATATTTCTTTCAACACTAGAGTGAGAAATATCTCGTTCATGCCAAAGAGCAATATTTTCAAGAGCTGGTATTACAGAGCTTCTAACCATTCTAGCTAAACCCGTTAAATTTTCACTCAAGATAGGATTTTTTTTATGAGGCATCGCAGACGAGCCTTTTTGATTTTTAGAGAAATATTCTTGTAACTCATAAACTTCAGTTCTTTGTAGGTGTCTAATTTCAACTGCTACTCTCTCAATTGATCCTGCAATAATTCCTAAAACAGAAAAATAAAATGCATGTCTGTCTCTTGGTATTACTTGAGTAGAAATTGGCTCAACTTTTAAACCTAATTTTTTTGCAACATGTTTTTCAACATTTGGATTAATATTTGCAAACGTACCAACTGCACCAGAAATCGCACAAGTTGACACTTCATCTATAGCATTTTTTAATCTCATCTTGTTTCTTTTGAATTCCTCATAGAATGAGGCTAATTTTAAACCAAATGTAATTGGCTCAGCATGGATACCATGACTCCTGCCCATACAGGGTGTAAGTTTATATTTTTTTGCCTGTTTTTTTAAAACTTTTAGAATTTGATCTATATCTTTTAAGATTATTTTACCTGATTGGACTAGCTGAATATTAAAACTGGTGTCCAAAACATCAGATGAAGTCATACCTTGATGCAGATATCTTGCTTTAATACCAGCTTTTTCTGTTACTGAGGTGAGAAACGCAATGACATCATGTTTAACTTGAGATTCAATTTTGTGAATTCTCTTTACATTAATTTTTGCTTTTTTTCTTACAACTGAAGCAACTCCCCTGGGGATTTGACCAAGTTTTTCCATAGCTTCAGCAGCTGCAACCTCAACATCAAGCCAGATTTTGTATTTATTTTCTTCTGACCAAATATCAGTTAATTCTTTTCGCGAGTATCTTTTAATCATTAATTATAAGTATGGGGGCTTTGAATAACCTTTAGCAGATTCTGTAAAGATTTCATAACCATTTTCAGTAATTCCTAACGTATGTTCAAATTGTGCAGATAAAGATTTGTCTTTTGTAACAGCGGTCCAGCCATCATTTAACATTTTAACATCATATTTACCAGAGTTTATCATTGGCTCTATAGTAAATGTCATTCCAGGCTTCAACTCCATGCCTGAATTTTTATTACCATAATGCAGGATATTAGGTGGTTCATGAAATGTTGTACTGATCCCATGACCACAAAAATCTCTAACAACAGAAAAGCCTTTATCTTCTACAAATGATTGAATTTCATAACCTATATCTCCTAACTTAATTCCAGGTTTTAAAATTTTAATAGCTCTCATCATAGCTTCGTAAGTAGCGTCTATGAGATTGTTTAACTTTACTGGTGTTTTTCCAATACAAAACATTCTACTTGTATCTCCATAATGTTCGTTAACAATTGCTGTTACATCAACATTTACCGCATCACCTTCTTGTAAAATTCTATCAGATGGTATTCCATGACATACAACATGATTCAATGAAGTACATAAAGATTTTGTAAATCCCCTATAGTAAAGTGGTGCAGAGTGTCCACCATTATCTTTTATAAATTCGTAACCCAACTTATCTATGTAATCAGTAGAAACACCTTCTTTTATATTTTCAGTTAACATATCTAAAGTTCTTGATGCTAAATTTCCAGCAATTCTCATTTTTTCAAATTTTTCTTTAAAATCACTCATCTATAATTTTTAGTTTTTTATCTATAAATATTTTTTTAGAACTTATATTACATCTATAAGCCAAAAATTTTACACCAGCTTTTTTGGCTATTAAATAATTTTTATAATATTCTTCATCAATATCTTTAGCTATTTTGAAATAATTCATGTTTTGAATTTGCACTAAAAATATTAAGTAAGCTTTATAACTTTTTTTTATGGCATCAATAAGAGTTAATAAATGCTTAATTCCTCTAGCGGTTGGTGCATCTGGAAATTCAGCAGTGTCCTTATTTCTAAATAATGTAACATTTTTGACCTCAACAAAGCTTTTTTTACCATTTTTCTCTAATAAAAAATCAAATCTTGTATCTTTGTTAAAAAAAACCTCAGGTTTAATCATTTCATTATTCTTAAGCTCGCTTATTAGATTGTTTTTAAGACCATGCTCAACTATTCTATTTGCCATGTGAGTATTTACTCCAACTAAATTTTTTCTTGATTTAATTATCTCCAATCCATACTTGAGTTTTCTCTTAGGGTCATTATTTGGAAGCAGATAAACCTCATTATTTTCATCCAATAAACCTTTCATTGACCCTGTATTTGGACAGTGAGCTGTGACAATTTCATTTCCAAGTTTAACGTCTGTAAAAAACCTTTTATAACGTTTGATTAGTTTACCTTTTACTAAAGACTTGGTAAATTCCATTCCTAAATTATATATTTCATATGAATAAAAAAGTAAAAGTTAATGCATCAATTTTAATAATTGGTAATGAAATTCTATCCGGCAGGACTAAAGACACTAATACATCTACTCTAGCTACGTGGTTAAATTCAATAGGTGTCAGTGTTGGAGAGGTTAGAGTAATTCCTGATATTGAGAAAATAATTGTAGAAACACTCAATTTTCTTAGATCAACTTATGATTATGTTTTTACAACTGGTGGTATTGGTCCTACACATGATGATATTACAGCTCAATCTGTATCAAAGGCTTTTGGAATTAAATATGAGGCACATAAAGAGGCTTTTAAAATTCTAGAAGCATATTATGAACCAGGTAAATTTAATGACGGTAGACAAAAGATGGCTTGGATGCCAGAGAATGCTAACTTAATTTTAAATCCAACAAGTGGCGCTCCAGGTTTTAATGTTGAAAATGTTTTTTGTTTACCGGGAGTTCCATCTATTTTAAAATCAATGTTAGGAGGTTTAACTAACAGTATAGTTGGAGGAGAACCTATTAAAAGTCTAACAATAAGCTTAAGAACTGTTGAAAGTGAAATAGCAAATTCATTAACAAAAGTACAAGATGATAATCAAGATGTTGAAATAGGAAGTTATCCATTTTTTCATGCTGGAAAATTAGGTGTTTCAATAGTGATAAGATCAGAAGATCAAAGTAAAATTGATGATTGTAATTCTCAAATTTTAAAATTTATTAATGAAAAAAATATTGAAGTTGTGGATCGATAATGTTGTATTTTGCTTATGGTAGTAATCTTCACCATTTTCAGATGAAACGCAGATGTAAGGATAGTATTTTTTTAAAAAAAATAAATTTAAAAGATTTTAAATTAACCTTTAGAAGCAAGTATAGAGCCGCAGATATAGAACCTAAAAAAAATTCTGTTGTACCAGGTGCTTTATTTGAAATTTCAAAAAGTGATGAAAAAAAATTAGATGTTTATGAAGATTTTCCAATTCTTTATAGAAAACATTATTTTTATTATTATGGAAAAAAAGTTATGACTTATACTATGGTTAAAAAATCTCCGTTCAAATATCCAACTGAAAGATATCTTAATATTGTAAAAAAGGGTTATAAAGATTGTAAATTAGATAAAAATTATCTTATAAAATCACTTAAAAATTGAATTAATTTTTATTTATTTTCATTGTTTTTTAAATTAGTCTTTTGAAATGAGGATAGCAGTTTTAATCATCACATTTATTTTTCTGACGCAACCTTCTTATGCTAAATGGGGGAAAGGTGAATTAAAGTTAAGCAAAGAAACTATGGAAACAGCAATAATGTATATGTATGGAGCTGGTAATAAAAAATATTCTGGTGCTGCCAAAAGAAAAAATGATCCAATGATGATGGCTGTATCTGAGGATGGTACTAGCTATATGTATTATTATTGTCCAGTTCAATATCAAAATAATTGTGTAGAAACCGGAATTGCTCGAAGTGCAATAGTATCATGTGAAAAATATTCAAATGGATCACCCTGCTTCATATTTGCAAAAAAAAGACGAATTGTTTGGAAAAATGGTGGTCCAAAAGTTAAAATTAAAAAAAAAGATCTTAAAAGTCCTTACGTGGTAGCAAAGAAAATTCAAGAGGCCGGTTTTTATGATGGTGATATATCAAAATTAATTGGAATAGATGTTTCAACCGGACAAATAAATGAAGAGATAAGCATAACTGGAGAAAAGGAAACAGATGCTGTAACAAATTCAGATGCAAATGATATAGTTAAAGAATTAGAAACTTTAACTAAGCTTTTTGAGAGTGGCGCACTATCTAAAGAAGAATTTGAAGAAGCTAAAAAAAAATTATTAGAAAATTAATCTAATTCATGATTAGAAAAACAATCGTTGCTCTAATTATTTGTATTACATCAATAAACATCGCGATATCAGACGAAAGAACTGAAAAATTAAAATTAATGTTGGAAAAAGGCTTAATTTCTGAGGCCGAATTTAAAAAAATTTTAAATATAAGTGAAAAACCAAAAAGTAAAATTAAAATTAATCAAATTAAAATAACAGGTGCTACCGGTAGAGAGAAGTTTGAAAAATATGAATTTTATATCGATAACTTTAGAGTGCATACCCTTTCTCCTGGTACAATAAGAATTGATAATATGTTAACTGGCGAGACAGAAGTAACACTTTATGGAAATTTTAAAACCAGATTTACCAGTAATGCAAAAAATTTTTTTAAGTTTGAATTTGATGAAGAGAATTTAAAAAGTGATCTTTATTATAAAGGAAGGAAATTAATTAATTGGACAGGGAGATATGTTTCACGCTATCAAGCAACTTTTCATCAAATGCAAGTCGATGGCATAGAACCATTTCATTATTTTATAGTCATTCCTGGAAAAAAAACTATTTCTTTAAACTTTAAATTATTTGATAAAAAAATTGAAAAAGCAGTTAAAAAAGTAAAAGAAGAATTATCATTAAAGTATAATTTATCTATATCAGACATAGATAAAATTATGGAAACAAGAAATGATGCTCTCGCAAGAGAAACAGAAAAAATAATTTCAGAGGAACAAGAAAAGCTTATTAAAGAATTGACGGAAAAATATGCTGGTAAAGAAATAACTGAACAGATAAGAAAAGAGATAGAGAGAACAATTGGTGAAGAAATGGCAAATGCTTTTATTACTGAAATTGAAAATGTAACAGGTTTAGCAATCGATGATGCGGTAGAACAAGAGATGGCAAGAGAAATAAATGCTGCTATAGCATATGCAGTTCAACAAGGTGTTAGTGAAGCCGCTGCAGCCGCTGCAATTGAAGCAATGATTATTGTATATGCACTTGGTGGTACTGACGAAGACGCTTTAGAGGCTTGTAGACAATATGCTGGAGATGCATGTTAACGAATAAGAACATTAAAAATATTTTTTTTTATTTTTTAATTTTGTTTTTTTTAACAGAGCAAACTTTTGCAAAAAATGAATACTACAAATGTCCAGAAAAAATAAATACAGTTCTATCAGGTGAAAGTCAGTACATAACAGCAGACTCAATAATAGGAGTAAACTATGTAAAGTTTTCCGGTTTATCATCACCTTTTAAAAGAATTACAGTAAAATTTAAAGAACTTGGAAGTAATAACTCTGCTAAAAAAATAATTATTAACAAACAAGTTAATGAAAATTCAATAGGTTATGAAATTTTTAGTAAATATGACGACAATGGAGCAAGTGTTGAGAATACCTATAATTTCATCAAATTAAACGATACTTATGCATTTACTCGAAAAGAGTTTTATTGGTCTTCAAATAATCAAAATCAATTAAAAAAAAATCATGAATATGAGTCCTCTGGTAGATGCTTGAAGATTGAGAAAGAAGAATTTGAACAGGAAAGTGTAATAAAAACAGCAATTAAAGATAATGATGATGAAGACATAGATAAGAGTTCTTTAAAATCTAAAAAAATAATTAAAGGTGAAAGATCAATAGCAATTTCATGGGAAGGCTATGAAGATTTAATACTAGGAAATGTTAAATTTAGTGAGAGAGATTTAATGGGAATAATGGTTTTTACTTTACCTAATGATGGAGATTGTATTGGAACGTACGTTCTTTCAAGAAAAAAAGGAACCTGGTCAATTTATTGTGAAAATAGAGATGTTAATGCATCTGGTATATTGAAATGGGATAATGAAACAGGTTCTGTAAGTGGAAATGGAAAAGATAGTGAGGGAAAAAAAATAAAATTCAAAGTTGCGCAAAGAAATTAAAGATTTATTTTAAGAAGAAGAAATACTCTTTTTAGTTTAAATAATTAGTCTAAGTTGATTAAATTTATTTAAAAATATAACTAATTAATTAGAGTGTTTTAGATACATAATTATAAGAATGATCTATATAAATTTATTATTAATAGCAATCTCTGTTTTTTTGATGTCAATTGTAGGAAACGCAATAATTAAAAAAAACTTTTTTTATAATTTTGCTATTGGGTGGCTGTTTACGTCATTGGTTTTAGCTTTTACAGCGTATTTTATTCCAAATTACTCTAGAGAGTTAGTGATAATTATAATTGCTTTGTCATTTTTAGTTATTAGAGAAGAGCAAATTAAATACACTAAGCATACATTCAACTATTTTAACTCAAATTATAAAATTATTATTTTATTCTTTGTTTTTTCTTATATTTTATTTCTTGATAAAAGTATTTTTTTAGTAAAGTTTTTAAATAATAATCTTCTTCACCATGGTTTAGCTTTTGAAATTTTAACAGCTGATTATTTTGGAAATATTAAATTTCCTCATCATTATCCAGTTGAGTTAGGTCCTTTTCATTTATTAAGCAACTCAACTCTTGCAGTCTTAAATGTATTTTCAATTAATCCGAATCTCCATTTGATAATGGAAACAAAACTAATTGTTACGTGTATAATTTTTTCAAGTTTTATCTTTGCTGTAAATAGGAAAATTAACGATCCTATAAAAATTTTTTTAGTTACAGTAGTAATTTATTTATTTTTTTACTCAGAAATAAAATTAAATTACGATATTGGCTCCAATTATTTATTTTTTATATTCGCAATAATTACAATCTATATTTTTCATGATGAGTCACTTAGTTTAGATGAGAAAATGTATCTATTGTTAATTTTTTTAATTATTCAATTTCATTCGAAGGCACCTATAGGTTATATTTTTGTACCAGTTGGATTTTATATTTTTATTAAAAATCTTCATTTTGCAAAAAAAAAATCTTTTTGGTTAATTTCTTTATTGAGTTTAGTAGTGGTTGCAAACATTTTTTTAATGCCCAAAGGAAATGGTTGGCTTAAAGCTCAAACTGAATACAAATTATCTTTTACCTCAAAAACTGGCATTGTTAGTTACGTAAAATTTGAACCTCCTTTTTTTGAGGGAAGTATTGAAAAAAGATTAATTAATAAAATAAATAATTTATATTTAGATACTGATTTATATGTACAATTTACAGATATTGTAACAAAATATGCGGACTCAGAAGGAGGTAAGGTTGAAGCTTCTATTTTTACAAGTAAAGTTCTTTATAGTTTTCTAATAGTATTATTTTTTTTATTAAAGTTTTATGCTCCTCTATTTTATATTAATCATATAACCAATTATAATAATTTTAAAAAAGAGTTTAATATCCTATTAATAACTTCTATTTTAGGTTGGTTTTTTGTAAGAAATTCATCTGGATACAATTTGAGTCATCAATCTTATGTTTACTTTTACATATCCCTATATTCTTTTACATATATTTTATATTATTTTTTAAACAAAAAAATAACTTATAAATTTATTTTATTTTTTTTAATCTATGGAATATTCAATTTTGCACTAACCTCAGAAAAAAATTTATCATTTAAAGATAGTTATTACCAAAGTGTTAAAAAAGAAAAAAATCTCTTCAATAAAAAATTAGAAAATTGTGAAGATGAAAAATTTGAAAGATTTATACCTGATTATACTGCATTAACTTCTTTGGCTATGTCATATGGAGTGAGAATGTATTGCGTTCAAAAAAAACAAAAATTTCAATATGATGAATATTATTTGCATAAATCAAAAAAACAAAATCAATAAATATAATTATTTTGCCATAATTTAATATTTTGTCTTTTAGTACATACAGCATCAACAGCAATTTTATTTTTATTTAAATACTTAATATATTTTAATATATCTTTTTTTTCCCCTAGTAAGTCTGGAGATACTATACAGATTTTTTTTTTATTTTTTTTTAAATATTTATAATTTTTTAAAGTTAATTTCGAATTATTAAAATAATCAAACCATACCCATTTTATTTTTTTAAAATATTTATTCTTTAAATCAAAGTTTTCATAGGAAGAAAATCTTAAAATAAACCTATGCGATAAATTTTTTTTAAATAAAAAATCAAATTCTGAAAACGAAATATCAAGAAAGTAAATATCTTTATTTTTAACAAAATGAATAATTTTTTTTATTATACCGCTAGACTTAAGGTTTAAAAAAATTGTTTTATCTATATTTTTGATAAATTTAAAAAAATCTTCCCCATTGGTATGTGGATTGTGTGAAAGTACTATTTTATTTCCAAAATCTCTTACATCTGTTTCGATCCCGTAAATATTTTTTAATTTTTTATAATTTTTAAGCTTATTTATTCGATGAACTATAATCTTAACCATTTCTAATCTTTATAGCATGTTTAAGAAATTTTAAACTCAATTGTATTTTTGATACTAGACTAGTGTTCCAACTTGAGGTTCCAAAATTTCTTTCATGTTGTATTACATTTAATCTAATTATTTTTGAATTATTTTTTATGCAATTATAATATACATATAAATCCATCTCTAAGCCATCAGGTAAATTAAAGTTTTTGAGTTGTTCATTATTCACAAACACTGGTTGAGCGTTTATTTCTTTTAAATTTTTTTTTAATATTAACGAACATAATATTTGCATCATAAAACTTACAAATTTATCAAAAAATTTTCGATTAACTCTGTTACCTTTGATGAGAAAATTTTTATCTTTTTCAAAGCTTTCATTATTAATTATATCTATAACTTTTGTTAAATCTTTCATTTCATATTGAAGATCACTATGCGTCCAACCTACAATATTTGTATTTATAAATTGTAAGCCAAATCTTATTCCGTAGCCCCATCCTTTATCAGTATCATTCGTAACAAATTTAATATCAGCATATTTGCTCTCTAATTCTTCAAAAACTTTTTTTGTATTATCTGTTGATGCATTATTAACTAAAACAAAATTTATTTTTTTATTTAGATTTAATTCAACAATATTATCAACTAGCTTAATAATATTATTTTCCTCATTATAACAAGATATAATACACCCTATACTTTTACTCATTTAGATTTATTAAATAAATTATTCCAAAAAATAAAGTTTTTTAAAAGAGTTGGAGTACCTAAATTAATATAAATATCATCAATAATTACATTTATTTTAAATTTTAATTTATGAGCCTCATGTATTAAGTCATCAACAAACAATTCATTTTTTCTTTTTTCCATTTTTTCATAACTTTTTAAGAATATTGTTTTATTTTTAAAATAAAAGTTGCCTGTCAATATTTTAAGTTTTTCTTTTGGTTTATTTTTAATGTAAATATTTTTTAGCCTGTCATTATCAATCTCAACCCAGGAATAAGATTTTTCTGAGAGATCAACAAAAGATTTTCTTGAGGCAAAAACAATGATATCTGATTTTTTAACTAGATTGTTAAATTTTTTGAGACTAAAAATCGAGAATACGTCACAAGAGTTTATAAAAAAAGATTCTTTTTCATTAAGATTATGCAGATATTTGTATACAGTATCTGCTTGACCCTTAGATTTTTTTTTTAGATTAAAAATTTCAAAATTTTTTTTATTAATTTTTTTATTGTGCCTTGATTTATAAGTAATTAAAACTTTATTTTTTTGGGGTAGAAAGCTGCTAACATAATCAATCATAGATTTATTTATAAACTTCAAAAATAAAGCATGCTTAGGTACAGTAATACCTTCTTTTTTAAATCTTTCACTCACACCCCCAGCTGGAATGAGTATTTTATTTGCTAAAAAAAATTTTTTTATACGTTTTTGGAAATTTTTAGCATCATAAAAAAAACTTTCAGTATTTACATATTGCTCATAATATTTTGGTGTTCCTATGTGTGCAAAATTTTCGACAAATTTTATTTGAGTATTTCGTTTAATAAAGTTAAACCCTACTGAGGGGAAAAATTCATTATTAGTTTTAATATTTTTTTTAATAATTTTTTCTAAACTATAAATCAATTCATTGCTATTTTTATAATAAAATAATCCTATGGATAAAGGTTCATTTTGCCATGTATTTGTGAAGCTTGATTTTTCTTTTATTTGTAAAAGTTGATTTTTTCTACTTTTACAGAATGCATAATTATTTGAATTATATGTATAAGGATGCCAGCCTTTATAAGTAAATATAGTATTTTTGTTATGAATTAATTCTCTTTTTTTCCATTTCCAAATTATATCTGAATAACTTACATATATATTTTTTAAATTCTTTAATTCATCTTTTGCTTTAAACAAAGAGAAGCCGGGACCAAGTTTATGTTTTTTTATAAATATTATTTTGCTATTTTTAATTTTCTTTAGATTAGTAATGTATTTTTTTTCAATAGATTTATTAATAATAAAAATTTTATTAGTATTTGCGTCAAAATTATTTATTATGCCTTCTAATATAGTCTTTCCATCATAGTATTTTAAGAAAGGTTTATATGTTTTGTATCCTTCCTTTACAAATCTAAAACCCATTCCAGCCATTGGAATAATTAAATTTGTTTTCACCTTAATATTTTTCTTACTTGATTTAGTTTTTTCTCAACAACTTTTTCATTGTCAGATTTTAATATAGACCAGCCAGCAAAATAATGAATATTTAAATTTTTTAGCTGTTCTAATATTTCAAAGTTTATTCCACCATCAATTTCAATTTTTACATTCAATTTATTTTTTTCTATATAATTAATTGCAGTTTCAATATTATGTATCACATTTAGTTTAAAGAACTGGCCTCCGTATCCTAGAGGAACTCCCATAAATGTTATTTTTTTAATATTATACTTATGAATCATCGAAATTACGTGATCATCAAATGTTTCATCTATTTCTAAAAAAATAGTTGGTTCTTTTTTTAAATAAATTATTCTTTTAATTGAATTTTCAAAGTCAAAACTATGTGTAAAAGATCTTCTATGTAATCCAATATAATCTGCGTCCAACTTTGCATAATGGTCTAAATAACTTAAATCATTTTTATAACTTTTATGAGGATTTTTTACCATTAAATGTAAATGAATTTTATTTCCTCTAGATAATTTTTTAATGTATTTAAGCTTGTCTGTGACATCTAATACTCTATTAATAAAATGACCATCACCAACATCAAGATGAAACTCGTTAAGATTATTTTTATTAAAGATTTTTACTATCTTTTTAAAATAATGTCCGTAGTCTAATTCAATTGGTGACATTAAAAACTTTTGTTTTATTTTTTTAGAGTTTATTTTTTTTTTAGTAACTAAATTATAATTTAAAAGTTTTGCTGATGCTTCTTTTGAAATATATTTAGATTGAGTGGCATCAAAATTATATAATTTATATTTAAAGTATTCTTTATCATTATCGGTTAAGTTTGGTGAATTGATTAGTTTTATTAAATCCTTACATTTGTAGTATAAAGATGAAAAAATTCTTTTTTTTTGTTCATTATTGAGTGAATTCAATTTTTTTCTAATTAAGTATAGTTTTTTCTTTTCGTTATCATTTTTATCAATTACAATTTTTTTTAAGTTATCCGGAAGATTTGCTACAAGTATTTGCAAAAAATCTCCTGCAACATTAATTTTCATACAACCAGCCGTAGCTCTTTTTAAAACTTCAGGGTGACTTCTAGATGTGCCATGTAAAACTGCAGAAATAAAATTAAATTTTTGAGTATAATTTATCCATTTTTCAGAAACTTCAGTCTTTACATAATTATCTTTATCCACACCATGATGCACTGTGCCCAAATTACCAATAATTAACCTTGGTCTTGAATTAATATAGTTAATATTGTTTTCAATTATTTGTTTTGAAAATTCTTCAGCAAAGAAATTGATATCTTTCTGATTTGGTAAAAAAACTTTTTTTTCATTTTCTATATAATTAAGTTCATTTGCACAGTATTCGAAATCAAAAATATGATTATCTTTAATTCTTTTAAGTAAATCTATTTCATTTTTAATTATTTTTTTAACAATTTTATTTTTATTTTTTTTAAAGTTTCTAATTTTTTTATCCTCAAGTAAATATGAACTATCTAGAGTATAATGTGTTAAGCTTTTTGTTTTCTGACAACTTTTTAAAAATCTGTAAATTCTTCCTTTTGGTAGATTATATTTGAAATCTAAATGATCTATTCCTATGCCAAATAAAAAATCTTTTCCTGTATTTAAAAATAAGTTTCTCGCTTCTGCTAAACAATTTTGAACAAAATCTTTAGGACCATTAGATAATCTTAAATAACCTGAGGAAATTTTATTTTTATATTTTTCAGCCTGTCCGATTGAATTAAATGACGATTGAAGAACTATTGGCGTATTTTCTTCTTGTGCTGCTTTTAAGTAAGCAGATACATCAAAACTTTCTCTTCTAATATCATAAATATTACAAGCTAATATTGAAGAATTTTGTCTTTTTAAATTAAGCCAAAAATAAATATCACTTAATATAGTTGGTGAAATCTTTACAAAATCATTCAAAGTAATATTTTTTTTTTGAATATCTTTGTTTGTAGGCCATAATTTTGATGTATCTAAGCTTAAATTAAAAACGTTTAAGGTTAAAAAATTAACAACGGATTTTCTTACTATTCTTTCATTATGATTTAAAAGAAACTGTAAATCTTTTTCAATTAGTTTTCTATTTTTTTTACTCTTGTCACTTGGTATATAAAATATTTTTCCATCCAAAACTTTAAAATTTTTTGTTTTGGAATTTACCTCTTTTTCTAAATATTCTCTTTGGTAATCGATAATTCGATCATATGATTTATTTTCAAGATTTTTTTGTTTACTAAATTTTTCTTCAATAACCCAATTTTCAAAAAATAATCTAAATCTGTCAATATCATCTGGTTCAGTTGATTTAATTGCAAATAGGTAATTATTTATTAAAAACGTATTTACACCGATGTTATTTAATATATCGTTAAAAAAATCTCTCTCACTGAATTTAGCAAATCTTTGGACCCAAAAAATATTTGTATCATAGAATTTACTTAGTATTTCAAAGGAATTGATATTTGTTTCCTCTCTGTCAGTTAGAATTATATCGTTATTTTGTTTTGAATTTAAAAAATCTATATTTGTGAAATCTGTGGGGATAAAACTTTTGGAACTACTATAATTTTTAAAACCAAAGTTTGTTATGTTCAGTTTTTTATATTCATACAGTGTATTATTTTTATAATTAAAATTAATTTTTCTTTTTTTGAAAACTTCCTCAACTCCTCCGTTCCAGTATAGTACAAATTTGATGCTATCCTCATTAATATAAATTACAAAGTTACCTACAGTATTGTTATTATCTTTTAAAAATATTTTAAAGCCCGATAAAATTGGGAATTTTTTGAAATAAAGATTATGAAAATTGTTTGTATATACAAAATCTATTTTAATTTTTTTTAATTTAATATTTAATAATTTTAAATTTGATTTTATAAAATTAGATGTGCTTAATTTTATGTCTTTTATAGCTAGTCTAAAATTCTTAATTGTAAAATTATCTAACTTTTCAATAAAATTAAAAATTTCATTAAAATTTTTAACATCTAATCCCTGTGTTCCGTAAAGTTCTGTAAATTTAATTTCATTATACAGATCTTCATATTTAAGATTTTGTTTTTTATATCTTTCTACTTTATCTACTTCTTTGACCCATTTTTTAATATAATCTAATTTTTTAATCTGTGGATTATTATAATTTGTATTATCAACTAATAGTGAGTAGTTATTTCCGTACCTACTTATAAAATTTATAAATGATGGGATATCAATAAGTTCAAAATATTTTTTTGTTAAATTTGGATTTCTATAATTCTTAACTCTATTAATTTTTCTTTTTAATAATTCATTTTTTGATGAAAGAAGTAATAGATTATAATCAATATATTTGAAGACCGATGGATGTCCTGTGTAGTGACCCTCAACAATCACTATATATTTTTTATTTATTGTTTTTTTAATCTTAAGATCATTTTTAGCTGTTTTTTCTCTATTATATAATTTTTCTAAATTTATTTTAAGTATTCTTGAATTTTTATTATTATTAAATTTTTGAATTTTTTTTAAAAGATTTGAAATTATATTTAGGCTCATATGCTCTTCAGCCTCATATAAAAATTCTTTATTGTTTTTATTGTATTCTTTTAGTGATCTTTCCCTGTATGACCTTGATTTCAAGGTCCAGTCCATCTTTATAGTAAAGCATTTGATATTTTTAAGTCTTTTTTCAATCTTACTAGCTAAAATTGTTTTACCAGCTGCAGTCGGGCCATCAATACCAAGGATGAATATCTTTTCTTTTCTTTCAGATTTTATTTTTTTTAGGATTTTATTAATTAAATTACTCATCGTGACATTTAAATGCTTACATTATTTCATTTATTATGGAAATATTAGAATTATAGTTAATATATATAATATATTTTTTATTTGTTTAACTTATTAACTAAATTTCTAGAAATCCTATCAGCATTCGCCATAATCGTTAAAGTATGGCTTTTAGCGGGTAATTCACTTAATACCGATCCATCAACACAATGAATATTGTTAAATCCGTATATTGCTCCATTTAGATCTGTTTCTAATTTACTAGGCTTATCTCGCATAGGTAAAGTAGATGCATAGTGGCTATCCTCTCCAAGTGTTGGCAAAAACTTATCAGTTATAAAAATTCCACCTAGGTTAAAAAAAGCTTTTTTTAAAATTTTTTTTGTATTAACAACACAATTTTCAAAGTTATTTTTAGTATTTCCTTTAATTTTAAGAATATCATTTTCATATAGGGTAATCTCATTGTTTGAAAAATATCCTGGAAATATACATGTCCCAAGTAGCATTTTTGGCCAAATAAAATTTGCAATCCATTTATTTATAGGACTGAATATTGGAATTCTTTTACTTAATTCTAGTTGGCTAATTCCATCTGTAGGTGTCAGATGTCCATAAATCCTGTATTTTTGAGGCAAATCCTTTAAAGATAAAAAATATGACATGTGCCAATAAGAAAAAACTTTAAAAGTTGATCTCCTAAATAATTCCTGAGGAAAAAATAATGCAAATGGGTACATTGGTGTATTCTTTAGAGCTATTGATTTATTAAAATATTTATTTAATCTTAAAATTAATTTAGTTGTACCTATTGTTCCAGCTGCAAGAATAATTAACTTAGATTTAAAAATATATTTTTTATTATCATTTAGGTTTTTTGATTTAACATGACAAATACTATTTATCTCTTCTAAATCTACTACAAAATTTTTATCAAGATATTTAAAATTTTGAAATTTTTGTAGATTTGCAATTTCGTCAGATGCATTATATGCAGAACCGTTTATATTTTTATAGCCCAGCATAGAATCTTGTGTAAAAGCAGGTCTATTACTAATTGGTGAACTTAATATTGCTTGATGATGTCTACCCATTTTAATATTGAGTTTTTGAATAAAATCTTTTTTTCTTCGATATTTTGATAATAATTTTTCAATAAGCGAATGTATTGGAAGATTAGGTTGTAAATTGTAATCTTGACCCAACCATTCTTTCAAATCACCACTTCTATCTCCACTTATACCAATTCTATTTGAGATATTTTTATAACTACTTAAGATATCTTCTCTTTTAAATGGAAATTCATCAAATTCATTTTCAGTAAAAGAACTTACTAATGTTGACCAAGCATTTGATAATCCTCCAATTGCCAGAGATCCATTCGCAGTAAAGTTTTCAGTTTCTAGATTGTAGAAATTTTTATATTCTTTAAAAACATGTGAAAATTCTGGAGCCCTTACCTTTGGAGAAGAGTTTAAATTTATATTTTCATTATTTGAAACTTCAGTTGAATTAAAACCAACATCCAACATTAAGATTTTCTTACCATTTTCTACTAAAGGCCAAGCAGATGAAGCGCCTGCAGGACCACTTCCTACAATTATTGCATCGTAAACTTGATCAACGATTATATCCATTTACTAGTTATCATTATTTAAAAAGAATTTTGTATTTTTAAGATAATCAATTTCATCAGTAATTTGTTCATCTGTATCTAGAATTATCAAACTTTTCACTCCAGCTGCTCTTTCATAGATTTTATTAAAGATACTTGAAAAATATCCAATAATGTAGCTCAATTTAAAAATAACATTTCCCGGAAGTGTTATTAAATTAATTTTTTTGCCGCAATATTTAATACACATTTTCTTAAAAAAATCTTTTAATTTAATTGGCATTTTAAGACCTAAAATATATTTATCCCTTAATTGATTGTTGTTATTTAAAATGAGCAATAAACTCTTATTAAGATCATCTACATGTATAGGATAAATTGGTGCATTTGGAAAAATAAGAGGAAATAATTTTTTTTTAAATTGAGAAATTAATATTTTTAGAAAACCGGAGACCTCACCACCAAAGACAAAGCCAGCTTTTAAAACTGTATAATTATTTTTTAAGAAAATTTTTTCACATAATAATTTGCTTTTACCATATTGAGAATATGTTTCGTTATGTGCGAGATGACTGGAAAGATAAATAATTTTATTGATATTAAATTTTTTTGCATTTTCAATTAACTCATGTGCAGCTAAAATATTATTATCTTTTTTAATATTTCTTCTTGAAAAATTTACTCTTTCATGAGCCAAATGAATTATACCGTCAACATTATTAAATTCTAAAATATTTTTCTTTGATATTTCGTAACCAAAAATACTTAAATTTTTATTATTTAAAAAATTTTTATCTAATTTACTAATATCTCTGCAGAATGCCTTCACATTTATATCATTATCTAAACATAATCTAATAAGATTTTTTCCGATGTAACTGCTAGCCCCAGTAATTGCTATTGTTTTAATTTTTTCTGTTGTCATTTAAATATTTTTTAACTTCATAATTGTCAGATTTAAGTTTTTTAGCACAATAAGCGATGAAAACAACTCATGCCCTCGTGGTGAAATTGGTAGACACAAAGGACTTAAAAGACGAGGTTTAAAGATCAAAGTGAGTCTGTGATAGTCCAGTGAAGTCTAAATATCATATAAAATCTTATAAAATTTTTTATTCATTTAAAAAAATAGTAAAATCAATAGATCAAAATGATAAAATTCTCGTACACACCTCGTACATAAAGAGATAATATAAACTACATGAAACGCTTACTAGCATATCAGTTTCTTGTTCTAGTTTTAATCTTTAGTCTTCAATCCTGGACTAAGGCCGATGACATTAGTGACTTTCAGATTGAAGGGATAAGTATTGGAGATAGTGCATTGGATTTTTTTAGCATTAATGAAATAAAAAATAATTCTATGAATTTTTTTAAATCAAAAAGATTTACACCTGTTCAAAATGATCAACTATCTTTTTTTACAACTTATGACGCTGTAGATTTTGTTTATAGGACAGGTGATAAAGAATATATAATACATGAGTTAGCGGGTGTATTATATTATGAAAATAATGTTGAAGATTGCTATGTTAAATTAAGAGAAATAGAAACAGAAATGGATAAAATATTTCCCTTTACAAAAAAAAATCCTGAGATGACTTTTAAGCACAGAAATGATCCTACTCAAAAAAGTTTAGTTACAGATATTGAATATGTTTTTAATAATGGAGATTCTGTTCAATTGGCTTGCTATGATTATTCTGAGGAGCATGGTTCTCAAGATCATCTTAGTGTAGCCTTAGCTACAAAAGAAATTTATGATTTTTATATAAATGAGGCTTATAAATAATCATACTAGACTTACATAATACCGAGTCTATTCGTCCGATCATCTGTGTTATCAATAAATTTCATTTACCCAAAATCTTGACACACACAGAACACAGTGAGAAAATGTTTGATATGAGGATGTTTCTTATAATTTTAATTTTAATCTTTAGCCTTCAATCGCTAACTAAGGCTGATGATATCAGAGACCTTGAGATAGAAGGAATGAGTATAGGTGATAGTTTGCTAGACTATGAAAACATTATTGGTTTTTCAATTGAAGAAATAAAAAAAATGAAATTTGCTTATTATCCAAAAAGTAAAAAATTTGTAGGTTTAAGTATACCTGATCAAGGTAATTATAAGGTATATGAATCAGTACAATTTCATATTGATCCAAATGATTATAAGATTTATTCTATTTCAGGCAAAATTAAAAAGCCTTTCGAAAATAACAAAGCAAAATGCTACAATAAAATGGATCTAGTTTTTAAAGAATTAAATGACTCATTTTCAAATTTAGAAATTAAAAAAGGGAAAGAAAAAGCACATGTTGCTGACAATACAGGAAAATCACTTAGCAAAGTATATAATTTAAAATTAGAAAATGGATCAATCAGAATTACTTGTACAGATTGGTCTGGAGACTTTAAAGACTCTAATGGCAGAATACTTAAGGACAATTTTAAAATAAGCATTGTATCAGAATTATTATCAGACTGGATAAAAAATGAGGCTTACTAATTAATCACGCACTGCACTCATAATCTCTTGCCCTGTAGCGTGGTTTCAAAGTATAGTTAGTTAATTACAACTATCTCAGTATCTTTATAGGATAATATGGGATGTCTCGTACATGCCTCGTACACAGAGAGATAAAATAAAAAAAATTTTACTTATTAAACTTGTTCAATTATAAATATTAGCATAAACACTCATGAAATTCACAAATGCCCTCGTGGTGAAATTGGTAGACACAAAGGACTTAAAAGCCGAGGGATTCACAAATTAGTCAGTCCATAGTAGTCTAACGTAGTCTAAACATCCTATAAAATCTTATAATTTTAAATAAACCTCAAATAAATATAAGAAAATAAAGTTTATTAAATGTTTCAAAACCAGTACCAAACCAGTACCTAAAGAGATATTATAAACCTCATGAAACGCTTACTAGCATATCTGTTTATCGTTCTTTGTTTGGGGTTAACGTTTAATGTAAATGCAAATAGTAACAAGCCTATTATTATTCCAACTCATAATTGGTCATCACAAATTGTTGGTGCTTATGTAATTGGAGGAATATTTGAATCTATTGGAAAAAACGTTAAGTACAAAAACCATGATAGCCAAGCAGTTTACGAAAGAATAAGAAAAGGTGATGTTTCTATTTCTCATGAAGTGTGGGAAAGTGCTTTTGGAAGATCTTTCAATCAAGCATTATCAAAAGGTGGAATTATTGATGTAGGTTTACATCCAGCATCAACAATGGAAGATATCGGAGTACCAACTTGGGTGATTGAAAAAAATCTATGCCCAGGTTTACCTAACTGGGAAGCTTTAAAAAATTGTGCAGATGTTTTTGCTAGACCTGGGTCAAATGGTAAAGGAATAATTTTAGAAGGTCCACAAAGCTGGCATGGTGATTTAATTCCTCAAAGAATTAAAGCTTTAGGTCTAGACAGCAAATATAAAGTTAAATTTGCAAGTAGTGCTGATCAATTATGGAAAGAACTTTATGACGCTAAAAGAAAAGGTAAAGGAATTTTAATGTTTAATTGGTCTCCAAATTTTACTGATGCAGAAGGATTTACCATGATTAAGTGGCCCAAATATTATGCTGGTTGTAGGCCTGATGATGGAGGAAGTGGAGCCTGTGGATCTCCTGTAGGTTACTTAAAAAAAGCTGCAAGTTCAAAATTTGCAAATCAACATCCTGATGCTTTTGAGATATTTGAAAAGATTTCATTTACAACAAAAGATATGGGAAAAATGGCTTACTACGTAGATGTCGAAAAAATGACACATGAAGATGCTGCAAAAAAATGGTTACGTAAGAATAAATATAAATGGGAATATTGGATTGGAAGAACCAATATTTCGTACAATGCTTTTGATCAACAAAAAATTGAACAAGATAGTTTTTATGAAACAACAACTAAAATCGTAAAAAAAGAGAAGAAAAAAGAGAAGAAAAAAATAGTTAAAAAAATAGATACTCAAGAAGAATTTAAACCAAAGACTGAAAATTTGGATCAAAATCCACCTGTAATAAATATAGCATCAGCAATCACTGTTAATGATACTGATTATGAAATAGAGGGTTTTGTTAAAGATGAGTCTGAAAAAATTTATATAGAAGCCGAAGGCAGACCAATTAAAGTAAAGAACGGAAAATTTATTATTAGAAGATTTAGTCCCATAGATGAAGAAATATCAATTGTAGCAATTGACCAATGGGGTAATAGATCAAAACCAAAGTTAGTTAAAATATCTATTAATCTAAAAGATAAGGAAATTGTTGAAAAATTAGAACCATTGAACCCAACAATTTTAAACAATAAAATTTCTGAAGATACAGTTGCATTGATTGTAGGTATTGAAAAGTACAAAAAATCTCCAGATGCAACCTTTGCAAATCTAGATGCAAAATACTTTGCTGAATATGCAAAGAAAGGGTTTGGCATAAAACAAAAAAATATTAAGCAATTATTGGATACAGATGCAAGTTTTATTGATATAATATCTACTTTAGAAAAATGGCTACCTGCTAAAGTTAAATCTAACAAAACTAATTTAATTATTTTTTTTGCAGGTCATGGCTTAGCTTCAAGTGATGGTAAGGAATTGTACTTATTACATCAAGATAGTGATCCTGATTTATTAGATAGAACGGCTTTATCTAGAACAGAATTATTTAAAGAAATAATTGCTTTAAATCCAAAAAGCGTGACAATATTTTTTGATACTTGTTATAGTGGAGTATCTAGAGATGAAGAAACTTTATTGGCATCAGCTAGACCAGTTAGAATTGTTGCTGATGAGCAAGATGGTATTCCAGACAACTTTACTATTTTTAGTGCATCAAAATTAGATCAAATTTCATCAGGATTAAAAGAAGCTAAACATGGAATATTTTCATATTATTTAATGAAAGGTTTAGAAGGTTATGCAGATTTTAATGAAGATAAAAAGATTACCAATGGAGAGTTGTTAGCTTATATGGATGAAAATGTATCTCAGAAGGCAGCAGAACAGGGCAGAGAACAAAATCCATCGCTTGCAGGTGATCCAGATAAAGTTTTAATGAGTTATAGATAAAGGAAAATCTTATAGGATAATATAGGACAACCAGTACCTGACCAGTACCTAGTGAGATAAATTAAAAAAATTTTACTTATTAGTCTTGTTGAATTATAAATATTAGCTTAAACACTCATGAAATTCATTAATGCCCTCGTGGTGAAATTGGTAGACACAAAGGACTTAAAATCCTTGCCGCTTGCGGAGTGCCAGTTCGAGTCTGGCCGAGGGCACCATTAAATGAGTAAACTTCAAATCATTTCAGATAAAAATAAGAAATCGTCAAGTATTAAAAATTTATTATTAAAAAAAATAAAAACAAATCATTTTAAAATAGAAAATCTCATAATTGTTATAGGTGGTGATGGTTTTATGCTTCAAACACTAAAAAAAAATAAAAATTCGAATAAAAATTTTTATGGAATTAATTCTGGAAATTATGGTTTTCTTATGAATAAATTTTCTTCAAAAGATATTTTAAAAAACTTATATAAAGCAAATTTGGTTTCAATTTCTCCACTGGAAATGATTGTTAAAAATAAAAATAATCAAACAAGAAGATCTATAGCAATCAATGAAGTTTCTGTACTAAGACAAAGTAGACAAGCAGCATCTTTATCAATTAAACAAGGCTCAAAACAAATAATTAAAAAATTAGTTTCAGATGGGGTATTAGTATCAACACCCGCAGGAAGTACAGCTTATAATCTCTCAGTTCATGGACCTATTTTAAGTCTTCATTCAAAAAAATTATCAATATCACCAATAAGTGCATTTAGACCAAGAAGATGGAAGGGTAAAATAGTTAATGACAAAACTAAAATAGTTATAACTAACTTAAACCCAACTAAAAGACCTATTAGTGCTGTTGCAGATAATTTAGAAGTAAGAAATGCTAAATCAATTACAGTTAAAACTAATAATAAAATAAAGTTTAATCTCCTTTATGATAAAAATAGAAGTCTACAGAAAAAGATTAAAATTGAACAAATAAGAAGAGAAACTAGTTAGTAAATGAAAAAAATTAATCCAATAATGCTCGTAGTCATTATTTTAGTTGGAGGCTTTTGTGCATTTAAAATTATGTCTTTTCTAGGTTGTTATGTTCGTATTGAGGATGCTAATGAGTGCTGGAAACTAACAGCCTGGTAAAATTTCGAACCGCGGATCTATTGATTACAAATCGAGAGTCAAAGTATAAATAAACAAATGCTATTAAAATTAATTGAAAAATATTTCAAATCTTGACACACATATGACACAGTGAGAAAGTGCTCTTTATGAGAGTATTTCTATCAGTATTGATTTTAATCTTTAGTCTTCAATCATGGACCAAGGCAGATGGTATTTCTGATTTTGAAATAGATGGAATGAGCATAGGTAAAAGTTTATTGGAATACTATTCCAAAAAAGAAATTGATAATCAGTTACCTAAAATGAGTTCGTTTTATAAAAGTGATAAATTTAAAAGAATTTTTTTCAATCCAGATTCAAATTCAGAATATATACAATATAATTTTCATTATAGAAACGACGGAAGCTTTGAGATTGTTGAGCTTAAAGGTGGTTTAATTTTTGAAAATAAAATTGATGAATGTTTAGAAAAAAGAGAAGAAATATCTAATAATATTGAAAATTCAATTAATTTTATTGATAAATATAAAGACTCATTTTCTCATAAAGCTGATAAAACAGGCAAAAGTAAAATTCATCAAATTACTTTCGTGCTTAGTGATGGTGAAATAAACATATCTTGTTATGAGTGGAGCAAAGAAATTAAAAATAACAGGCCTTGGAGAGACTCATTACAAGTTAGTATTGGTTCAAATTTGTTTTTTGATTGGTTACAATATGAAGCTTATTAATAATTATGCACGGTCCTCATAATCTTGTGCCCTAAGGTTAGATTTCAAATCATAGATAAAAAATTTTAACTATCTCGAAATCTTGACACACTCACGATACACTCAACATCATAATTTAGTTTAGCTTTAGCTTTGCAAAAATAATTAGTGTTGAATTTATTGAGTGATGGTGCCCCCGCACGGATTCGAACCGCGGACCTATTGATTACAAAACAATTACTAAAGTTTAAATAATTATTTGTTTGCAACGATAAACTCTAAATATTTTTAGTCTGGTCACATTATGGGTGCAGTGGTAGAGTTTTCACTATGAAAAAACTTTTAGGGATTACGGTTCTAGGATTAATATTAAGTGTTAATGCTATTGCAGCTACACCTTTTACATATCTATCATGTAAACAAATTATAAAAGAAAATAAATCTGCAAGTGGAGCTTTTAGTCCTGATGAGCAACCTCATTTATCTATAGGTTCTTACAATGGTCATATATTTTACAAATTAAAAGATGTTAAAAAAAAAACAACAGTTACTGTTTATGAACAAGGAATGATGACAGAGACAGATTGGAAAGATAAAAAACCAGATGAAACGAATAAAGATAAATTTGAATATAAAGATAATATCTATTCATGGGGAGCAACATTAGACTCTTTACAGATTGGTTACGCTATTGAAAATATAAATGGCGAATATCATCAATCTATGATTTTAAAAATGGGTGATGATTTAAATTTAGCCATGGACTCAAAATGTAATATTGTTGATAAAAAAACTTTTAAAAAATTAATTAAGAATGGTGTAAATTAATTTTGCTTTAGACTACTTGATTGGTCTACAAATCTGTCCACACTCTGACCACACTTTTTGTGTTAAGAATAGCTTTTGAATAAATAATTTTGATAAAAAAGTAAGTGAAGTGGTGCCCCCGCACGGATTCGAACCGCGGACCTATTGATTACAAATCAATTGCTCTACCAGCTGAGCTACAAGGGCATGCGCAATAGTTATTAACAATTTTGTAAATAATCAACTCTTTTTTTTTATATAACTTAGATGATGAAATACAATTGCTGCACTATTTGAGATATTTAAACTTTCAATCTCTTTACTTATATTAATTTTTACAAAAAAGTCTGCATATTTACCTGTATGCTCTCTCATTCCAAATCCTTCAGAACCAAACAAAAGTATATTATTGCCTTCCCACTTTATATCAGTGAAATTTTTTTGGCCCCTTGGATCAAAACCATAAACCCAGAAATTTTTCTCTCTTAAATTTTTTAGCGTAGAATTAATGTTTGATACCTGAAATATATTAACGTGTTCCATACACCCACTTGCTGATTTATACATTAATTTACTTTCTTTAGGAAAATGTCTTTCTTTAATTATTAATCCATCAATTTCAAATGAGGCTGCACTTCTTATTAATGCACCTATATTTCTTGGATCTGAAACTTCATCAAGACAAACAAATGTTAAATTATTCTTATTTTTAATGAAATTTTTTAAGTCTGGTTGATCTAAATGTTCAATTTCAGCAACATAACCATTATGCATCAATTGTTCTTTAGATGTGTACTTGTCTAATTCTTTTTTAGATTTAAAATAAACTTTAACGTCTTCTAAAACGTTAGTGTTAGGGTTTTTTCTATGAATATTTTTTTTAGACTCTTCAGTTAAAAAAACTCTTAACACTTTTCTTTTGGGGTTTTTAAGAGCTTCCATCACCGCATGTTGTCCAACAATAAAAAAAGATGATTTATTCATAAATTAACAGGAGTTTTACACGTTTTTTTTGATATTTTCTTATTAAATCACGTGTTGCATTTGCACAAATAAAATATATAAAACGCTTGTTATTTGAAGCTTTATTGAACAAGGGGACACTTCCCCAAAGGAGGGGTTCCAGAGCGGTCAAATGGGGCGGGCTGTAAACCCGTTGACTTCGGTCTTCGAAAGTTCGAATCTTTCCCCCTCCACCATTCAATAATTTTTTTTTTAACATGGAGTGTTACTCTTGGGGTTGTGCGGGTGTAGTTCAATGGTAGAACGCTAGCCTTCCAAGCTGGATGTAAGGGTTCGATTCCCTTTACCCGCTCCAAGAAATAAAATTAGAAATGAAAACAAATAAACTGAGGTAAAAAAAGTAATGTCAAAAGAAAAATTTGTAAGAAATAAACCCCACTGTAACATTGGGACTATCGGTCATGTAGACCATGGTAAAACAACTCTTACTGCCGCGATTACAAATGTATTAGCACAAGCGGGCGGCGGAACAGCAGTTGCTTATGATCAAATTGATAAAGCACCTGAAGAAAAAGAGAGAGGTATAACAATTTCAACAGCACACGTTGAGTATGAAACTGAAAAAAGACACTATGCTCACGTGGATTGTCCTGGACACGCTGACTATGTAAAAAACATGATTACTGGTGCTGCACAAATGGATGGAGCTATCTTAGTTGTTAATGCAGCTGATGGTCCAATGCCACAAACAAGAGAACATATTCTTTTGGGAAGACAAGTTGGTATTCCAGCTATAGTTGTTTACTTAAATAAAGTAGATCAAGTTGATGATAAAGAAATGATTGAACTTGTTGAGGAAGAAATCAGAGAGCTTTTAACATCATATAAATATCCAGGTGACAAAACACCAATTGTTAAAGGTTCAGCTTTAGCAGCAGTTGAAGGAAGAGATGATGAAATTGGAAAAAATTCAATTTTAGAGTTAATGAAAGCTGTTGACGAACATATTCCACAACCAGCTAGAGAGGTTGATAAACCATTCTTGATGCCGATTGAAGACGTGTTCTCAATTTCTGGAAGAGGAACAGTTGCGACAGGTAGAGTTGAATCAGGTGTAATTAAAACTGGAGAAGAAGTTGAAATAGTTGGAATTAAAGAAACTAAGAAATCAGTTTGTACTGGAGTTGAAATGTTTAGAAAACTCTTAGATTCTGGTGAAGCTGGTGATAACGTAGGGATTTTATTGAGAGGTATTGAAAGAACTGACATTGAAAGAGGACAAGTTCTTTGTAAGCCTGGTTCAATTACTCCACATACTAAATTTGAGGCTCAAGCTTATGTACTTAAAAAAGACGAGGGTGGAAGACACACGCCTTTCTTTACTAAATATAGACCTCAGTTTTATTTTAGAACAACAGATGTAACAGGTGAAGTAGAATTACCAGCTGGAACTGAAATGGTTATGCCAGGTGATGATGCTAAATTTACTGTTAAACTTATTACGCCAATTGCAATGGCCGAAAAATTAAACTTTGCGATAAGAGAAGGTGGAAGAACTGTTGGAGCAGGAGTAGTAACTAAAATTATAGAGTAACTCTATAAATAGGAGTGTAGCTCAATTGGTAGAGCGCCGGTCTCCAAAACCGGAGGCTGAGGGTTCGAGTCCCTCCGCTCCTGCCAATTTGAGCATGTAAATTATGAGAAACCCGATTAAATTTATTCAGGAAGTTAAACAAGAGGCTTTCAAAGTTACTTGGCCAACTTGGAAAGAGACATTGCAAGGTGCTTTGATGGTATTTGTAATGGCAGTTGTTATGTCTTTATTTTTTCTCCTTTTAGATCAGGTTTTGAAATTTTTCCTAGAATTACTACTTAAGGTAAGTATATAATGAAAAACTGGTACATTGTTCAATCTCATTCAAGTTTTGAAAACAAGGTTGCATCTTTAATTAAAGAAGAAGCAGATAAAGCAAAAATTGCAGATAAATTTGAGGAAATTATTGTACCTACGCACGACGTTACTGAGGTCAAGAGAGGAAAAAGAATTCAAAGAAAAAAAAAATACTTTCCTGGATACGTATTAATTAAGAGCGAGATGGATAATAATATTTATCATATGATCAAGAACATAAAAAGAGTAAGTGGTTTTTTAGGCACAAGAGGTATTCCTGTACCCGTATCAGATAAAGAAGTTGAAAAGATTTTAGGTCAAATAAAAGATGGTGTGGCTCAACCAAAATCTGGTATAGAGTACAGCGTTGGTGAAAAAGTTCAGGTTGTAGATGGACCATTTGCATCATTTAATGGAATGATTGAAGAAATTGATGAAGAAAAAGCTAGACTTAAGGTTTCAGTTTCTATATTTGGTCGTCCAACACCTGTAGATTTAGAGTATAATCAGGTAGAGAAGGTAAGTTAATGGCAAAAGAAATTAGTGGATTTATAAAGTTGCAAATTAAAGGTGGTCAAGCAAACCCAGCTCCTCCAGTTGGACCTGCCTTAGGTCAGCGAGGGGTGAACATAATGGAGTTTTGTAAAGCATTTAATGACAAGACTAAATCAATGGCAGGTAAACCTGTTCCAGTTGAAATTACAGTCTATAAAGATAAAAAATTTGATTTTAAAATAAAATCACCTCCAGCATCTTTTTATATTAAAGAAGCAGTTAAACTTAAAGGTGGTTCTAAAGAACCTGGTAGAAATATTGTTGCCTCAATTTCAAAAAAACAATTAGAGAGCATTGCAAAAGAAAAAATGAAAGATTTAAATGCGCACGATATTGAAGAAGCTACAAAAATTATTGCTGGATCAGCCAGATCAATGGGTATTGAGGTAAAAGAGTAATGTCATCTAAAAGATATAAAAAATTACCTGAAAAGACAAAAGACTTGACTGCAGAGTCTATCGAGAAATTATTACCTGAACTTAAGAAAAACTGTACAACTAAATTTGATGAGTCTTTAGATTTAAGTTTTCAAATAAACAACAAACAAAAAAAAAGTGAAGTTAATATCAGAACAGTAGTTAATTTACCTGGTGGAACAGGAAAGAAAGTTAAAGTTGCGGTAGTTTGTGAGGATAATAAAGCTCAAGAAGCAAAAGATGCTGGTGCAGATATTGTAGGTGGTGATGAGTTTGTTGAAAGAATTAAAGGAGGAGAATTGAATTTTGAAAAATTAATTTGTACTCCAGGAATGATGATTAAACTTTCTAAATTAGGAAAAGTTTTAGGACCAAAAGGTTTGATGCCTAACCCCAAACTTGGATCGGTTTCAGATAATATTAAAGAAGCAGTAACTAATGCTAAATCTGGTCAAGTAGAAATAAGAAATGATAAAGATGGAAATATTGGAGTTAGTATAGGAAAAAAATCTTTTAGTGACGATGAATTACTAAAAAATTACAATTCAATTTTAGATGTTTTAGAAAAAGAAAAATCAAATAACACATTAAAAGGTGATTTAATTAGAAGTGTATTTGCTACATCAACAATGGGTGTTTCATATAAAGTTAAATTAGGGAAATCGATATAGTTATGATGAATAAAGAGCAAAAGAAAAATTATATAGAAGAGATGACCAGTAAGTTTGAAAACAGCAAAGCTGTTATGGTTACCCATTACCAAGGTTTAACTATGACTCAATTAGATGAATTGAGAGCGAAAATGAGAGAACATGGAATAATTTTCAAAATAACCAAAAACAGAATTACAAAATTAGCTTTAGAAAAAACAAAGTGTAAAGATTTATCAAATTTATTTACTGGTCCTACAGCAGTTGCATTTGGAGAGGATGCTATAATGTCAGCCAGGATTCTTTCAAAATTTGCAAAAGATAACGAAAACCTAAAATTAATCGGTGGAATCATGGATAACGAGGTCTTGGATCAGGCTGGTGTCCAAAATGTAGCAAGTTTACCTACATTAGATGAAGCAAGAGCTAATATTGTGGGTATTTTGAATGCTTCTGCATCTAAATTAATCAGTATTTTGCTTGCACATTCAGAAAAAATGAGTAGTTTGTCGGCAGAAAATTCTGAAACACAACCCAAAGAGTAATACTTATGCCTGACCTAAACAAAATTATAGAAGACTTATCAAGTTTGACTGTTGCAGAGGCAGCTGAACTTTCAAAACAATTAGAAGAAAAATGGGGTGTAACTCCAATGGCAGCAGCAGCTCCAGCAGCAGCAGGTGGTGCAGCTCCAGCAGAAGATAAAGATGATTTTACAATCATGTTAGTTTCTGCAGGTGACAAAAAAATTAATGTTATCAAAGAAGTTAGAGCAGCTACTTCACTAGGTTTAAAGGAAGCTAAAGATCTTGTAGAGGGAGCACCAAAAGAAGTTAAATCTGGTGTAAATAAAAAAGAGGCTGAGGAAATCAAAGCTAAGTTAGAAGCTGCTGGCGCTAAAGTAGAACTTAAATAAATTAAATAGAAAGAATTCGAATACTGATTATTTTTAATCAGTATTATTAAACATAGATGCAATTATCTTTTACTGAAAAGAAAAACATTAGAAAAAGTTTTGGTAAACTAAAAGAAAGTTTATCTATTCCAAACTTAATTGAAGTACAAAAAAATTCTTATAAAGAATTAACAGAATTTAATGCAGAGGCAGCTGATCTTACTAAAGGTTTTGATAGAGTATTTAAAAGCATTTTTCCAATTGAAGATTTAAACGATAAAGCAACACTAGAGTATGTTTCATACAGATTAGAAAAACCAAAATTTGATGTTGAAGAATGTATAGCAAGAGGTCTAACATATTCATCAGCACTTAAATGTACATTAAGGTTAGTGGTTTACGAAATAGATCAAGAAAATAATACTAAAGATATATTATCAGCAAAAGAGCAAGAAGTATATATGGGTGAAGTTCCTATGATGACTAGCAGTGGAACTTTTATTACTAATGGTGTTCAAAGAGTTGTTGTAAACCAAATGCATAGAAGTCCTGGTGTATTTTTTGATCATGATAAAGGAAAAACTCATGCAAGCGGTAAACTTTTATTTAATTGTAGGGTAATACCTAATAGAGGCTCTTGGTTAGATTTTGAATATGACGTTAAAGATTTTCTTTATTTTAAAATTGACAGAAAAAAGAAAATTTTTTCATCTACTTTATTATTAGCTTTAGGTTACACAAAACCTGAAATAGTAGATGAATTCTATGAGAGCGAACAATATACTTTTGATACAAAAACAGAAAAATGGAAAACTAAATTTAATCCAGAAAACTATAAAGCTAAAAATTTCTCTGAACAAGTGATTGATGCTAAGACTGGTGAAGTTGTAATTAAATTAGGTGACAAAATCAATTTTTTAAGTGCAAAAAAATTAGCTAATGATGGCTTGAAAGATATACTAGTTTCTAGGGAGTCATTGTTTGGTAAATTTTTGCATAGAGATGTAAAAGTTAATGAAGAAGAAGATGGTGTATTCAAAATTGGTACTGAATTAAATGATACAATCGTTCAACAAATTTTAGATGCCAATGTGCATTCACTTCAAATTTCTGTTACAAACTCAATAAATAAAGGACCTTATCTACTTACAACTATATTAGCTGATAAAAATAATACAAAAGACGAAGCTATTACAGAAATCTATAAAATGTTAAGACCTGGTGAGCCACCAACCATAGAGATAGCAACACAAATATTTAATAATCTTTTCTTTAGCTCAGACAGATATGACTTATCTGATGTTGGAAGAGTTAAAATGAACTCAAGATTAAACCAAGAATGTTCAGATAAAATTACAATATTAAGAAATGACGATATCATTGCAATAATTCACAAAATGTTAGATTTGCGTGATGGTAAAGATGATGTTGATGATATTGATCATCTAGGAAATAGAAGAGTACGTTCTGTGGGGGAGTTAGTTGAAAACCAAGCCAGAATTGGTGTTTACAGAATGGAAAGAGCTATTAAAGAAAAAATGACAACTCTAGATGTTGAGTCAGCTATGCCACAAGATTTAATTAATGCAAAACCATTAACAGTTTCGTTAAAAGATTTTTTTGCAAGTTCACAACTTTCTCAGTTTATGGATCAAACAAATCCATTATCTGAAATCACTCATAAGAGAAGAGTTTCAGCTTTAGGGCCGGGTGGTTTAACAAGAGAAAGAGCAGGTTTTGAAGTTCGAGATGTGCATCCAACTCATTATGGAAGAATATGTCCAATTGAGACACCTGAGGGTCCAAATATTGGTTTGATTAATAGTCTATCAACATACGCTAAAATTAATAAGTATGGCTTTATTGAGAGCCCTTATAAAAAAGTTAAAGACGGTGTTGTGCAAGATAAGGTCGAATACTTGTCAGCAATGGAAGAAACAAAATTTACTATCGCTCAAGCAAACACTAAGCTAGATAAAAATGGTAAAATTACAGAAGAACTTGTTTCGTGTAGACAAAACCTTAATTTTCTTTTATCAAAACCTGACACTATTGATTACATCGATGTATCACCTAAACAACTTGTTTCAGTTGCAGCATCATTAATTCCATTTTTAGAAAATGACGATGCTAACAGAGCATTGATGGGATCTAACATGATGAGACAAGCAGTTCCGCTTTTAAAACCCGAGTCCCCACTTGTTGGTACGGGAATAGAAAGCGATGTCGCACTAGACTCCGGTGTAACAATTGTAGCAAAACGTGACGGTGTGGTTGATAAAATTGATGGTAAAAGAATTGTAATTAAAGTAACTGAAGAAACAGACTTTAGTAAGTCTGGTGTAGATATTTACAATCTTCAAAAATTTAAAAGATCAAATCAAAATACTTGTATAAACCAGAGACCTCTTGTCAGAGTCGGGGACAAAGTGAAATCTGGAGATATTATTGCAGATGGTCCATCTACAAAATTAGGTGAACTTGCTTTAGGTAAAAATGTAACCGTAGCTTTTATGCCTTGGCAGGGATATAATTTTGAGGACTCAATCTTGATTTCAGAAAGATGTGTAACGGATGATGTTTTTACATCTGTTCATATTGTCGAGTATGAAATTATGGCTAGAGATACAAAACTTGGTGAAGAGGAAATAACAAGAGATATTCCAAATGTTAATGAAGAAGCTTTAAAAAACCTTGACGAATCTGGGATTGTTTACATTGGAGCTGAAGTAAATGCTGGTGATATTTTAGTTGGAAAAGTTACTCCTAAAGGAGATTCGGCATCTGGACCTGAGGAAAAATTATTAAGATCAATTTTTGGGGAAAAAGCAATTGATGTTACGGATACTTCTTTAAGAATGTCAAGAGGATCAAGTGGAACAGTAGTTGATGTAAGAGTATTTAATAGACATGGTATTGAAAAAGATGAAAGATCGATAACTATTGAAAGAGCAGAAATTGAGCAAGTTCAGCAAGATAAAATTGTTGAAGAAGAAATTTTAGAAAGAAGCATTAAACAAAGAGCTTCACAATTTCTATCAGGATCTACTTTAATAAAAAAAGTAAAAGATTTGACTGAAGGAACCAAGTTAGATTTTGGCACTATTAACAAATTATCAATTAATGATGTTTTTAAAATTATGGTTGGAAATGTAAACGATGAAGAAACACTAGCTCAATTAAAAGACCAGTACAATAAAGCCAAACAGGATATTACAGAGAGATTTGAAGACAAAGTTTTAAAAATAAGAAGTGGTGATGATTTGTTACCAAGTGTTATGAAGATGGTAAAAGTTTTTGTTGCTATCAAAAGAAGATTAAGACCTGGAGATAAAATGTCTGGAAGACATGGCAATAAAGGCGTTGTAAGTAAAATTGTACCTGTAGAAGATATGCCATACAGAGAAGATGGTAGACCAGTTGATATTGTATTAAATCCACTAGGAGTTCCAAGTAGGATGAATGTTGGTCAAATTTTAGAAACTCATTTAGGTTGGGCTTGTAAAGAATTTGGAGAACAGGTTAAAAATTTAGTTAATCAAAATAATAAGAAAATTGAGAGAACAGAAAAGATAGAAAAATTCTTGAAATCTGTATATGGAGAACAAATTTTTAATGAGAAAGTTGATAAGTTAAGTAAGAATGAGTTCAAAGATCTTTGTGAAAACTTACAAAATGGTATTGCTATCTCAACGCCTGTCTTTGACGGTGCTAAAGAAAAAAATGTTACAGAGATGCTTGAACTAGCAAATTTGCCAGGATCAGGACAAACTTACTTATGGGACGGACGAACGGGAGAAAAATTTGATAGACCAGTTACAGTAGGAATAATCTACATGTTAAAACTTCATCACCTAGTTGAAGATAAAATTCATGCAAGATCTACCGGACCTTACAGTTTGGTTACCCAACAACCGCTTGGTGGTAAAGCGCAATTAGGTGGCCAAAGATTTGGTGAAATGGAAGTATGGGCCCTTGAAGCTTATGGTGCATCATACACATTGCAGGAAATTTTAACTGTTAAATCTGATGATGTAGCAGGAAGAGTTAAAGTTTACGAGACTATTGTAAAAGGTGAAGAAAACTTTGAGTCTGGGATACCAGAGTCATTTAACGTTTTAGTTAAAGAGATTAAATCATTAGCATTAAATGTGGAGCTAAATTAATGAAAAAAGAACTAACCGATCTATTTAAGGGCAGCGAAATTTCAGAAGCTCAAAATTTTAATAGTATTAAAATTTCACTTGCCAGCCCAGAGAAAATTAAATCTTGGACTTTTGGCGAAATCAAAAAACCAGAAACAATTAATTACAGAACGTTTAGACCTGAAAAAGATGGTTTATTCTGTGCAAGAATTTTTGGACCAATAAAAGATTATGAATGTTTATGCGGTAAATATAAACGAATGAAATTTAGAGGAATTATATGCGAGAAGTGTGGTGTTGAAGTTACTAAATCAAATGTAAGAAGAGAAAGAATGGGACACATTAACCTTGCTACACCAGTAGCACATATTTGGTTCTTAAAATCTCTTCCAAGCAGAATAGCTTTAGCTGTAGATATGAAGTTAAAGGAAATTGAGAGAGTTCTTTATTTTGAAAACTTTATAGTAATAGAACCAGGCTTAACTGGTTTACAAAAAAATCAACTTTTAAATGAGGAAGAATTAGCAAAATATCAGGATGAATTTGGCGAAGAAAGCTTTACAGCTGGAATTGGTGCAGAAGCTGTATTAGAGATGCTAAAGAATTTAGATTTGGAATTAGAAAGAAAAAATCTTGTAAGCTTCATTAAAGAAACAAAATCAAAAGTTAATGAAGAAAGAGCAATAAAAAGATTAAAATTAATCGAGTCTTTTATTGAAACCGGTCAAAAACCAGAGTGGATGATTATGACTGTAGTTCCAGTTATACCACCTGAATTGAGACCTTTAGTTCCACTTGATGGCGGAAGATTTGCCACTTCAGATCTTAACGATTTGTATAGAAGAGTAATTAATAGAAATAACAGATTGAAAAGATTAATGGATCTTAAAGCTCCAGACATAATAGTAAGAAATGAAAAAAGGATGCTCCAAGAGTCTGTAGACGCTTTATTTGATAATGGTAGAAGAGGTAGAGTAATTACAGGAACAGGTAAGAGACCATTGAAATCTCTTGCTGAAATGCTTAAAGGTAAGCAAGGTAGGTTTAGACAAAATCTATTAGGAAAAAGAGTTGATTATTCAGGAAGATCAGTAATCGTTGTTGGTCCAGATCTGAAACTGCATGAGTGTGGTTTACCAAAAAAAATGGCTTTAGAATTATTTAAACCATTTTTGTATGCAAGATTAAATAAATTAGGTCTAGCATCAACAATCAAACAAGCTAAAAAATTAGTTGAAAAAGAAACAAATGCAGTTTGGGATGCTTTAGAATTAATCGTTAGAGAACATCCTGTACTTTTAAATAGAGCACCAACACTTCATAGACTTGGGGTTCAAGCATTTGAACCAAAATTAATTGAAGGTGACGCAATTGAATTACATCCTTTAACTTGTGCAGCATTTAATGCTGACTTTGATGGTGACCAAATGGCGGTACATGTCCCATTAAGTTTAGAAGCACAATTAGAGGCAAGAATATTAATGTTATCTACAAATAATATTCTTTCTCCATCAAATGGTAAACCAATCATCGTTCCGAGTCAGGATATGATTCTAGGAATATATTACCTTTCACAAGACCCAATATCAGATAAGCCAGCTGGATATTTTACAAATTCAGATCAAATCGAATTTGCATTATCATCTGGTCAAATAAATGTACATAGCACTATTATATCAAGATATGAAACCGTTGATGAACAAGGAAATAAAAAATTTGAAAAATATACATCAACAGCTGGAAGATTTTTATTAGCAAATTTATTACCCAAGAATAGTTTCATAAAGTTCTCTTTAGTGGATAGATTATTACCTAAAAAAGTAGTTTCTGAAATAATTGATGTTGTTTTCAGATTTTGTGGACAAAAAACGACTGTAATTTTCTGTGATAAGCTTAAAGATTTGGGGTTCAAACATGCGTTTAAAGCAGGAATTTCATTTGGTAAAGATGATCTTGTTATTCCATCAAATAAAACACAATTAATTGATGATACTAAGAAATTAATCGCAGATTATGAAACTCAATATGCTGAAGGTTTAATAACGAGAGGTGAAAAATATAACAAAGTTGTAGATGCTTGGTCCAAATGTACAGATAAGGTCGCTGGAGAAATGATGAAGGGAATTTCAGCTACAGAAAAAACCGATGAAGGATTGAAAATAAATTCTGTATTTATGATGGCTGATAGTGGAGCAAGAGGCTCTGCTGCCCAAATGAAACAATTAGCAGGTATGAGAGGTTTGATTGCTAAACCTTCAGGAGAAATTATAGAAAGTCCTATTATTTCAAACTTTAAAGAAGGATTAACAGCTCTAGAATATTTTAATTCAACTCACGGAGCTAGAAAAGGATTAGCAGATACAGCACTTAAAACAGCTAGTTCTGGATATTTAACAAGAAGATTATGTGATGTAGCTCAAGACTTAACAATAACTAAACTTAAATGTGATGATCCTGGATTTATAGAGCTTTCTGAAATTTTAGAGGGCGGTAATGTTGTTGTAAGTTTATCTGAAAGAGCATTAGGAAGAGTTACAGCTGCTGAAGTTAAAAATCCATTGTCAGGTGAAGTAATTATTAAAAAATCTGAAATGATTGATGAGGCAGGATGTGATAAAATTGATGCTGCAGGTGTTAAATCTATAAAAGTTTATTCAGTAATGACATGTAGTTCAAAAGAGGGTGTTTGTGCAACTTGTTATGGAAGAGATTTGTCTAGAGGTAAGATGGTTCACGTTGGAGAAGCTATTGGAATGATATCAGCTCAATCAATTGGTGAACCAGGAACACAGTTAACAATGAGAACTTTCCACGTTGGAGGAACAGCTTCTGTTAAACAAGATTCTCAAATAGTAACTAAGAGTGACGGAACTTTAAAAATAATAAACTCAAATATATTAGAGGATTCTAAAAAGAATTTGATTGTTATGGGAAGAAATACTCAACTTTCAATAGAGGATGATAAAGGAGTTCAGATAGCAGTTTATAAAGTTGCTTATGGTTCAAGACTATTTTTTAATAATGGTGATAAAGTAAAAGCAAATACTAAAATTTGTGAATGGGATCCATACACAACTCCAGTTATTGCAGAAAAAAGTGGTACTGCTAGTTATGTAGATTTAATTGATGGTGTCTCAATTCAGGAAACTACTGATGATGCAACAGGAATTTCCTCTAAATCAGTTATTGATTGGAGAGGTCAATCAAAAAGCACTGATTTAAAACCTAGAATTACGCTTAGAGATGACAAAGGAAATGTAATTAAAAAAGCTGACGATAATGAAGCCAGATATTATTTAGTACCAGACTCAATTTTATCAATCAAAGATGGTCAAAAGGTTTATGCCGGTGATGTAATTGCTAGACTACCAAAAGAAACCACAAAAACAAAAGATATTACTGGAGGTCTTCCAAGAGTTGCAGAGTTATTTGAAGCTAGAAAAGCTAAAGATAGTGCAATCATTGCAGAAAACGATGGAAGTGTTGTATTTGGAAAAGAAGTAAGAGGAAAACAAAAAGTATCTATTGTTCCAGAAGATGGATCAGAACCTTCGAATTATTTGATACCAAAAGGAAAACATATTAATTTCAATCCTGGTGAAAAAATTCAAAAAGGAGAGTATCTTTTAGATGGTCAACCATTACCACATGATATTTTAAGAATTTTAGGAATTAAAGAATTAACTGAATATTTTGTTAACCAAGTTCAAGAAGTTTATAGATTACAAGGTGTAATAATAAATGATAAGCATATAGAAACTATTTTAAGACAAATGCTTAAAAAGATTGAAGTTAAAGCATCTGGAGATTCTAGTTATTTACCTGGTGAAGTAATTGATAGAATTAAGTTTGATAATATTAACGAAAAATTAGTAGCAGAGGGTAAAACACCAGCTGTTGGAGAAAGAGTTCTAATGGGTATAACTAAAGCCTCACTTCAAACCGAGTCTTTCATTTCTGCGGCTTCGTTCCAAGAAACAACAAGAGTATTAACTGATGCTGCAATTAAAGGAAAAGTTGATCCATTAAACGGCTTAAAAGAGAACGTAATTGTTGGAAGATTAGTTCCTGCAGGCACTGGTAATATTAAAAATAGATGGAACAATAAAGCTTTAGAAGACGATAATAATTTCTTAGCAGAGCAAGATAAAATTGAATCAGTAGAACCTGATGAAAAACAAGCAAATCAGTAAAAAAATCGCTTGAAAATTGCAGTTTTAGTTTGACAAAGAGCTATTAATAAGTAATTTGGCGATGTTTTTGGTTGGAATGTAGTACTTCTAACAGTACTAAACGCTGCCACAAAATAACCTGTCAGTTATTTTCATCTAAAAATAAATTAATTAATTTAATAAAAATTTATGCCAACTATTAATCAGTTGTTAAGAAAAAAAAGAGTTAAACCAGCCGCAAGGAACAAAGTTCCTGCTTTACAAAAACAACCTTTAAAGAGAGGAGTTTGCGTAAAAGTTTACACAACAACTCCTAAGAAACCTAATTCTGCATTAAGAAAAGTTGCTAGAGTAAGATTATCGAATGGTTTTGAAGTTACAGCTTACATTCCTGGTGAAGGTCATAACCTGCAAGAACACTCAGTAGTACTAATTAGAGGTGGAAGAGTAAAAGATTTACCAGGTGTTCGTTATCATATCTTAAGAGGTAACCTGGATACCCAAGGTGTTGCAAACAGAAAAAAAAGAAGATCATTGTACGGAACAAAAAAAGGTAAATAATGTCTAGAAAAAAAACTCAACCAAAAAAAAATGTAGTTCCAGATCCAAAATTTAAATCAACTATTATTCCAAAATTAATCAATAACATCATGTATGATGGTAAAAGAGGTATTGCTGCTAAAATAGTTTATGATGCGATTGATAAAATTAAAACTAAAACGAAAGATGAACCCATTAACATTTTTAATGAAGCTATTAACAACATTAAACCAACAGTTGAAGTTAGATCTAGAAGAGTAGGTGGTGCAACTTATCAAGTACCTGTAGAGGTAAAAAGCAAAAGAGCACAAGCTTTAGCGATTAGATGGCTAGTAGAATCAGCGAGGAAAAGAAAAGATAAACATATGGCAGATAAAATATTTAATGAGCTTTACGATGCTTACGAAAAAAAAGGAGCTGCCGTTAAAAAGAGAGAGGATGTGCATAAAATGGCAGAGTCCAACAAGGCATTTGCTCATTTTAGATGGTAATAAATTATGGCTAGAACTCATACATTAGATAAATATCGAAATATAGGGATCATGGCTCACATAGACGCTGGAAAAACAACCACTACTGAAAGAGTTCTATACTATACTGGAAAGAGTCATAAAATTGGTGAAGTGCATGATGGTGCGGCAACTATGGATTGGATGGAACAAGAACAAGAGAGAGGTATTACAATTACATCTGCGGCTACTACTTGTTTTTGGAACGAACACAGAATTAATATTATAGACACTCCCGGTCACGTTGATTTTACAATCGAAGTAGAAAGATCTTTAAAAGTTTTAGATGGAGCAGTTGCTGTTTTTGATGGTGTTGCAGGTGTAGAGCCTCAATCTGAAACAGTATGGAGACAAGCTGATAAGTACAAGGTACCTAGAATTTGTTTTGTTAATAAATTAGATAGAACAGGTGCTGATTTCTTTAGATGTGTAGACATGATTAGAGATAGATTAGGTGCTAAACCACTGGTGGTTCAAGTACCTATAGGTGTTGAAGCTTCTTTATCTGGTGTAGTTGACCTCGTAAAAATGAAAGCTCAAGTTTGGAAAAATGAGGCACTAGGAGCTGAATGGGAGTATAAAGAAATCCCAGAAGACTTAAAAGAAATTTCAGAAAAATATAGAACAGAATTAGTGGAAACAGCCGTTGAACAAGACGAAAAGTTAATGGAGGCTTATCTAAATGGAGATGAAATTAAAGAAGAGGATTTAATTAAATGTATAAGAAAAGGAACACTTAATTTTAGTTTTGTTCCAGTTTTAACAGGTTCAGCATTCAAAAACAAAGGTGTTCAGCCTTTACTTGATGCTGTTGTGAATTATTTACCAAGCCCAGTAGATATCGGGTCTATCAAAGGCACTAAATTAGGCAGTGAAGATGAGATGGAAATGAAATTTGAAGACAGTGTTCCATTTTCTGCTTTAGCTTTTAAAGTGGCTAACGATCCATTTGTTGGCTCATTAACTTTTATTAGAATCTATTCAGGTACAATCAAAACTGGTACAGCTGTCTTCAATTCTTCTAAAGAAAAAGAAGAAAGAGTTGGAAGAATGCTATTAATGCATGCAAACTCTCGAGAAGATATTAAAGAAGCTAATGCAGGTGATATAGTAGCTTTAGCAGGATTAAAAAATACTATTACAGGACACACTCTATGTGATAAAGAAAATTCAGTTCTACTTGAACCAATGGAATTCCCTGATCCGGTAATTGAAATTGCTGTAGAACCAAAAACAAAAGCAGATCAAGAAAAAATGGGTGAAGCTTTAGGTAGGTTAGCTAAGGAAGATCCTTCCTTTAGAGTTACATCAGACGAGGAGTCGGGACAAACAATTATTAAAGGTATGGGTGAATTACATTTGGATATTATTGTTGATAGAATGAAAAGAGAATTTAAAGTAGAGGCAAATGTTGGAGCTCCACAAGTTGCTTATAGAGAAACCATAGAAGCTGCTTCAGAGGTTGAATATACTCATAAAAAACAAAGTGGTGGCGCTGGTCAATTTGCAAAAGTTAAACTTCTAGTAGAGCCTCAAGAACCTGGCAAAGGTCGAGATGTTGAGAGCAAAATCAAAGGTGGTGCTATTCCAAAAGAATTTATTCCTGGTGTTGAAAAAGGTATAGAAACAGTTTCAGACACTGGTATTTTAGCCGGTTTTCCAATGATTGATTACAAAGTAACGATCCTAGATGGTTTACATCACGATGTTGACTCAAGTGTATTAGCCTTTGAATTAGCAAGTAGAGCTTGCTTTAAAGAGGCATGTACAAAAGGAGGTTTAAAGTTATTAGAACCAGTAATGAGAGTTGAAGTAGTAACTCCTGAAGATTACATGGGTGATGTTATAGGTGATTTGAACAGTAGAAGAGGTCAAATCAGTACTCAAGAGCAAAGAGGTAATGCAACCGTGATTACAGCAATGGTTCCTTTGGCTAATATGTTTGGTTATATAAATAATTTAAGATCAATGTCTCAAGGTAGAGCACAATATTCAATGTTTTTTGATCATTATTCAAAAGTTCCACAAAATGTTCAAGACGAAGTAACTAAGAAGATTGCAGGTTAATCATGGAAAAACAGAATATTAGAATTAAATTAAGAGCATATGATAATAAAGTTCTAGATGCTTCGACTGAAGAGATTGTAAATACAGTAAAAAGAACCGGAGCTACAATCAAAGGACCAATTCCATTACCAACAAGAATTGAAAGATACACAGTATTAAGGTCACCTCATATAGATAAGAAAAGTAGAGAGCAATTTGAATCAAGAACACATAAAAGATTAATCGACATTATTGAACCAACACCACAAACAGTAGAAGCATTAATGAAGCTTGATTTAGCTTCCGGTGTAGATGTGGAGATAAAAATTTAATTATGAATGAGATAGCTTTATTAGGAAAGAAAATAGGTATGACGAGAGAGTTCTATAAATCTGGTCAATTAGTTCCTGTGACTGTGCTTAAGGTTGAAAAAGCTAGAGTTATTCAAGTTATTGAGGAAGAAAAAAGAGGATACAAAGCTGTTCAGCTTGGATATGGAAAAATAAAAAATTCAAAATTAACAAAAGCTATGAAAGGTGTTTTTGCTAAAAAAAATACTGAAGCTAAGAAAAAATTAAAAGAATTTAGAGTAAATGATACATCTGTTTACAAAGAAGGAAACGAGTTTGGTTTAGAAATATTCAAAGATATTAAATTTGTAGACACAAGATCAAAAACAATTGGTAAAGGTTTTGCAGGCGCCATGAAAAGACATAATTTTGGTGGTTTAAGAGCCAGTCATGGTGTTTCGATATCACACAGAGCACATGGTTCAACTGGGCACAGCCAAGACCCAGGAAAAGTTTTTAAAGGAAAAAAAATGGCTGGTCATATGGGTGACAAGTTAAGAACAATGCAAAATATTGAAATAATAAAAACAGACATAGAAAACGAACTTCTTTATTTAAAAGGATCAATACCAGGTTCAAAAAATTCAGAAGTAATGGTTAAAAAATCGGTAAAAAATATTAATAAAATGACAATTGGTGAAAAACAATCAGCAGCAGAGGAAGCTAAAAAAACACCTGAGAAAAAGAAAAAATAATGAAATTAGATAAAATTAGTATAGACGGGAAAAAAGATAGCATTGAAGTTTTAGACAAAATTTTCTCTGCAAAAATTAACCCCAAGTTAGTTTCTGCTGTTCTTTATAAAACAAATGCTAATTACAAGGGTAGGCATGCTAAAACTAAACAACAAAATGAGGTAAAAGGACCGACATCAAAAATTTATGCACAAAAGGGAACAGGTGGCGCAAGGCACGCTAGTAAAAAAGCTCCAATATTTGTAGGTGGTGGTATTGCTCATGGACCAAAAGGTGAATTGGCTTATAAAAAAAGAAAATTAAACAAAACTGAGAAAAAACAAAGTGTAGCCTCGTTAATTACAGAAAAAAATAATAATAAAAATTTATTAATCTTAAATGACTTTATTTCTGAAATTAAAAAAACAAAAGAGATGAACTCAATCATTAATAAACTTGAAATTACAAATTCACTAATAATTTTAGATAAAAGTTCTAAAGATAAAATTGAAAAATCAGTAAGAAATATTCCAAATGTTAAAGTTACAGATGTAAATCATTTCAGTGCTTACGATATAATCAAATTTAAAAAAGTTGTTTTTACAGAAAGCTCTGTAAAGGAATTAGAAAAGAGATACTCATAAAATGGAAAAAATTCACTTATATGACAAAATTCTTTCACCAGTTGTTACTGAGAAATCAACTAACCTATCTGAATTGAATAAAATAGTTTTTAAAGTTCCAGATGGAGCAAATAAGAAAAACTTAAAAAAGAATATAGAAAAAATATTTAAAGTTAATGTGACCAAGATAAATATTATAAACAAACAAAACAGAACAAAAGTTACCAGAGGAAGAAAAGTCAAAGTATCTGGATATAAAAAAGCAATAATAACTCTAAAAAAGGGTCAAAGCATTGATCTAACAACAGGAATTTAATAAATGGCATTAAAAACTTTTAAACCATATACAAAATCTACAAGAGGTACGATTTTAGTCGATAGAACTGGTCTATGGAAAGGTAAACCGTTTAAGTCTTTAGTTTCACCTAAAAATGCCATGAAAGGAAGAAATAACAACGGACATATTACTTCTATTAACAGAGCTGGTGGGCATAAAAAAATGTACAGACATGTCGATTTCTATAGAAAAAAATTCGATATGGAAGCAGTAGTTGAAAGAATAGAATATGATCCAAACCGATCTTGTTACATTATGTTAGTTAAATTTGAAGATGGTTCTCACGCATACTTCTTAGCACCACAAAAAATTAAAGTTGGAGATAAAGTTGAAAGTGGTGAAAAAAAAGAAATTAAAATTGGTAATTGTATGCCATTACAAGATATACCAGTAGGTATCAATATACATAATGTTGAGATACAGCCAGGTGGAGGTGGAAAAATCGCTAGAGCAGCTGGTTCATCTGTTACTATTAGTGGTCTTGATGGTAACTATAGTTTGATAAAAATGGCTTCAGGTGAAGTTAGAAAAATAGATTCAAGAGCTTTAGCCACAATTGGAATTTTAAGTAATCCAGATCAAAAAAATATAAAAATTGGGAAAGCGGGTAGATCAAGATGGTTGGGTAGAAGACCTCATACAAGAGGTGTTGTTAAAAACCCAGTTGATCACCCACATGGAGGTGGAGAAGGAAAATCTGCAGGAGGAAGACACCCAGTGTCACCGACAGGTCAATCTGCCAAAGGTTTAAAAACTAGAGATAATAAGAGAACAGATAAATTTATAGTTAAGAGAAGAAATAAGAGGAAGGATACTAAGTAATGGCTAGAGCAGTGTGGAAAGGACCGTTTGTAGAGGAGAGCTTGATAAAGAAAGTGGACAAGTATAAAGACGATCCAAAAAAAATCCCTATTAAAACGTGGTCAAGAAAATCTACAATTTTACCAGATTTTGTAGGAGTAAGCTTCCAAATTTATAATGGAAAAAAATTTATACCAATAACGGTTTCAGAAGATATGGTTGGACATAAATTAGGTGAGTTTGCACCCACAAGAACATTTTTTGGGCATACACCAGCTGACAAGAAGGCTAAACCAGCAACAGCAGATAAGAAATAAATATGAGCAAGAAAAAGAAAATTGATAAAACTAAGGATAAAACAGTGAAGTCTGTTAACAACGGTATTAGGTCGAGCGTTAGGAAGCTAAATCCAATACTTAGAAGTATTGTTGGTAAAAAAGTTGATGTTGCTATAAGAGATTTACAATTTTCTGAAAAGAGAGTTACTAAAGATGTTAGAAAAACTATTAGTTCTGCAGTTGCCAATGCTGAAAATAACTTTCAATACGATATTGATAATTTGGTTGTCAAAGAAGCTTATTGTGGAAAAAAAATAGTAATGAAACGATTTAGACCTAGAGCAAAAGGTAGAGCAGCACCAATATTAAAGCCTTGGTCAACTGTTACAATAATTTTATCAGAAGCAAAGCAAATGGAGAAACATGGGACAAAAAGTTAATCCAGTAGGTTTTAGATTGGGTGTCAACAGAGGATGGGACTCTGTATGGTATGCTAAGAAAAAGGATTTTGGGAATTATTTAATCGAAGATTTTAAAATCAGAGAATATATTAAAAAAAATGTAATTAACTCTGGTGTATCTAAGGTAATGATCGAGAGAACATCTAATAAATGTTATGTAACAATTTATACTTCACGACCAGGATTTGTGATTGGAAAAAAAGGTAGTGATATAGATAAAATTAAAAACAATCTTTCAAAATTCACAACCAATGAAGTTAATCTGAATATTAAAGAAGTAAAAAAACCAGAGACAAATGCATATTTAGTTGCAGAAAATATTGCTCAGCAGCTTGTTAAAAGAATTTCTTACAGACGAGCTATGAAAAGAGCTATGCAATCATGTATAAGATTAGGTGCTAGAGGGATTAAAGTTTCAGTTAGTGGTAGACTTGGTGGAAATGAAATAGCAAGAACCGAGTGGTTAAGAGATGGAAGTATTCCGTCACACACTTTAAGAGCTGATATAGATTATGCAGAAGCAGAAGCTCTTACAACTTACGGAATAATTGGAATTAAAGTTTGGATTTATAAAGGTGAAGTTTTTGCAAGAGAATTTAGCCAAGAAACAAACAAAGTAACACCAAAGGAAGGCAAACAATAATGCTTCAACCAGTAAGAACAAAATGGAGAAAAGCTCATAAAGGTAGAATTCATGGTGCTGCTACAAGAGCAAGTACTATTAATTATGGTGCTTACGCTTTGAAAGCTTTGCAACCAGAAAGAGTTACAGGAAAGCAAATAGAGGCTGCTAGAGTTGCTTTAACAAGACACATGAAAAGACAAGGAAGAGTTTGGACAAGGATATTTCCAAATATACCAGTTTCTAAAAAACCAATAGAGGTCAGAATGGGTAAAGGAAAGGGTTCTCCCGAATACTTCGCTTGTAGAGTAAAACCAGGAAGAATATTATTTGAAGTTGATGGTGTTTCAGAACAAATTGCTAAAGAAGCTTTATACAAAGCTTCAGCTAAATTACCAATTAAGACTAAAACTATTAAGAGATTTGCATAATGAAAAAACAAGAAATTAAAAAATTATCAAAGGACGAAATTGTAAAGAATATTGATAAACTTAAAAAAGATCTTTTTAATTTCAGATTTCAAAAAATGAATTCACAAGTAACAAATCCATCTAAAATTGGGGAAATTAGAAAAACAATAGCGAGATTAAAAACAATTTTAAAAGGAAAAGCAAATGCCTAAAAAAATACTTACAGGAGTAGTTATAAGCGACAAACCAAATAAAACAGTCACTGTTATGGTAGAACGTAAATACTCACACCCTGTCCTAAAAAAAGTAATCAGAGTCAGAAAAAATTATAATGCTCACGATGAAAATAATAAGTACAAAACTGGAGATAAAGTTTCAATAATTGAGAGCAAACCGTTTTCTAAAAATAAAAAATTTCAAGTTATGGAGAATAATAAGTAATGATTGGTGTTCAAACAGAATTACAAGTAGCTGATAATACTGGTGCAAAAAAAATAGAATGCATTAAAGTTTTAGGTGGATCAAAAAGAAGATATGCTAGTATTGGTGATACAATTGTAATTGCAGTTAAAGAAGCGATGCCTAAAGGAAAAGTTAAAAAAGGTTCTGTTCACAAAGCTGTAGTTGTGAGAGTTAAAAAAGGGATACACCGAAACGATGGTTCCAAAGTAAGATTTGATAACAATGCAGCTGTATTAGTTGATGATAAAGGAGAACCTGTAGGAACAAGGATTTTTGGTCCAGTTACAAGAGAATTGAGAAGCAGAGGCCAAATGAAAATAATTTCTTTAGCACCGGAGGTTTTATAATGATTAAAAAAGGATTGAAAGTAAGAGTTTTAACTGGAAAAGATAAAAAAAAAGAAGGTGAAGTCATTGAAATTGATAGGGCTAATAACAGAGCAAAAGTTAAAGAAATAAACATGGTTAAAAAGCACGTTAAAACAACAAAAGAGAAAAAAGGTGGAATTTTTTCAAAGGAAAGTTTTATTCATATTTCAAACTTAATACTAATTGATGAAAAAGCGGCTAAGAAAAAAGAGGCTAAAAAGTAATGACACCAAGATTAAAAGAAATATTTAATAAAGAAATACAGCCTGCGTTAAAGGACCAGTTTGGTTTCAAAAATATTTATATGGCTCCAAGAATTGAGAAAGTTATTTTAAATATGGGACTTGGTTTAGATGCATCAGACTCAAAAATTTTAAAATCATGTGAAGAGGATATGGCTAAAATTACTGGACAAAAACCAGTAATAACAAAATTTAAAAAATCAGTTGCAAATTTTAAAACAAGAAAAGGATCAAATGCTGGCTTAAAGGTAACGTTAAGAAAAAATAGAATGTATGAATTCTTAGATAGATTATTGAACATTGCTTTACCTAGAATTAAAGATTTTAGAGGGCTATCATCAAAAGGCTTTGATAAATTTGGTAACTACACATTTGGTATTAAAGAACATATAATTTTTCCAGAAGTAAGCTTTGATAGAGCAGATAAAGTTAGAGGATTAGATGTAATTATAGTGATTAAAGCTATTAATAAAGATCATAGCTTTGCGTTACTACAAAAAATGAATTTTCCATTTATTAAAAAAGGAGATAATTAATTATGGCAAAGTTAAGCGCTGTTAATAAAAATAAAAAAAGAATTAAGCTATCAGATAGGCTTTTTAAAAAAAGACAAGCATTAAAGAAAATTGTTATGGATAAAAAAATAACATTAGAAGAAAGATTTAAAGCGCAGCAAAAATTATCAAAAATGCCAAGAAACTCTGCTAAAACAAGGGTTATGAATAGATGTGAGATTACTGGAAGACCTCATGGTGTTTACAGAAAATTAAAAATTTCAAGAATTGCATTAAGACAATTAGGATTACAAGGAAAGATACCTGGCTTAGTTAAATCTAGCTGGTAGAAAGGAAAATTATGAGCTTAAGTGACCCGATAGGAGATATGATAGCAAGAGTGAAGAACGCTCAAGAGAGGAATCATAAAAAAGTAGATTTACCTTCATCTAAATTTAAAACTAAAATTGCAGATATACTTAAAAATGAAGGTTTCATAAATGATTTTAAAGTAAGTTCTGAAGAAAAAAAACCAATGTTATCATTAGAACTTAAGTATCATTCTGGTAATCCTGTAATAAGCGCTTTTGAAAGAGTGTCAAAACCAGGTAGAAGAATTTTTTCTTCAGCAGATAGCCTACCTAAAATCAATAATGGCTTAGGTATTGCTATTGTGTCAACTCCAAAAGGAGTAATGACCGATATAGATGCAAGAAAACAAAAAGTTGGTGGCGAAATAATTTGTAAGGTATTTTAATGTCTAAAATAGGTAAAATTAATATTTCGATTCCAGAAAAAGTCAAAGTTGTTTTAGCTGGTAATATTTTAAATATAGAAGGCCCTTTGGGAAAAAAAACAATTAATGTCGATTTAGACATTTTTAATTTAGACATTATTGAAGGAAAAGAAATTGCTATCAAACCAAAAAAAGTAGATCAAAAAACTAAAAGATTATGGGGAATGAATAGAAGTTTAATCAATAACGCTGTAATTGGATCAAGCACAGGTTATGAAAAAATTTTAGAATTAGTTGGAGTTGGATATAGAGCAGCTTTAAAAGGGAATCAGTTAAATTTACAATTGGGTTATAGTCATGATATCAATTTTGACATACCAGAGGGCATTAAAATTGCTGTTGAAAAACAAACAACATTAAAAATAACAGGCTCTGATAAGCAGCTAGTTGGTGAAGTTGCATCTAAAATAAAAACATTAAGAAAAATCGAACCATATAAAGGAAAAGGTGTAAGAGAAAAAGGACAGTATGTTCTTAAAAAAGAGGGAAAGAAAAAGTAATGAAACTGAACACAAGTGTCAGAAAAAGATTTAGAGTTAGCAATAAAGTTAAAAGAGTTGCTTCAAAAGATAGATTTAGATTAAGCATTTCCAGATCATCAAAAAATATTTCAGCTCAAATAATTGATGATACCAAAAATGTAACTTTGTTATCAGCATCATCTGTAGAAAAGGACCTCAAATCAGTTGAAAAGGTAAATAAAACTCAGTTATCCAAATTAGTTGCACAAAAATTAGCAAAAAAAGCTCAAGAAAAAAAAATTACCAAAATATACTTTGATAGGGGTTCATATAAATATCATGGTAGGATTAAAGTTTTTGCTGATACCTTAAGGGAAAATGGAATGGAATTTTAATTATGGAAAATTTAAAAGAAAAAAAAACAGACGACATTTTAGAAAAATTAGTCCACATAAATCGTATAACAAAAGTTGTTAAGGGTGGTAGAAGATTTGGATTTTCAGCTCTTGTTGTAGTTGGAAATCAAGCAGGTAAAATTGGTATTGCACATGCAAAAGCTAAACAAGTTCCTGATGCCATTAAAAAAGCAAATGAAATGGCAAGAAGAAAACTTACACACATACCTTTAAGGGAGGGAAGAACAATTCATCACGATGTTAAAGCAAAAGATGGATCAGGTAGAATAGTTTTACGTGCTGCCTCAAAAGGAACAGGCATCATAGCCGGAGGTCCAGTAAGGGCTGTATGTGAAGTTTTGGGTGTTAAAGATATTGTTGCTAAATCTATGGGAACTTCTAACGCACACAACGTAATTAGAGCAACAATGAAAGCATTAATGAAACAAAGTTCGCCAAAACAAATATCTGCAATAAGAAATAAAAAAATTTCTGAAATAATAGAAAAAAGAGGATAATGATAACTTTAAATAACAGAGAAAAAATTAACAAATCTAAATTGAGAGTAGGAAGAGGTATTGGTTCTGGAAAAGGAAAAACATCAGGTAGAGGAGTTAAAGGTCAAAAATCAAGATCCGGTGTAGCTATAAAAAGTTTTGAAGGTGGTCAAATGCCGTTATATAGAAGATTACCAAAAAGAGGCTTTAATCCAATTTCAAAGGAGAGTATAGCAATTTTAAATCTGGATAAAATCCAATTTTATATTGATAAAAAAAATATTAATCCAAATGAAGTTCTAAATTCTCAATTACTTAAAAAACTTAAATTAATAAATAAAAACTCAAAAAAACTGAAAATTTTAGGATCAGGAGAAGTAAAGATTAAAATTAATATTGAAGCTGACCTAGCATCTAAATCAGCAATAGAAAAACTAGAAAAAATTGGTGGATCTATTCAATTAAAAAAATAGTTTGTTTATATGAGTGCATCATCATCAACAAATGATTTAAGAAATAGAATTATATTTACTATTTTAGTATTAGCCGTTTACAGATTTGGAACTTTTGTACCTTTACCAGGAATAGATCCTGAGCAATTAAAAATAATGATGGAAGGCAATCAAAAAGGATTGTTAGGCATGTTTAATGTTTTTGCAGGAGGTGCTGTTAGCAGAATGGCGATATTTGCATTAGGTATAATGCCTTACATTTCATCTGCAATTATAGTTCAACTTTTAACTGGAGTTTCTGATTATTTTAAAAATCTAAAAGCTCAAGGTGAGACAGGAAGAGCTAAAATTACACAAATTACTAGATATGGAACAGTCCTACTTGCAACAGTACAAGGATATGGTTTATCTGTTGGCTTAGAGTCATCGGCTGACTTAGTAATTAATCCAGGAGCTTTTTTTAAAATAACTACGGTCACAACTATTGTTGCAGGAACAGTATTTTTAATGTGGTTAGGTGAACAAATTACCCAAAGAGGTATTGGTAACGGTATATCGTTAATAATTTTTGCTGGTATTGTAGCTGAAATTCCAAGAGCTTTGGTTACAACTTTTGAATTAGGTAGAACTGGAGCAGTATCAACATTTATGATCTTAGCTATATTTGTTCTATTAATAGTAACAATTTTATTTGTAGTATTTATGGAAAGAGCATTAAGAAAAATTTTAATAAATTATCCAAAAAGACAAATGGGTAACAAAATGTACGGTGGAGAGTCATCTCATTTACCTTTAAAAATTAATCAGGCTGGAGTAATCCCAGCAATTTTTGCTTCTGCCCTTTTATTACTACCAGTAACATTTTCAAATTTTTCGTTTTCTAATAACGAAACATTTTTAAACTTGAGCTCTTATTTTACCCAAGGACAACCTCTTTATATGTTGCTTTATGCATCAGGAATAATATTTTTTACTTTTTTTTACACTTCTATAACTTTTAATCCAACAGAAACTGCAGAGAATCTTAGAAAGTATGGAGGTTTTGTGCCAGGAATTAGACCAGGTGAAAGTACAGCCTTGTATATTGAAAATATTTCAACAAAACTAACTACAATAGGAGCTTTATATCTAACCTTAGTTTGTTTAATGCCAGAATTTTTAATTGCAAATTATCCAATACCTTTTTATTTGGGTGGAGCGTCTATATTAATTGTTGTAGTGGTAGCTATTGATACTGTAACTCAAATTCAAACAAGATTAATGAGCTCTCAATATGAGCAACTAATTAAAAAAACAAAATTTGGTAAGTAAGTGAATATTATTTTATTTGGACCTCCTGGTGCTGGAAAAGGTACTCAGTCTAAATATCTAGTAAATAAATTAAAAGCTTTTCAAATTTCAACAGGTGATCTTTTAAGAGAAGAAATCAAAAAAAATTCAGATATTGGTAAAGATATAACTGATGATATGAAGAATGGAAAATTTATTAGTGATGATATAGTTAATAAACTTATAGAGAATATAATACTTGATCCTAAAAAAAAAAATAAATTTATCTTTGATGGATATCCTCGGTCATTAAGTCAGGCTAAAAATTTAGAAGTGTTACTAAAAAATTCTAATCAGAGCATAGATTTAATTTTATTTTTAAACGTAGATAAAGAAACAATTATCAAAAGGGTTGAAAAAAGAAAAATTTTAGAAAATAGATCTGATGACGACTCTGATACTATAGTTAAAAGGTATGAGAAATACATGAAAACAACTCAACCAGTTCTAAATTTCTACTCTAAGAATCCAAATTTTAAGGAGATCGATGGAGGCTTAGAAATTGAGGAAATAACAAGGAAAATAGACGCTTTTATCAATGCATAAGACATTGACTTTGATTAATCTTCTTATATAAAAGGCACAATTTATCACAAAAATTATGGCTCGTATCGCAGGTATAAATATTCCACAAAATAAGCTCGTTCATATAGGTTTAACTTATATTTATGGAATTGGAGATAAATTCTCTCAGCAAATTTGCTCATCTTTAGAAATTCCAAGAGCTAAAAGAGTAAATGAATTGACGGATGAAGAGATTTTAAAAATTAGGGAATACATTGATCAAAATTTTAAAGTAGAAGGTGATTTAAGAAGAGATTATTCATTAAGTATTAAAAGATTAATTGATCTAGCTTGTTATAGAGGAACAAGACATAGAAAAAAATTACCTGTTAGAGGACAAAGAACCAGATGTAATGCAAGGACAAGAAAAGGAAAAGCAATTGCGATTGCTGGAAAAAAATTAACACCAACTAAAAAATAACTATGGCTAAAACTGATAAAGTTGAAAATAAAGATCAGAAAGTAGAAAAGTCTACTAAAAAAAGTGTAAAAAGTTCTTATTCAAAAAAGAAGAAAGTTAAGAAAAATATTTTAAATGGAATTGCTTATGTGCAATCAACATTTAATAATACCATCATCTCTATTGCTGATACAAATGGAAACGTAATTTCATGGGCATCTGCAGGACAAAAAGGGTTTAAGGGATCAAGAAAATCAACTCCTTACGCTGCACAGATAGCAGCCGACTCTGCAGCTTCGAAAGCTCTTGAGTACGGAATGAAAACTTTATCTGTTGAAGTTAAAGGCCCTGGATCAGGAAGAGAAACAGCTTTAAGAGCATTGCAAGCTAGAGGATTTAAAATTTTGTCAATTAAAGACACTACGCCTATGCCTCATAATGGAACCAGACCACCAAAAAAAAGGAGAGTTTAATGGAAGTCGAAAATGTTAATGTAAAAAATTGGAAGTCATTAATTAAGCCGTCTAAATTAGATGTTCAAATAAGTGATGACTTAACTCATGCAAAAATTATAGCTGAGCCTTTAGAAAAAGGTTATGGATTAACTTTAGGAAATTCTCTAAGAAGGATTTTATTATCATCTATAAGAGGAGCTGCTGTAACATCAATTCAAATTGATGGAGTTTTACATGAATTCACTTCAATTAAAGGTGTTAGAGAAGATGTTACTGATATCGTTTTAAACGTAAAATCTTTAGCATTAAAAAGTAATTCTGAGGGTACAAAAAAATTAATATTAGACGCAAAAGGACCTGGAGAAATTAAAGCTTCAGATATAGCTCCAGTTGCAGATGTTGAGATTTTAAATCCTGATTTAGTTATTTGTAATCTAGATGAAAATACTACTTTTCATATGGAGATGAATGTTAATACAGGTAAAGGATATGTTCCTGCAGAGTTAAATAAACCTGAAGAGCCACCATTAGGCCTTATTGCTATAGACTCACTTTATAGTCCAGTTAAAAAAGTTTCATATTCAGTAAGTACCGCTAGAGAAGGTAAAGCATTAGATTATGATAAATTAATAATGGAAGTTGAAACTAATGGATCAATTTCTGCTGAAGATGCTGTAGCTTATTCAGCTAGAATTTTCCAAGATCAGCTTAAAATGTTTGTAAACTTTGATGAGCCAGTTGAAGCTCCTGTAAAAGAAGTTTCTACTGAACCTGAATTTAACAAAAACTTACTAAGAAAAGTAGATGAGTTAGAGTTATCAGTTAGATCTATGAACTGCTTAAAAAATGACAATATTATTTATATCGGTGACCTAGTTCAAAAATCTGAAGGTGAAATGTTGAGAACACCTAATTTTGGAAGAAAATCGTTAAATGAAATTAAAGAAGTTTTAACAGGTATGTCTTTATATTTAGGAATGGAAATACCTAACTGGCCACCAGACAACATTGCAGAAATGTCTAAGAAATTGGAGGAAGCAATTTAATGAGACATGGTTTGGCAAATAAGAAGTTAAACAGAACATCAGAGCACAGAAAAGCTCTACTTAAAAATATGCTTAATTCTTTAATTAAATATGAGCAGATTAAAACTACTTTGCCAAAAGCTAAATTTTTAAAACCTCAAGCCGATAAAATAATAACATTAGGTAAAAAAGAAACTTTACAGACAACTAAAATGTTAGTTTCTAAACTACAAGATATTAAATCAGCTAATAAAGTTAAAAAAACACTTTCTAAAAGATATCAAGATAGAAAAGGTGGTTACACAAGAATAATTAAAGCTGGATTTAGATATGGAGATAATGCTCCAATGGCAATAATTGAATTTGTTGATAGAGACGTTGAAGCCAAGAGAGTTGATAAACCAAAAAAAGACACAACTAAAGAGTCTCCTAAAACTGAAGAGAAAAAGCAAGCTACAGCTTAAATCTTAAATCATGAAGAAATCTTACATCGTTGAGTCAACGTGTAATGATATGCGTTTGGACAGATGGTTAAGATTAAAAATTGGTAAAATTCCACAAGGACTTGTTGAAAAATATTTAAGAACAGGAAAAATAAAGCTTAATAGAAAGAAAGTTAAAAGTTCTTTTAAAGTAAAAACGAAAGATGAAATAAATATATTTAACATTGAATTTAAAGAAACAATTCAGCAAAAAAAAATTAAGTTTTTACCATCAAAAGAAATTGTAAAATCAAATGAAGATCAAATTATTGACAACAATGATAATTTTGTTGTTTTAAATAAAGCATCAGGCATGTCAGTGCAAGGTGGAACTAAATCAAAAAAAAATCTAGTTGATATTTTTGCTAAAAGTGAAATTTTTGAAGGAACAAAACCATATTCTGTTCATAGATTAGATAAAGATACTTCTGGAGTTTTCATTATGGCCAAAAACAGAGAGAGCGCTCAATTACTTACTTCTTTATTTAGACTAAGAAAAGTACACAAAACTTATTTAGCTATATGTCAAGGGGAAATAAATAAAAAATCTGGTGTATGGGATGATGATTTAATTAGGTACGACGGTAATAAAAAAATAAGTGAAAAAGCAAAAACAATTTTCACAGTCATTGATAAAAATTCTGAAGCAAGTTTATTAGAGTTAAAACCTATTACTGGACGAAAACATCAGTTAAGAAAACAATTATATGCAATTGGAAATCCTATATTTGGAGACACAAAATATAAATTATCAAATTCCAATAAAGGAATTAATAAAAACTTAATGTTACATTCATATCAAATTAAATTTAAGATTAATGATATAAAACATACTTATTCAGCATTGTTACCTGATTATTTTAAAAAACTTTTAAAATCTAAAAGACTTAGATTTTCAAATTTGAAATAAATTTTTTAATTAATATATCACTTAGATTTGAGTAATCCTGATCTAAAATATTTTTTAAATTAGTTACTCCTTTATCTGAAATACCACATGGTATAATTTTTTTATAATTTTCAAGATCATTATTTATATTAATTGCAAAACCATGATAGGCAATCCACTTGCTAACTCTTATACCTATTGCAGCAATTTTGTTAACTTCATTATTAGATTTATGCCATATTCCAATATTATCTTCATCTGAAAAAGTTTCTATTTTATAAAATTTTAAGGTTTGAATTATTGTTTTTTCAATAATTGTTATAAATTTTCTGATATCTTTTTTTTTTCTTAAATCTATAACAAAATAACAAATTAACTGACCTGGCCCATGGTATGTAATTTTGCCGCCTCTATTTGTCTCTAATATTTTGATGGATTTATCAATAATCTCATTTTCTTTATAAGAGGTTCCAGCTGTAAAAACTTCATTATGCTCCAAAGTCCAAATTAATTCTTTCTCATTATTTTCATATAAATGCTTTAATCTTGACTCTAGTATATCAATAGCATCAAAATAATTTACTGGTTTTATTGACTTTTTGATCTCTATGTTCATTTATAATTTGTATTATCTTTATTATGTATTAATAGTGCAAATCTAAAATACAGGTTGATTTATGTCTTTAACAAAAAAAACTAAAGATAAAAAAGTAAATTTTGAATTTAATAAAGAGTATATAAGAGTTGTTACTAGCAAAATAGCTAACAATGACGCTCAATTTATTACTAATTCTTTCAATGAAATGCATCCTGCAGATGCCGCAGATATTATTGAGCATCTTAGTGAGGGTGATAGAGAAAGTTTAATTAAATTAAATAATTTCAATATTGATCCAGACGTTTTTGTTGAATTAAATGAGTCTATTCAATCAGAAATTATTACTTTTTTATCATCAGACTCTATAGTTAGTATTCTCAAAGGACTTGAGTCAGATGATGCTATTTCTATTTTAGAAAATGTTCCAGAAGAAGATAAAAACGCAATCCTTAGCTCTCTACCACCCAAAGATCGTTTTGCTTTACTAGAAAGCTTAAGTTATCCAGAAGATACTGCTGCAAGACTTATGCAGCGAGAATTTACTGCAATACCAAGTAATTGGTCTGTAGGTCAAACTATTGACTATCTAAGGGAAAACAAAGATTTACCTGAGGAATTTTTAGAAATTTTTATTGTTAACGAGGATTTTAAACCAATAGGAACCGTTCCATCATCTAGAGTCTTAACAACACCACGTGATACTAAAATGGCAACAATTATGTCAGAGTCTCAATTATTAATTCCTGTTGAAATGGATAAAGAGGAAGTTGCTAATTTATTTGAAAACTACAATTTAAATTCTGCTGCTGTTGTAGACAAAAAAAATAAATTAGTAGGTATGATCATGAACGATGATGTTTTAACAGTTTTGAAAGAAGAGGCAGAAGAAGATGCTTTAAGATTAGCAGGGGTAGGAGACGAAGAAATTACTGATGGTGTAGTAAAAAAAACAAAAAGAAGATTTAATTGGCTTTTGTTAAATCTGTTCACAGCTTTTTTGGCTACTTGGTGTATTAGTTTATTCGGAGCAACTATAGAACAAATGGTCGTATTAGCTTTTTTAATGCCCATTGTTGCTTCAATGGGTGGAAATGCAGGAATGCAAACATTAGCTGTAACAGTAAGAACAATAGCAACAAATGATTTAACACAAAATAATTTTTCGTCGAATGTATTTAAAGAATTTTCTATTGGTATTTTAAATGGGATTATTTTTGCAGCAATAAGTGCATTTGTTGTTCAGATTTGGTTTCAAGACAGTATCCTGTCAATTATTATTGCTATATCCATGATACTCACAATGATCATTGCAGGATTATTTGGAATTTTAGTTCCTTTTACATTAAAAAAAATGAATATAGATCCAGCTATTGCATCTAGTGTTTTTGTAACCACAATTACAGATGTGATTGGTTTTGTTTCATTTTTAGGTGTTGGAGCTTACTTTTTATAAAATTAGAGATTATCAATCAATCTAACTTCATTTAAATAATAAGCTATAAACAATCGTGAATTATTTGTTGTTTTTGATAGTTTTAAGTTTTTTTTGTTTCTTAACTCTAAGTAATCAATTTTAATTTTATAATTATTTTTCAATTCTTTTTTTTTAAATTTTAAAAAATGTGGAATATTTTTTTTATTTTTAATATTTTTTTTAATCCTTGACATACTTTTATATACAATTGCTGCAATTTTTAATTGAGACTTATCTAAAAGAAGATTTCTTGTTGATAAAGCTAAATTATTTTTGTCACGAATAGTTTTACAAGGAATAATTTTTGTTACGTAATTTGTTTCTAATAGTTTTTTAACCAAGTAAAATTGTTGAAAATCTTTTTCTCCCATAAATATTTTATTAGGCTTTATAATTTTGGTAAGTCTAGTCATTACATCTAGAACACCCTCAAAATGACCTTTTCTAAACTTAGCGCACAAAATTTTATCTTCTTTAAGAATTTTAATCTTTGATTTTTTTCTATCTTTATATATGTCGTTAAATTTCGGAATATAAACGAAATCTACTTTTTTACTTTTTTTTAAAATTTTTAAATCTTTTTTTATATTTTGTGGATAGGATTTTAGATCAGTCTTTTTATTAAATTGTTTTGGATTAATAAAAATACTTACAATAGTCTTTTTACAAAGTTTATTTGATTTATTAATAAGTGATAAATGACCTTTATGTATTCCTCCCATAGTAGGAACAAATCCAAGGTCATTAAATGGCCTCAATGATTTTAATAATGAAGTATTATCAGACAAAATTTTCATTTGTATTAAAATATTTAATAAGTAAAACATTTAAATGATTAAACAAGCAATTATTCCTTTGGCTGGACTTGGTACTAGGTTAATACCTTTAACAAGTGTATTTTCTAAGGAACTTCTACCTATTAATGGTAGGATTGGACTAGAATATATTCTTGATGAATGCATCGAAGCAGGCATCAAAGAGATCGTATTTATTATTTCCAATAAAAAATTAATGATAAAAAAATATTTTTACAGTGATCAATTTTATAAAAGTATTATTAAAAAAAAGAAAGATCAGAGAATAGTTAACGAATATAAAAAGATACTTGAATATAAAAAAAAAATTAAGTTTGTATTTCAAAATATTCCTAAAGGCACAGGTGATGCTGTTCTTAAAACACAAAAATATATAAAAAGTAAATACTTTTTAATGTTGTTACCGGATGATTTAATTATTAAAAAAAATTGTTCTAAAGCAATGATTAAGATTCACCAAAAATACAAATCATCTGTTATGGCTTCTATGCAAGTTAAAAAAAACAATGTTTCTCGATGGGGAATATATAAAATTAAAAAAAAATTAAATAAAAGAAATTTTATTATTGATGGAGTTATAGAAAAACCTTCTGTAAATAAAGCTCCATCAAATAAGGCTGTTATTGGAAGATATATTTTACCTAGATCAATTTTTAGTAAAATTAAATCTCTAAAACCTGGAAGAGGTAAAGAAATACATATTACAGATGCTATCCAGCTATTAATTGATGATAAAGAAAAATTTATAGCTCATAATTTTGAGGGCAAATATCTCGACTGTGGAACAATGACTGGTTATATAAATTCTTCAATAGAAATAGGTAAACTATGAAATTGTGCATGATTGGAACAGGATATGTCGGCCTGGTAAGCGGAGTTTGTTTCTCTGACTTAGGTAATACAGTTTATTGTGTAGATAAAGATATTAATAAAATAAATTCCTTAAATAAAGGCTTTGTACCGATATATGAACCTGGTTTAGAGGAAATTTTAAAAAAAAACTACAAACAAAAAAGATTAATTTTTACAACAGATCTTAAAAAAGCAGTAAGTAATTCTGATATAATTTTTATTTGCGTAGGAACGCCAACAAAAAAAAAATCAAATTCAGCTGAATTAAAATATGTATTTAACGTTGCACATGAGTTAAAAAAAATAATTAACAAATATAAAATTATTATAACTAAATCCACAGTGCCAGTAACAACTGGAGATAAAATTGAAAAAATATTAAAAAATTTAAAAAATAAAAAATTAATTGATGTAGTTTCAAATCCAGAATTTCTTAGAGAAGGTGAGGCTATAAGGGATTTTATTTATCCTGATCGTGTAATTATTGGTACTGATAGCAACAAAGCAAATAAAATCCTTAAATCTCTGTATATGCCTATAATTAAAAAAACAAGTAGATATTTTAATACATCACGTAGAGGTGCAGAACTAATTAAATATGCATCTAACTCATTCTTAGCAACCAAAATTTCATTTATTAATGAAATTGCAAATTTATGTGAGCAAACGGGTGTAGATGTTAAAGATGTATCTATAGGAATGGGATCGGACCAGCGTATTGGAGATAGATTTTTAAGAGCAGGTCCTGCTTATGGTGGGTCATGTTTTCCTAAAGATACGCGTGCATTAATTGATATAGGACAGAAATTTAAAACTAATATGTCTATTGTAAAAACAGTAGTACAATCCAATGACTCTAGAAAAAGTTTATTTACAAAAAGAGTTGTATCAATTTTAAATAATAAACTTAAAAATAAAAAAATCACTTTTTTAGGTGTTACTTTTAAACCAAATACAGATGATATGCGAGAAGCCTCAAGTATCCCTATGATTAATTATCTAAACAAAAAAAATTGTAAAATTACTTATTATGATCCTTCAGGTAAAAAATATGAATTTAAAAACATGAAAAATGTAAAATATTGTGACACTGTTTCTTCAGCATGTCTAAATGCAGATTTAATTATTCTGCATACAGAATGGAATGACTTTAAGTTATTGAATTTTAAAAAATTAGTTAAAAAAAATAATTTTAAAGTTTTTGATATGAGAAATCTGTATTCTCCTTCAAAAATGAAAAAATTGAATATTAAATATTTTGGTGTAGGAAGATAGTTAGTTTAATTCAAATATTGCATCAACTTCTACTGACACGCCAAGAGGCAAGCTATTTGTGCTTACAGCTGCCCTTGTATGCATTCCGGCATCACCAAAAATGGAAGAAATTAAATCTGAAGCACCATTTATTACTTTTGGTTGTTCAATAAAATCATCAGTTGAGTTAACAAAACCTGTTAGTTTTACACAGCATTTGATTTTAGAAAGATCTCCCCCACAGGCTACTTTTGCCTGTGAAATTATACTTAGTCCACATCTTTTAGCAGCTCTGTATCCTTCATCTGTTGTAAGTTCTTTTCCAACTTTACCTTTTATTAGCTCTCCATTTTCGGAAATAGAAATTTGTCCAGAAATGTAAAGTAATTTTCCAACTACTTTTGTAGCCACATAAGATCCAACAGGTGGCTTTGCTTCAGGTAATTTAATTTTATGTTCAATAAGTTTATCATTAAAATTCATTTTATTTTTCTATAAATTCATTATGGGTTTTACTATTTTTAAATTTTAATAACTTTTCTTTCATATTATCTGTGTCAAGAGAGATATCTGCACACGAGGTTAAAAAGGTTAATGTAAAAATTATTATGATTATTTTTTTCATTTTTTTGTCTTTCTTGTTTTTTTATTTTTTTTACTTCTATCGTATTCTTTTCTTTTCTCAATCAATATTAATGCATCTTCAATTGTTAATTCAGTAGGGTCTTTTTCTTCAGGTATTGTTGCATTTAAGGATTTGTATTTGATATATGGTCCATATTGACCTTTCATGATTCGTACTGGTTTTTTATCTTCTGGATGTTCTCCTAAGTCTTTTATAATTGACGAAGACATTCGTCCAGGTTTAGCTTCTGCAATTAGAGTAATAGCTCTATTTAATCCAATAGAAAAAATTTCCTCTACATTTTCTATTCTCGCTGATTTATTTTCACATTTTAAATATGGTCCAAATCTACCTGTATTTAATGTAATTTCTTTTTTGTTATCGGGATTTATTCCTAGAGATTTAGGTAATGAACATAAAAATTGAGCCTTTTCCAAATCAATACTTTCTAACTCTATACCTTTAGGTATAGATACATTTTTCAATAATTCATTAACATCTGATTTATGTTTTTTGGTTTTTTTTCTCTTTTTAGGTTTTTCTTCCTCTATATTTTCCTCAAGAACTCTCTCATATTGAAGATATGGACCAAATCTTCCATTTTTCAGAAAAATATCATTTCCATTTTCATGTTTACCAAGAAATTTAGGTTCTGCTAATTGTGACTGTGCAGCAGCTTTGGCTTTTGATAGAGGTCTTGTAAAATTACATTCCGGATAGTTTGAGCATCCTATGAAGGCACCACCTCTAAAACTATTCTTTAAACTTAGAGAACCTGTTGTACATAACTTACATTTTCTTATTATATTTCCTTCTTTATCAGTATCAAATATCAATGCACCTAAACTTTCGTTTAAAAGATCTAAAACCTCTCTAGTTCTTTTTTCTTTGACCTCTGAAACATTGCTATTAAAATCTTTCCAAAACATTTCTAAAACTCTTAACCAACTTTCTTTTCCAGAAGTAATTTCATCTAGTTGATCCTCTAGTCCTGCTGTAAAATTATAATCCACATACTTTGAAAATAGTTTTTCCAAAAATGCAGAAATTAATTTACCTCTGTCTGTTGGAAAAAATCTTTTATTAATTATTTCTGCATAACCTCTATTCGCTATTGTTGAAATTATACTTGCATAAGTTGAAGGTCTTCCTATTCCTAACTCTTCCAATCTTTTCACTAAACTTGCCTCAGAGTAACGTGGAGGCGGTTGAGTAAAATGCTGTTCGTCAATAAGAGCTTCTATATTAATGGGCCCTTTAAACATTTCAGGTAAAATTTGCTCATCATCATCTTTATTTTGATTTGAATAAATTCTTAAAAACCCATCAAATTTTAAAACCGAACCACTTGATTTACATATTGTTTTATTGTCCTCAGATTCAATTGTTATTGTATTTCTATCAAATTTAGCTGTTTCCATTTGCGAGGACAGCGCTCTAGACCAAATTAAATCATATAATTTTTGTTGATCTGAGCTTAAATATTTTTTTACAGAAACTGGGTTTCTATTGATATCAGTTGGTCTTATAGCTTCGTGAGCTTCCTGGGCATTTTTTGCTTTTTTTCCTGAGTAATTATTTGGACTTTCTGGCAAATATTCGTTTCCATATTCCTTTTTAATAAAATTTCTAAAATCTGAGACCGCATCAACTGATAAGTTAGTTCCATCAGTTCTCATATAAGTAATTAACCCAACTGTATCACCTTCCATTTCTATTCCTTGATAAAGTTTTTGTGCTATTTGCATTGTTCTAGATGCACCAAAGCCTAATCTGCTAGACGCAACTTGTTGAAGTGTTGAAGTCGTAAATGGCCCTGAGGGATTTCTACTGACAACTTTAGAGGAAATATCAGTTATATTAAATTTTTTATTCTTAATATTATCAATAGCTTTTTCAATTTCTTCTTTATTTTTAAATGAGAATTTTTCAATTTTTTTTCCATCAAGTTGAGAAATACTTGCTGTAATGTTGCTTTTATTTTTATCCTGAAAATTAATACTTAAAGTCCAAAATTCTTCAGGCTTGAATAATTCAATTTCATGTTCTCTTTCAGTAATCAATTTCAATGCAACAGATTGAACTCTACCTGCAGATTTTGAACCAGGTAATTTAGTCCACAGTATTGGTGATATATTAAATCCAACCAAATAATCGAGCGCTCTTCTAGCCATGTATGCATCGACTAATAAAGGCTCTATCTGTCTTGGATTTTCAATGCCATGTGTGACGGCTTTTTTTGTTATTTCATTAAACACCACACGTTCAATTTCTTTGTCTTTTAAAAGTTTTTTTTCATCTAAATATTCTTTTACATGCCAAGCAATTGCTTCACCCTCACGATCTGGGTCAGTAGCAAGAATTATTTTTGAGGAATCTTTCGCAGCATCAGTAATTTCTTTTAAATATTTTTTTGAAAAACTATCAACTTCCCATTCCATTTTAAAATTTTGATCAGGATCAACAGATCCATTTTTTGAGGGAAGATCTCTGATATGACCATAGCTAGCTAAAACAGTATAGTTATCTCCTAAATATTTATTAATTGTTTTTGCTTTAGCAGGGCTTTCAACTATGACTAGATTCATAAAATAACAAACTACTCAAAAGAGTTTGATAGTCAAATTAATAAATTTTAGTCTTGGTTTCTTCTTTATTTATCAAGCGTTTAATATTTTCTCTGTGGGTAAAAAATATCAAAATAATCATTATTACATAAAAAAATATATTTTCTGAACCTTCCATAATAAAAATATATACAGGTATGGAAAGTGATCCTATCAAGGATGCTAAAGATGAATATTTAGAAATAAAAAAGATTATTAACCAGCAAACACCAAACACTAAACCAAAAATAATATTTAAAGAAAAAAGTATTCCAACATATGTTGCTACACCTTTACCACCTTTAAATTTTAACCAAACTGGGAATACATGACCTATAAAAGCACATAAAGCTGATATGTAGATCGCTTCAGGGAAATTAATTTTTATATATAAAACAGGTATTACCGCTTTAAACACATCAAATATCAGTGTTGAATAACCAATTAGTTTGTTACCGGTTCTTAATGCATTTGTTGCACCAATATTACCAGAACCAATTTCTCTAATATCTTTTTTTAAAAATATTTTGGTTAAAATTAATCCAAATGGAATTGATCCCATCAGGTATGAGATTATACCTATTATAAAAAGTTCCATTTTTATATTTTAAATAATTCTATACCTTTTACAAATGTATTGGTTACTTTTCCTTGAAGTTTCTTATCTTCAATTGAAGTATTTTTAGATTTAGAGATTAAATTTTCTTTTTTTACAATCCATGGTTTATTGATATCTACTATACAAAAATCTGCATCATTACCTATAGACAAGTTTCCTTTGTTAATATTTAATATTTTTGCTGGGTTGGAAGTTAAAGCTTCAATGATAGTTTCAAGTTTTACAGATCCGTTATGAAATAATTCTAAACTTAAAGACAACAGTGTCTCAATACCAGACGCACCTGTTGCAGCCTGAGCAAAAGTTAATCTTTTAGATTCCTCATCTTCTGGTTTATGGTCGGAAACAATTACATCAATAGTTTTATCTTTTAATCCTTGAACTAAAGCTTCACGATCTTCTTCTCTTCTCAGTGGAGGTGATAATTTTAAAAATGTTCTAAAATCTCCAATATCATTTTCATTTAATGAGAGATTATTTATTGATACACCACAAGTAAATTTAACATTTTGTTTACGTTCCTTAATTATATCAACAGATTTACCCGCTGAAAGTTGAGATATATGATATCGACATTTAGCTCTCTCTAAAAGGGTGAGATCTCTTTCTATTATAATTCTTTCAGCAATATCTGGTATGCTTGATAAACCTAGTTTTGTTGCAATAATACCAGAATTAATCATTCCATTTTTAGCTAAATCGTAATCTTCAGCATGTTGCATTATAAGGCATCCTAAATCTTTTGCTGAACTCATAATTCTAGACATCAACCTTGTGTTTTGAATTGTTTTTACTCCATCAGTAAAAGCAATAATTCCTTTTTTAGCCAATAAACCAAATTCAGTCATATTAGTACCTTCTGTGTTTTGAGTTAATGAAGCACAAGGAAAGATATTTATTTTTGATTTGTCACGTCCTCTTCTTTTTAGAAAATCTACAATTGAAACATTATCAATAATTGGATCTGTATTAGGCATTGTTACAACTGAAGTAACTCCACCAGACAATGCTGCATTACTTAAAGTTCTAAAATTTTCTTTATATTCATATCCTGGTTCGCCTACAAAAACTCTCATATCTACTAAGCCAGGAAATAGATATTTACCTTTTAAATCGGTAGGCTTTTCCCTAGTTGGTAAATTGTTTGTATTTACCTTTTTACCTACCGCTTCTATCTTTCCATCTTCTCCAATTATCATTCCACCATTTTCATTAAGAGAATTATGAGGATCTATAATATTTGCATTTATAAAGTATTGTTTTTTCATTTATTCACAAAATATTTTTAAACATGCCATTCTTACAGCAACTCCTAATTCAACTTGCTCCTTAATTACACTCTTGTTTATGTCGTCTGCTAATCTCGTATCAATTTCAATTCCTCTATTCATTGGACCAGGATGCATAATTAACGCATCTGATTTTGCATGATCAAGCTTATCTGGTGTTAATCCATAATATTCATAGTATTCTCTATTTGATGAAAGATATGAACTAGTCATCCTTTCATTTTGTAATCTAAGCATCATTACAATATCACAATCTTTGAGACCTTTTTTCATGTCAGTAAAAGTATTAACACCAAACTTTTCAATTTCTTTAGGCATAAGATTGGATGGTGCTACTATATTGACCTCAGCTCCCAACATTGTAAGAAGATAAATGTTTGATCTAGCTACTCTAGAATGAAGTATATCTCCACATATAGCTATTTTTAATCCTTGAATTTTTTTTTTTCGATTTCTAATTGTTAATGCATCAAGTAAAGCTTGAGTAGGGTGTTCACGTCTACCATCACCAGCATTTAATACAACACAATTAACTTTTTGAGATAAAAGATTACAAGCACCAGAGTCTTGGTGCCTGATCACAATTATATCAGGGTGCATTGCATTTAGAGTCATTGCTGTATCAATCAAAGTTTCACCTTTTTTAATTGCTGAGTTACCCATATTCATTGACATGACATCTGCACCAAGTCTTTTCCCAGCAAGTTCAAATGAGCTTTGAGTTCTGGTGGATGGTTCAAAGAACAAGTTTATTTGTGTTTTACCTCTTAACACATCGATTTTTTTATTTTTACTCTGATTTAATTTTATGAAAGCTTCTGACTCATCTAGAATATAATTGATATCGCTAACTGATAAATCTTGGATACCTAACAGATGTTTTTGTGAGATTTTAATAGCTTTATTGGATTTAATTGCCATTAAAATTAACTCTATAGCTATAAAGTCCTTAAATGGCAAGGATTAATTATTTAAATAATCTATAGCTCCCTGAAGAATAAATGCAGCTGCATTTTGATCTATGTGTTTTTCACGCTTAGAAACATTAACATCAAGCTGACTGGATAGATTAAATGCACCAACAGTTGAAAGTCTTTCATCCCAAAGACATACATCTACGTCAACATTTTGGTCTATATTTTTAGACACATCACTTACTGATTGAGCAGAAGGACCCCTTGAACCATCCATGTTAATTGGGTATCCAATGATAATTCCTTTAATATTGTTTTCCTCTATTATTTTTTTTAATTCGTTTATTAGATCTTCATTATTGGTTTTATTGATTGTTTTAAAAGGTGTGGCTATTGACTGTTTTTCGTCACAAATTGATACACCGATTCTTTTTGAACCTAGATCTAAACCAATCAATCTAGAGGTTTCAGACTGTTTTTTTTTAAATTCTTCAATAGTGATCATATTGTATA
>CACEGO010000001.1 GCA_902559075.1 uncultured Pelagibacteraceae bacterium | reverse complement strand
TGCTTGACCACCTAAAGATAAAAGTTCATGTTCTGTAGCCATAACTTCCTCCATTTTTGCTAAGGCTTCTTTCCTTAATCTAGATTGTGTTCCAAATGTCATCGCAAAATAATTGAGAAAAACTAAAGCTATAAGTAAAGCAACTGGTATAGAATAATAGTAATATGGACTTACATGAAAGTGATCACTTAATGGAGCAGGCAAATCTGTAGAGTAAAAAGTTAAAAACACAATAATAAATGCTGTTAAAATAACCAGAAGAGTATTGGTTTTAAAACTTAAATTTGATGAAGAAAAGACACTTGGAATAATTATAAAAATTATAAATGGATTTACAATTCCTCCAGACAAATAAAGCAATATACCCAATTGCATAATATCAATTAATAAAAAAATAAAAGCAGACCTATCTGATAGTTGCGTTTTTTTATAAATATATATTAAGTACAAGTTGCTTAATATTCCTAAGAAAATAATTAAATTTGATGTTAAAAAATTAAATTGAAAATTTAAAAAAAAATATACAAAATTTACTGCAATTAATTGACCTGAGATCCCTATCCATCTTAATGTTATATAAGTTGATTTTTTAAAAGAATGATATTTTGAAGTTTCAAAAAACTTCATCTTTAAATATCAAGATTTCTGACATTAATAGCATTTGAAACGATAAAATCTTTTCTTAATGCAACATCATTTCCCATCAATGTGTGAATAAGACTTTGATCTTTCTTTAAATCTTTTGAATATTGTACTTGTAACAAATTTCTTGTTTCTGGATCAAGTGTAGTATTCCATAACTCTTCAGGATTCATTTCACCTAAACCTTTAAATCTTTGAATATTCAACTTAGATTTTTCTGCATCTATAGCTGAAGAATATTCTTTTGATGTTTTTTTTATTTTTTTTAATTCTTTATTATTATTAACAATATATTCCTCTAACTCTTGTTCATCTTTAATATAAATTCCTTTAGTGCCTTTATTTATTTTAAAAAGTGGAGGTTGAGCTAAATAGACATGGCCGTTCTCAATTAATTTGTTAAATGGTTTGTTGTTAAAAAAAGTTAAAAGAAGAGCTCTTATATGAGAACCATCAACATCAGCATCAGTCATTATAATTATTTTTCCATATCTTAAATCTTTTAAATCAATTTCTTGAGCTTTAGGATCTAATCCTAGGGCATTAATTAAAGTAATTATCTCATTAGAAGAAATCATTTTTGACAAAGCTTTTGTTCTTTGATCAGAACCATTTCCATTGCCTCTACCATTTTTCTTAGCATTAAAATCTTCTACATATGTATTAAGAATTTTACCTCTAAGAGGTAAAACCGCTTGATTTGCTCTATTTCTTCCTTGTTTTGCAGAACCGCCCGCCGAATCACCCTCAACAATAAATAATTCTGTTCCATCTTGTTTACCAATTTGGCAATCAGCTAATTTTCCTGGAAGACCACTTAATTCAAGAGCTCCTTTCCTTCTTACATTTTCTCTTGCTTTTCTAGCAACATCTCTAGCCATTGCTGCTTGAATTACTTTGGCTAAAATAGTTTTTGCAATCGAAGGGTTTTGATCAAACCATATAGATAATTTTTCATTTACCAGAGTTTCCACAATCATCCTTACTTCTGATGAAACAAGTTTATCCTTTGTCTGAGATGAAAACTTTGGATCGGGTATTTTAGTAGAAAGTACACAAGTAAGACCTTCCTTAATATCATCGCCTGAAATTGCCAATTTATTTTTCTTTAATAAATTATTTTCATTAGCGTATTTATTTACTACTCTAGTTAATGCACTTCTAAATCCTAATAAGTGAGTTCCACCATCTTTTTGGTAAATATTATTTGTATACGGGAAGATATCTTCTGTATATCCCGCATTCCATTTTAAGGAACACTCTAATTCAATATTATTCTTTTTACCCTCAATATAAATTGGTTTTCTAAATAAATCATTTCCATTTTTATTTTGTAACTTTTCTCTTTTTTCGTCTAAAAAATCTACAAACTCTAAAACACCACCATCAAACTTAAACTCTGAAATTTTTTCTTTCTTTTGACTAGCATCAGTAAATATTATTTTTATTCCTTTATTTAAAAATGCTAATTCTCGCATTCTTTTAATCAAAATATTTGCACTAAATTTTATTGATGAAAAAATTTCTTTTGAAGGTAAAAAAGTAATTTGTGTACCTGTATATTTTACTTTTCCTGTCACCTTTAGTGGTGCTTTAGCTTCACCATTTTGGAATTCAATGTAATGTTTTTTTCCATCTCTATATATTTCTAACTGTAATTTTTCTGATAGTGCATTCACAACTGAAACACCCACACCATGTAGTCCACCTGAAACTTTATATGAGTCATGATCAAACTTGCCGCCAGCATGAAGTTGAGTCATAATTACTTCTGCTGCTGATTTTTTTTCTCCTTTATGGATATCTACTGGAATACCTCTTCCATCATCATTTACTGTAATTGTTCCATCAGAATTAATTTTTACATTAATATTTTTACAATATCCTGCTAATGCCTCATCAATTGAGTTATCAACAACTTCATAAACCATATGATGTAAACCAGTTCCATCATCTGTATCTCCAATATACATACCTGGTCTTTTTCTAACCGCCTCAAGACCCTTTAAAACTTTGATGGAGTCAGCCTGATATGTGTTTTTATTTGTCATTTTTTTAAATTTTGGAAAAAGAAAATTATAACATTTTTTAGAAAAATTGCTGATTTATCTTAATAAAAAAACTTTAAAATGACGAAATAGCCCTTGAAAAATAAAGCTTATTTGCTGGCGGAGAGAATGGGATTCGAACCCATGAAAGAATTGCTCCTTTACACGCTTTCCAAGCGTGCGCCTTCAACCACTCGGCCACCTCTCCATTGTTAATTGCTAATCTAATATATTATAATTAAACAATATAAACATGAACTTCAAAAAATTTAAAGCAAGTTTAACATTCAGGAAATATAATAACAGTAAAATTATACTTAGATTTATTGAATATAAGATTAAAAATTTTTTTTTAGATATATTAGTTAAGCTTAACATTTTTAAATTTAACTCTAAAAAAAATATAGACCTAGGTTCTTTTAAAGATAATAGCTATATAAATTTTTTTTTGTACTCTTTGAAAGACGAATATCATTTTACATATACAAATAATGAAAATGCAAAAAAATTATTAAGAAGGATTGGATTTTTAAACTTTTTCAAATTCACAACCGCAAATTCTTTCTATAAAAATAAAAAAAAGATAAAAATAAATATGAATTCTGATGAAGAAAATGAAGAAATTTCAATTGATACAAATTATTTTAAATATTTTTATAATAATAATTTCAAAACAAATGACATGATTATGCCTTATTTCATGTATCCGAGAATCTACAATTCATTTTATAAAAAAATCAATATTTTGAATAAACCTAATTTTAATATAAGAATTTATTTTTCTGGATCTGTTAATGAAGAAGGTTATAGGAATTTCTATTGGAAAAAAGAACCTGAAAAATTTCCAAATAGAATAAAAATTATAGATTTTATTACAAAAGAATTTAAATCAGAAGTTTATTTTATAAATTCAAAGAATGATTTAAAAAATTCTGAATTCTTAAAAAAAAAAATTATTTTTTGCCTACATGAAAATGTAATTAAAAAAACATCATATAAACTAAATTTTAAAGAAAACTTAGACTTGTTAGGTCGGTCATGTTTTAACTTAAACTGCCCTGGTGTAGTGATGCCATTATGTCATCATTTGATTGAGGGTATTAAAGTTGGTTCAATACCGATAACAAATTGTAACAAACTGATAATTCCTAACTTGACTAATGAAAATTCATTAATTTATTCTAATCTTGATGAGCTTAAAGATAAAATTCACGAAGCATTTAATATGAAAGAAGATGAAATTATTTTAAAAAGATCAAAAGTACAAGAGTTTTATAAACTAAATTTATCTCCTGATAGTTTTAAGCAAAACTTTAAAACAATAAAGGCTAATAAGAAATCCAAAATTATATGTTGTGATGACCACAGAAGTATTGAAGGAATTATTTAAAATATAAATCTTGATATTTATTTTTCCTTACTGATTTTTAATACACCAATAAAGGCCTCTTGGGGGATTTCAACTCTTCCAAATTGTTTTGATCTAGCTTTTCCTTTTTTTTGTTTTTCTAATAATTTTCTTTTCCTGTCTGTAGCGCCCCCACCATGAATTTTTGTTAATACGTCTTTTTTAAAACCTTTAATAGTTTCTCTAGCGATAATTTTTCCTCCTATTGCTGCCTGTACTGGAATCATGAAATTGTGTCTTGGTATTAAATCTTTTAATTTTTCACAAACTTCTCTTCCAGTTTTTTGAGCAAAATCTTTATGAATCATCATAGCTAAAGCATCAACAGGTTCACCATTTACTAAAATACCAAGTTTTACTAGATCACCCTCTCTATGCTCAATTATTTCATAATCAAAACTTGCATATCCACTCGTCATTGACTTTAGTCTATCATTAAAATCAAAGACAACTTCATTTAGTGGGAGTTCATAATTTAAAACCGCTCTATTCCCAGAGTAACTAAGATTGGTTTGTATTCCTCTTTTGTCCTGACACATTTTAATTATTGAACCCAAGTACTGGTCTGGAGTAATGATAGTTGCCTTAATCCATGGTTCTTCAATATATTTTATTAACGTTGGATCTGGTAAGCTTGATGGATTTTGTAAATCAATATTATCACCATTATTAAGATGAACTTTATAAACTACACCTGGAGTTGTTGTTAATAAATTAACGTCAAATTCTCTCTCAAGTCGCTCCGTTACAATTTCTAAATGAAGCAATCCTAAAAATCCACATCTAAAACCTAATCCCAAAGCTGAAGAAGACTCTGGTTCAAAAGAAAAGCTTGCATCATTTAATTGTAATTTTGCTAAACCATCTTTTAATTTTTGAAACTCAGAACTATCTACAGGAAATAATCCGCAAAATACCACAGGTTTACTAGGTTTAAAACCTGGCAAAGCTTCTTTTAAAGGCTTTGTTGCATCACAAATTGTATCGCCTACTTTTGTATCTGATAGTACTTTTATTCCTGTTGTGATAAAACCTATTTCTCCAGTTTTTAATTCAGTAATATTAACTGGCTTTGGTGTAAAAACACCAACTTTTTCAACAATATATTCTTGATTTGTAGACATCATTTTAATCTTCATATGTTTTGAGAGTTTTCCATCAATCACTCTAACTAATATAACAACACCTAAATAAGTATCGTACCAACTGTCTACTAATAAACATTTTAAATCAGATGAACTTTTTCCCTTTGGTGCAGGTAAAGTATTTATTATTTGCTCTAAAATATCCTCTATTCCCTCACCAGTTTTTCCGGAGCATGGAATAGCATTTTCAGTATCTATACCTATAACTTCTTCGATTTGTGTTTTTGTTCTATCTAAATCAGAGGCTGGTAAATCTACTTTGTTTAATACTGGAACAATTTCATGATTTGTATCTAATGCTTGGTAAACGTTTGCTAAAGTTTGAGCCTCAACCCCTTGTGTACTATCTACAATCAAAATTGAACCTTCGCACGCATATAATGATCTACTAACCTCGTAACTGAAATCTACGTGGCCGGGTGTATCTATAATATTTAAAATATATTTTTTCCCATCTTTAGCCTTATAGTTTAATTTTACAGTTTGAGCTTTAATTGTAATGCCTCTTTCACGTTCAATATCCATTGAGTCTAAAACTTGTGCTTTCATCTCTCTTTCTGTCAAACCACCACAACTATGAATTATTCTATCTGCAATAGTAGATTTTCCATGATCTATATGTGCAATGATGGCGAAATTTCTTATGTTATCAATTGAACTCATTGGCTTTAGGATCGAATTTTTGCGCCAGTTTTATTTTCGACTGTTTCTATAATTGATTTATTAATTTTATCTAAATCAGCTTCTTTAAGAGTTTTTTCTTGTGATTGGATTGTAACACTTATTGCAATTGATTTTTGATTCTCCGGAATATTTTCACCCTCATAAACATCAAAAACTTTAATGTTTGATATCAAATTCTTATCAACATTTGCTATGACATTTACTAAGTCCTGAACATTAATTTTTTTGTCAACTATAAAAGCAAAATCTCTTTCTGATTTTTGATAATCTGAAACAGAATATTTTGTTTTTTGATCTTTTAATAATTTTTTAGGTAATTTTAAATTATCAAGAAATATCTCAAAACCTAATAAAGACACTGTTTTCATGTCAATTTGCTTTAAAATATTAGGATGAATTTCGCCAAAATAAGCAGCAACACTTTCTTTGCCTCTGTTTAAAAATAATCTTCCTGATTTCCCTGGATGATAATAATCAGGTGTTTTATCATCAATAAAAAATTTTTCTAAGTCGTAGCCTGCTTCAACTAAAGTTTGAACAACATCTCTTTTAATATCAAAAACATCAACATTTCTCTCCTTTTCTAACCAAGAAAGACGTGATTTTTTTCCAGCCGCTAATCCACAAACTACTATATTTTGTTCACCGGGTTTTTTTCCATAGAAAGTGGGTCCTATCTCAAAAATAGATAAATCTTTAATGCCTCTATCTATATTTTTACTCATATACATAATTAAATTAGAAAATATGGAATTTCTTAAAACCCCCAATTCTGAACTAATAGGATTTAAAATTTTTAATTCTTTGTTTTGACCTTTAAAATGATCATTATATTTTGCATCAGTGAAAGACCAAGTTATAGCCTCTAAATATCCTTTTGAAGCTACTGCTCTTTGAAGAAAGTGAAATAGTTTTTGTGATTGTGTCAAAGTAGGTTTTTTTCTCTCTTTCACTGGCTCCTGAATATTTATCTTGTCATATCCAACTATTCTTACTAACTCCTCAACTACATCTATTTCTTGAGAAATGTCTGGTCTCCAAGATGGTATAGTTAATTTAAAAACTTTTTTATCTTTTTTACATTTAAAACCAAGGTTTTCTAAAATTTTTAACATATTTTTTTTTGAAATTTTAAAACCAGTTACTTTTTCAAACGAATTTGGATCAAATTTAATAATTTGATTTTTAAATGTATTAATCTTTTGGATGTCAATTTTGCTAATTTCTCCGCCACAAATTTCTTTAATTAAAAATGCTGCTTTATTTAAACCTTCTTCAATTGACAATTGGTCTATTCCTCTTTCAAATCTAAATTTCGCATCTGTATCAATATTTAACTTCTTAGCAGTTTTTCTAATTGATCTTGGATCAAAATAAGCTGACTCGATTAAAACATTTTTTGTATTCATCTCTGTTCCAGATCTTGTACCTCCAATAATACCGCCAAGTCCTAATACACCTTTGTCATCACTTATTACACACATATCGTCTTCAAGCTTATAATTTTTGTTATCCAGAGCTGTAAATTTTTCTCCAGATTTTGAGTTTCTAACAACTATTTCTTTTTCAATTTTATCGGCATCATAAGCGTGTAGTGGACGATTAATATCTAACATTACATAATTTGTAACATCTACAATTGCTGAAATAGGTTTTTGACCTATTGAAATTAATTTATCTTTTAGCCACTTAGGACTTTCTGCATTTTTTACATTTGTCACCAAACAACTTCCAAAAGAAAAACATCCCTGATTTTTTTCATTTATAATTTTTACTTTAACTGTTTGAGCTTTTTTTGACCTTATTTTTTGTTCTTTTGCCTGTTTTAATTTACCAAATCCTGAAGCTGCTAAATCTCTGGCTATTCCTCTGACACCAAGACAATCTGGTCTATTTGGTGTAATTGATAGATCTATTAAATTAGAGCTAAATTCTGTGAAAAAACTTTTTCCTATACTTTTGTTGTATTTTGAGGATGAAAGCTCTGTTATTCCATCGCTTTCATCAGATAAATTAAGTTCCGATTCAGAACAAAGCATTCCATACGAGGTTACGTCTCTAATTTTAGCTATGACTAATTTAGTTTTATTTTTTGGAATAATTGCACCTGGAGGAGCATAAACAGTGATTAAACCCTCTCTAGCGTTTGTTGCACCACATACTACCTTCTTAATTTCTTTTTCACCCACATCAACATCACAAACTTTTAGTCGATCTGCATTAGGATGTTTTTCAGTTTTTAAAATTTTTGCAACTTTAAACAAATCTAGACCTTCAGATAAATTTTCAACACCTTCAACTTCAAGTCCGATATCAGTTAATTTTTCTAGTAATCTTTCTTCCTTCGCGCTTATTTTTAGGTGATCTTTTAACCAATCGAATGTTATCTTCATCTACTTAAACCTCTATAATTTGTTGGTACATCAAGTGGATCAAATCCAAAATGGTTTAACCATCTATAATCACATTCAAAAAAAGATCTCAAATCATTAATTCCATATTTTAACATTGCCAATCGATCTATTCCTATACCAAACGCATATCCTTGGTACTTATTAGGATCAACTTTGACATTTTTCAAAACATTTGGATGAACCATTCCACATCCTAAAATTTCAAGCCACTGATCCCCCTCACCTATAATAATTTTTCCATCTTTAATTTCATAACCAATGTCTACTTCTGCAGATGGTTCTGTAAAAGGAAAATGACTTGGTCTAAATCTCATTTTAATTTTTTCGACTTCAAAGAATTCTTTGATAAAATAGTTTAAACATCCTTTCAAGTGACCCATGTTTATATTTTTATCAATATGAAGACCCTCTACCTGATGAAACATTGGTGCATGCGTTTGATCACTATCAGATCTATAGGTTCTACCTGGTGCAATAATTTTAAAAGGTGGTTTATCTTTTACCATAGTTCTTATTTGAACTGGTGAAGTATGAGTTCTTAATAGAACTTCCTTATTTTCATCTAGGTAAAAAGTATCATGCATATCACGAGCCGGATGATTATCTGGAGTATTTAATGCAGTAAAATTATTATATTCATTTTCTACATCTGGTCCTTCTTCTACACTAAAACCAATTTCTGAAAAAATTGATGAAATCTCATCTATTGTTTGAGACACAGGATGAATTTTTCCCCTAACAAAAGGTCTTTCTGGTAAAGTTATATCAACTTTTTCTTTTTCTAATTTTTGATTAATTTCTTTAGTTTCATTTTCTTTAATCTTTTTTGTAATTAAAGAGTGAAGTTCATCTTTTATTTTATTTAAATCTGCTGCAAAGTTTTTTCTATCAGTCTCTGGTATTGATCCTACAGTTTTAAATACAGATGATATTTGACCATTTTTACCAAATAACTCTGTTTTAATTGTATTGATTTCTTCTAAGCTTAATTCATCTTTAAGCTTTGATACAAATTGATCTCTAATATTTTTTATATCTGACATATTAGTAGATTATTTACTTAAGAAATAAAAACAATAGGGATTAATTTAAAGCGGATTGAGCTTTTTGCACAATTGTTTTAAATGCTTCTGGACTATCGTAAGCAATTTCTGCTAAAATTTTTCTATCGATTGCAACACCACATTTACTTAAACCATTAATAAATTTTGAATAGGTCATGCCCTCTGCTCTGACACCAGCATTAATTCTTTGTATCCACAATGATTTGAAATCTCTTTTTTTGTTCCTTCTGTCCCTGTATGCATATTGCATGGATTTTTCCATTGCCTGCTTAGCCACTCTAATAGTATTTTTTCTTCTGCCCCATTGGCCTTTTACAGCTTTTAAAACTTTTTTATGTTTAGCTTTACTTGTAACGCCTCTTTTAACTCTTGCCATTTTAACCTCTTAAACTGTAAGGCATATATGACTTAACAATTTTACCATCTTGTTTAGACAATGTTGTTGTGCCTCTTAGTTTTCTTATCTGTGACTTAGTTCTTTTAATCATACCATGTCTTTTACCTGCTTGAGCAGATATTACTTTGCCCTTGGCAGAAATTTTAAATCTTTTTTTCGCTGAGCTTTTTGTTTTTAGTTTTGGCATAATTCAGCGGTCTTATACAAAGAAAGATATAATTTTACAACCTATATTAAAGCTTATAAAGGTTGAATTACCATTATCATTTGCTTCCCATCAAATTTGGGATGCAATTCTACCTTGCCAATATCCTTCATATCTTCTTTAATTTTTCCCATTAGTTCATTTCCAAGATGAGAATGCTGAAGCTCTCGACCCTTAAATCTTATAGTAAATTTAACCTTATCCCCTTTAGCTATAAATTTTTTAGCATTTTTAACTTTAAACTCATAATCATGAGTTTCCGTAACAGGTCTCATTTTAATTTCTTTTAAAGAAACAATTTTTTGTTTTTTCTTTGCAAGATTTGCTTTTTTTTGAGCATCATACTTATATTTACCCATATCCATGATTTTGCATACAGGAGGTTTTGCATTAGGAGCTATTTCAATTAAATCCAAACCTTGATTTTTTGCCATAGAGATTGCCTCATTGGTATTCATCACTCCAAGATTTTCTCCATCACTTGCTATAACCTGCACATCAGGAGAAGAGATTCTATTGTTAGATCTTGGACCTCTATCCTTAGTTCTTCTTTGAAAATAATTTTGTTTGAAATCTGCCACTTAGTTTGATGATGCTTTATTCAAAGCGGAAAATGTTTTTAAGAATTTATCTATATCCATATTTTCTTGTTTATTAGAGTCTAATCTTCTAATCGTTACTGAATTGGAGTCAACTTCTTTTTTACCACAAATTAACAAAAGCGGTATTTTTTCTAAAGAATGATCTCTTATTTTATAATTTAAATTATTATTTTTTAAGTCTACTGCAGAACTAATACCTGCATTTTTAATTTTTTTAGATACTTCAACTGCGTAATCATTAAATTCCTCTGAGACAGGTATAACCATTGTCTGCAAAGGAGATAGCCAGAAAGGAAACTTGCCTGCGTAGTTTTCAATTAGAATTCCAACAAATCTTTCTAAAGAACCAAATAATGCTCTATGTAACATAACAGGAACCTTTTTAGTTCCATCTTTATCAACATATGATGCATCTAATCTTCCAGGTAAATTTAAATCAACCTGTAAAGTTCCACATTGCCAGTCTCTACCGATTGCATCTCTTAAAACAAATTCAATTTTTGGACCATAAAATGCTCCCTCACCCTTATTAATACTATATTCTAACTTGGAAGCTTTAACTGCCTTAAGCAAAGAAGCCTCAGCTTTATCCCAAATTTTATCATCCCCAACTCTTACTTCTGGTCTATCTGCATATTTAAGAATTACGTTTTCAAATCCTAAATCTTTATAAATATCTAGAATTAAATTAGTTACTTCTAAACATTCGCTAGTAATTTGATCTTCAGAACAAAATATATGAGCATCATCTTGAGTGAAAGCTCTAACCCTTAATAATCCATGTAAGGCTCCAGAGGGTTCATATCGATGTACTTTTCCAAATTCTGCAATACGCAAAGGAAGATCTCTATAACTTTTTAAACCTTGATTAAATACCTGAATATGCCCAGGACAATTCATTGGTTTAATTGCAAAAACTTTCTCATCTGGTGTTTCAGAAGTGTACATGTTTTCTCCATATTTTTCCCAATGACCAGATTTTTCCCATAATTGTCTATCAAGCACCTCTGGAGTATTTACCTCTTTATAACCCGCAGCATCTTGTCTACTTCTCATATAGTTAATTAATTTTTGAAACAAAGCCCATCCTTTTTCATGCCAAAATACTGACCCTGGGCTTTCTTCTCTAAAATGAAAAAGATTCATTTCTTTTCCCAGTTTTCTATGATCTCTTTTTTCAGCCTCTTCAATTCTTCTTAAATACTCATCTAGATCTTTTTGAGTTGCCCAACCTGTACCATATATTCGTTGTAACATTTCATTTTTGGAGTCTCCTCTCCAATATGCTCCTGATACTTTTGTAAGTTTAAAATATTTTCCAATTTTACCAGTCGAGGAAAGATGAGGACCTCTACATAGGTCATGCCATTTTCCGTGAAAATATATTGATACATCTTCATTTTCTGGAATGGCCTCAATTAGCTCAGCTTTATAAATTTCTCCCTTTTTTTTAAAATGATCAATTGCTTTATTTCTATCCCAAACTTCTCTTTTTGTTATTTCGTTCCTATCCACGATCTCTTTCATCTTATTTTCAATTTTTACTAGGTCATTCTCTGTGAATGGTTCTTTTCTAGCAAAGTCATAATAAAATCCATTTTCAATCACCGGTCCAATTGTAACTTGCGTTCCAGGAAACAACTCTTGAACTGCCATTGCTAAAATATGAGCTGTATCATGTCTTATAATTTCCAAGCCTTCTGGATTTTTAGAGGTAAAAATTTTTACAGAACAATCATTTTCAATTAAATGATCAAGATCTTTAAGTTCGCCATTGACACTTATAACCATTGCTTGTTTTGCTAATGATTTACTAATTTTTTCAGCAACTTCCATCCCAGTAACTTTTTTAGGGAAATTAATATTGTTTCCATCAGGTAATGTTATTGTAGGCATTTAATTTAATAATCTTTTATACTCTGAATATGTAGAAAAACACATTTTTTCAACATTAAATTTTTGAACTATGTTTTTTCTCCCTTCGATACCAATTGATTTTAATAGTGTTTCATCTAAATAAAGAAGTTTTAAAATTTTCTTACTTAAGGATTTAGCATTTCCCGCTTCATATAAAAAACCTGTCTTTTCATCTATAATTGTTTCATTTGAGCCACCAATATTACTTGCAACAATTGGCGTCTCCATTGATTGTGCTTCAACAGCAACTCTTCCAAAAGCTTCGGGCTCTGTTGAAGCTGAAACTACAATATCTGACACCTTATAGGCCAAAGCCATATCCTTACAGTGATCTATAAATTTAATTTGCTTTGACAGCCTATGTTGTTCTGAAAGTCTAATTAACTTTTTCTTGTATAAATCTCTACCTTGATCACTACCTAGAATAACAGCATAAAATGCTTCATAACCCAATTCTATATTAACTAAATTAATTGCTTCAATAAAAACTTCTTGTCCTTTCCAAGATGTTAATCTCCCTGGTAAAAGAATAATTTTTTTATCTTTTTCTATATTCCATGTTGTTAATAATTTTTTTTCATCAGACTCAAATTTTGTTGTCGGATCAAAATAATCAACATTAATACCTCTAAAAATAACTAACAATTTTTTCTTATCATTTAGATATTCAGAATAATTTTGTTTAATATGCGAAAATATAAAATTAGACCCTGCAATTATTAAATCAGATCTTGTCATAATAGAATTATAGAATTTTTTTAAATTATTTTTGAAATTGTATGTTCCATGAAATGTTGTAACAAATTTTCTACCAGTTAGTTTCGTTGCTAATAAACATGACCAAGCTGGAGCTCTACTCCTTGCATGGACTATAGAAATATTATTAATTAAAATTATACCAATTAAAATTATAGCATTTATTAAAATTAATAGTGGGTTTTTACTATTTACTGGCAACCTAAATACTTTTACTTTTTTTTTATCTACAAATTTTAGTAATTCACCACCACTTGTAACTATAAAAGATTTACAATTATTTTCGGTTAAGTAATGAGCGATGTCAAAACAGCCTGTTTCAGCTCCTCCATAACCTAATTTTGGTATTACTTGTAAAACTTTTAAATCAGATGACATTTGATATGATTATATATTAATAGACAAATTTATAAACGATTATGGCAAATTTCATATTTCATAAAATATCAAATACAAAGAAAATCAGACATATTGCCAAAATTTTTAAAAATAGTTCTTTTATAGTTTTTTTACACGGTTTTATGTCAGACCTTGAAGGAGAAAAACCAAATGCATTTTTAAAGTTTGCCAAGAAAAATAAGTTAAGTTTTTTAGCACTTGAATACTCCGGACATGGAAAATCTTCAGGTAAATTTATTAAAGGAAATATTTCAAAATGGAGTAAAGAGACGTCTATTCTAATAAGAAAATATGTAAAAAGAAAAGACTTTATATTAATTGGTTCAAGTATGGGAGCATGGATTTCTCTTAATCAATTTAAAATATTTAAAAAACAAATTAAGGGATTTTTGGGAATAGGTGCTGCTCCTGAATTTTTAGAAAACTTAATGTGGAAAAAATTTACGAAAAAGATGAAAGATGAAACAATGAGAGAGGGAATTTATCATTTAAAACACGGAAATTATGAATATCCAATTTCACTTCAGCTAATAAAAGATGGAAGAAAAAACAAAGTTTTGAATAAGAAAATTAATTCAAATATTAAAGTAACAATGGTACATGGTGAAAAGGACGAAGTAGTCCCTGTCTCATATTCAAGAAAAGTTTTAAAATTATTTCCGAAAGCTAAGAAAAAATTAAATATTATAAAAAAAGGTGATCACAGTTTATCAAATAAAAAATGGCTTAATATAATTTTAAAAGAGCTTAATTTGTTAATTTAACCAACTTTTTTAACTTGTTTTTTTAACGTTATAGGATTTTTTAATTTATCTAACATTTCTTTTGGACATACTTGAATGAAATTATTAATTTCTTCATCAAAACTTTCTATTAATTTTTTAGATAAATGTGATCCTGTTTCTTTGAGATGCTCATTTATTAAATTTTTTAAAAATTCTATCCAATAATCTGTTTCTACATTTTGCCATACGACTGACTCGGGATTTACTTTTTTCTCAAATTGTTGTTTTTTATCATATATAAAGGCCATTCCACCGGTCATACCAGCTGCAAAATTATCACCAACATCTCCTAAAATTACTACAGTTCCACCAGTCATATATTCACATCCATTAGAATCGCATCCTTCAATTACTGTAATTGCACCAGAATTTCTAACAGAAAATCTTTCGCCAGCTTGGCCAGCAGCAAAAAGTTTTCCTGAAGTAGCTCCATAAAGAACAGTATTGCCTAAAATTGTATTCTCATTTGAAACCAAATTACTCTCTTCAGGTAATTTTATTGAAATTGTAGCTCCTGACAAACCTTTACCAACATAATCATTAGCATCTCCCTTTAATACAAGCTTTAAACCTTTTGAAGAGAACGCACCAAATGATTGACCCGCTGATCCTTTGAAATTTAAGACTAAAAAGTTTTCATCAAGTTTTTCATAACCATATTTTTTATATAAATGATGAGAAATTCTTGTGCCTACTGCCCTGTGAGTATTTTTTATTTGATATTCTTTTTCAATTTTTTCAGAATTATCTAAAGCGTTTTCAATTTCTGGCCAGATTTCTTGGTCAAGAGTATCTGGTACGCTATTTATTTCTTGATCCTTACAATACCTTGAATTTCTTCCAGTGTCAGCTTGAACAAATAAAGGATTTAAATCTAGATCATCTAAATTTGGAGAACCTTTACTAATTTGTTTTAGCAAATCAGTCCTACCAATCACTTCATTTAATGATTTAAAACCTAAATTTGCTAGTATCTCTCTTACTTCAGTGGCTATAAATGTGAAAAGATTAACTACTTTTTCTGGAGTTCCGGTAAATTTTTCTCTAAGCTTTTCATCTTGTGTACAAACTCCTACTGGACATGTATTAGAATGACACTGCCTTACCATTATACATCCCATTGCAACTAATGCAGTAGTAGCAACACCATATTCTTCAGCACCCATCATTGCTGCTATTACCACATCTCTTCCAGTTTTAATTCCACCGTCTGTTCTTAATGTAACTTTATGTCTAAGATTATTTAAAGTTAATACTTGGTTTGCTTCTGTTAAACCCATTTCCCACGGTATTCCTACATACTTAACACTTGTTTGAGGTGTTGCTCCTGTTCCGCCATTATGTCCAGAAATTAATATTATATCTGCTTTTGCTTTTGCTACACCAGCTGCAATAGTTCCTACACCAGACGAAGCAACTAATTTAACTCCTATTCTAGCTTTAGGATTTATCTGTTTCAAATCATAAATTAATTGTGCAAGATCCTCAATTGAATAAATATCATGATGTGGTGGTGGTGATATTAAAGTTACTCCAGGAGTCGAATGTCTAAGTTTGGCAATCTCTTCTGTTACTTTAAATCCTGGTAATTGTCCCCCCTCACCAGGCTTAGCACCCTGTGCAATTTTAATTTCTATCTCATTACAATTATTAAGATAATTAACTGTAACCCCGAATCTCGCAGAAGCTATTTGTTTAACTCTTGAGTTTGCGCTATCACCATTATCTAAAACTTTAAATCTACTTGCATCTTCACCACCCTCTCCACTACATGAAGCACCTTTGATCCTATTCATGCCAGTTGCTAGAGTTTCATGTGCCTCTTTCGATAAAGCTCCATGAGACATGCTCCCGCTTCCAAATCTTTTTAAAATATTTTCTATTGGTTCAACCTCAGAAATATCTATTGGCCCACTTAATTTTTTTTCTCTAAAATCAATTAAGTCTCTAAGATTAATAGGTGGTAAACTATATATTCCATCAGCATATCTTTTATAAGCATCATAAGAATTAGATCCAACAGCGCTTTGAAGTAAATGAATTAATTTTCCCTGATATTGATGTGTTTCGCCATTTTTACGATATCTGTATATACCACCTATCGGCAAAATAGTTTCGGAACTTTCAAATGCCTCTTTATGAATTTCTCTAATTTTTTTTTCTATACCCGTAAGTCCAATACCAGAAATTTTAGAAACAATTCCTGGAAAATAATCTGCCACAATTGTTCTACTTAAACCTACAGTTTCAAAGTTACATCCACCTCTATAAGAACTTAGAACTGAAATGCCCATCTTAGACATAATTTTTAATAGGCCTGCGTTTACTGATTTTATGTATCTCTCCACACATTCATCAAAGCTGAATTGACCAAATAATTTCTTTTCATGACGCTGAAATAAACTATCAAATGCTAAATAAGGATTTACAGTAGTTGCTCCAACTCCTATTAAGGTTGCAAAAGAGTGTGTATCTAAAGCCTCTCCAGATTGAATATTAATTGATACATATCCTCTTAATTTTTTTTCAATAAGGAATGAGTTAATTGATCCAACTGCTAAAAGCATTGGTATTGGAAGTTTTGAGTTAGAAAGCTCTTTATCACTTAAAATCAATTGAGTAACTCCCTGTCTTACTGCAATTTCAGCTTCTTTTTGAAGCTTTTTAATTGAATCAAATAAAGTTTCTTCCCCAGAAAAAGTACAGTCAATTATAGATGAATTATTGCCAAAAAAATTTATAAATTTTTCAAATTGAGAATTTGATAATATTGGACTATTTAAAACATAAATATTTTGCTTTGTTAAATTATCAAAATTTAAAATATTTCCAAGATTTCCAAATCTTGTTTTAAGGCTCATAACCTTGTTTTCCCTTAAAGAATCTATTGGTGGGTTTGTGACTTGGCTAAAATTCTGTCTAAAAAAATGGTATAACGGTCTATATCTATCTGACAAAACAGCTAACGGCGTATCGTCCCCCATAGATCCAGTTGCTTCTTTGGCATCTTCTGCCATAGGATGCAGTATGAGCTCAAGGTCTTCTAAGCTTATTCCAAAAGTATATTGCCTTCTTCTTAAATCATCTCCCGAAAAAGAATTTTTTTCATCTGAAATAGTTAACTTATCATCTAGGTCGATAATTTGTGAATTAAAGTGTTTATATTCTTTAGCTAAATAATCTTTTATTTGCTTGTTAGTAAATACCTTTCCTTTTTCTATTCTTACTCCAATTATTTCCCCAGGACCCAATCTGCCCTTTGACAAAATTCTTTTTTCATTTAATTCAATCATTCCTGTTTCAGATCCTGCAAATAATAATTTATCTTTTGTAATTGCGTATCTTAAAGGTCTTAATCCATTTCTATCATTTGCTGCTATAACCCACTCATTATCGGTTCCAGCGATAGCCGCTGGTCCATCCCATGGCTCCATAGTGCTGTTTAAAAAATTAAATAATTGTTGATGATCTTTTGGTAGAGTTTTATTTTTTTTAGACCATGCATCTGGAACTAACATAAGCTTCGCCAAAGGAGCGGGCTGACCTGATATATTTAATAATTCAAAAACATTGTCTAATGCAGCAGAGTCTGATGCTCCCTGTTGTATAACAGGTTTTAAGTTTTCAACATCGTCAAAAAGTGGACTGTTCATCTCTTGTTCATGAACTTTCATCCAATTTTTATTTCCTCTATAAGTATTAATTTCTCCATTATGTGCTATAGCTCTAAAGGGTTGAGCTAAATTCCAGCTAGGTGCTGTGTTTGTTGAAAATCTTTGATGAAAAATAGCAAACCTTGAAACAAATCTCTCATCTTTTAGATCAAGGTAAAAATCTGAGATAGCTTCAGCTAAAAACATTCCCTTGTAAATGATAGACTTAGAACTCAATGAACAAATATAAAAATTGTTTAAAGATTTTTTAAAAGCTTCATTTTCTATCTTTCTTCTAATTTCATAAATTTTTCTTTCTAAATCTTTATTTGTTAATTCTTGATTATAAGGTTTAAACAATACCTGGATAATTTCAGGCATTGTTTGGAACGCCTTTTCTCCTAAAACTTTTGGATTAACTGGAACTTGTCTCCAACCATAAATACTAAAATCATTTTTTGTTAATTCGCTTTCAACAATAGTTTTGCAACTTTCTTGTGCTGCGTAATCATTCCGAGGTAGAAATATCATGCCCACACATATTTCAGAATTGTCATGCGTGTGTCCTGTCACTTCTATCTTTTCAATGAAGAAATCTTTTGGTATTTCAACATGAATTCCAGCTCCATCACCAGTTTTCCCATCGGCATCTACAGCACCTCTGTGCCAAACAGCTTTTAACGCTTCAATTCCATACTCTACAACTTTACGAGATTTTTTACCTTCAGTTGATGCAATTATACCAACACCACAAGCATCATGCTCCATATCTTCTGAATAAACATTATTTTCTTTTAAAAGGTGAAGGTTCTTTTTATAATTTTCCATTAAGCCACTCTTTTTTCGACTTTAGATTTACTTTCTAGATAAGTTTTAATTGAAGCTGCCGCATCTCTTCCATCTTTTATCGCCCAAACAACTAATGAGGCTCCTCTAACTATATCACCAGCAGCAAACACCCCTTTTATATTTGTTTCCATAGTATCAAAATCTGTTTTAATAGTTCCCCACTTTGTTACTTGTAATTCACTACTGTCAAATAAATTTGGTAAATCCTCAGGATCAAAACCAAGTGCTTTGATAACCATATCTGCCTTTATTTCGTAACTTGAACCTTCCTCTACTTGTGGCTTTCTTCTTCCTGTCTCGTCTGGTTGACCTAATTTAATTTGATCTACAATTATTTTTTCTATTTTATTTGTGCCTTTAAATTCCTTGGGACTTGATAACCAAACAAACTCAACACCTTCTTCTTCTGCATTTGCAACTTCTCTAGCAGATCCTGGCATATTTTCTTTATCTCTTCTATACAAACATTTAACAGATTTTGCCTTCTGTCTTACAGAAGTTCTTACACAATCCATTGCTGTATCACCTCCACCGATTACAACAATGTCTTTACCTTCTGCATTTAAAATTCCTTTATCAAACAACTCAACATCATCTCCTAAACCTTTTTTATTAGATGCTGTTAAAAAATCCATTGCAGGAAAAATATTATCAAGATCATTTCCAGGTAAGTTTACTTCTCTTGCTTTATAAACTCCTGTTGCAATTAAAATTGCATCGTGTTTTTTTCTCAATTGGTCTAGGCTTGCATCCTTACCAACTTCAAAATTTTGAACAAATTCAATTCCTCCATCCTTTAAGAGTTTTGTTCTTCTTTCCACAACTTCTTTTTCTAATTTAAAATTTGGAATTCCATAAATTAATAATCCTCCTGCTCTATCATATCTATCGTAGACAGTAATTTTATACCCATTTTTTCTTAATTGTTCTGCAGCAGCTAATCCGGCAGGACCTGATCCTATAATTCCTACGCTTTGATCTTTTTCATTCGTTATATTAATTGGTTTTACCCAGCCCTGAGCCCAAGCATTATCTGTAATATATTTTTCTACTGATCCAATAGTTACTGTTCCATGACCAGACTGTTCAATTACACAATTTCCCTCGCATAATCTATCTTGGGGGCAAATTCGGCCACACACTTCTGGCATATTGTTTGTGCTTTGGGATAATTCATACGCCTCTTTTAATCTTCCCTCAGCTGTCAGTTTAAGCCAATCTGGAATGTTGTTACTTAAAGGACAATGAACTTGGCAAAAAGGCACTCCACATTGCGAACACCTACTTGACTGTTCTTTGGCTTTTTCATTGATATACTCGTCATAAATCTCGTTAAAATCTTTCTTTCTCTTATCAACTTCCCTTTTAGGTGGAGTTTGTTGACCTATTTTAACGAATTTGAGCATTTTATCTGGCATAATATTATTTAAGTTTTGGCAAAATATACCTTGATTTATGTATATAAAGCATAAAATAGGTCATATATATTGACCTTAATTATTGAATTATTACTGCCAATAAACAAGTTTTTAATTATTGCATAGCTATTATGCTTAAATCGAATTGTTTTAAATAAATACTTTATAAGTTACGAAGAAATAATGTTTCAAAATATTATAGAAGTTTTAATTCTCTCTGCAATTCAAGGAATATCAGAATTTCTGCCTATAAGCTCCTCGGCTCATTTAATTTTGGTTTCGACATTATATGAATTTAAATCCAGTTCTCTTTTAATTGATATAAGCCTTCATTTAGGATCACTAGTAGCAATAATATATTTTTTTAAAGATGAGCTATTTGATGCTAGAAAAAATAAAAGACTTTTAAGTTTAATTATAATTGGATCTATTCCTTTAATAATTGTTGGCTACATACTTTATAATACAGGTTTAATTTATCAGTTAAGAAACGTAGAAATTATAGCATGGACTACATTAATATTTGCAATTATTTTATATATCTCAGACAAAAATCGATTTGATAAAAAAATTTCTTCAAATTTAAATTTTCAGTCAATAATATTTATTGGTATTTTCCAAATTTTCTCTCTTGTACCAGGAGTGAGTAGGGCAGGAATTACTATAACAGCTGCAAGAATTTTAAAATTTAATAGAGTAGATTCAAGTAAGATATCTTTTTTGCTTTCAATCCCAGCATTGGCGGGGGCTAGTGTCTTGAGCTTAAAAGATGTTTTCGAACAAACAATTGAATTTAACTACTTAATAGTTATTGCAATTCTATCATCTTTTATCTTTTCTTTCTTAACAGTAAAATTCTTTTTAATTTATATTAATAAATTTTCAATGAACGCTTTTGTAATTTATAGAATTATTATTGCCTTAATTTTGTTTAATTTAATTTATTAAATATATTTTTTTTTAAGTAAAGGTAGCAATTGAGATAAGAGAACTCCACATAGAATAAAAAAACATCCAAGCAGATTATTAATATCTAGAATTTGATTTAAAATAAACCAAGCAGCTATCGTAGCAAATACTCCTTCAAGTGAAAATATAATAGCTGCTGGTGCAGGTGTAATATTTCTCTGTGCATAAATTTGTAAAACAAATGCAAATCCACCAGACAATATCCCAGCATATAAAATTGAATAAATTTCCTTTAAAATATTATTTAAAATAAATTCTTCATAAACAATTCCAATTATAAATGAAAAAATAGCTACAATTAAAGTCTGCACTGCTCCTAAGGTGAGAGGAAGATTGTATTTAGTTATAATGATTCCAGTAAAAATAATATGAGTGCTCCAAAATAAAGCTCCGAGAACAACTAAAGTATCTCCTAACCTTACTGTTGCATCATGAAAATTTGTTAATAAATATCCTCCAATTAAACAAAGAACTACAGAAGGCCATACACTCCAGTGCATTGATTTTTTACCAAACAAAAAAATGATAATTGGTACCATGGGAACATAAAAAATTGTAAAGAAGGCAGCATTTGCAACATCTGTATAGAGCAAAGCGACTTGTTGAAGTGCGGAGCCTAAAAATAAAGAAATTCCTATTAATAATGAATAAATTATGAAAGTATTTTTATCTAATTTAAATTCTGATTTAAAATTTTTAAATTCAAATAAAATCATTAGTGGTGTTATGGCTAAAAAACCAACAAAAAACCTCACAGCATTAAATGTAAAAGGACCAATATTGTCCATGCCTGTATCTTGAGCAATAAAAGTTGTTCCCCAAATGAAAGTACACAATAAAGCACTTAATAAGGAGATGGATTTAGACATTTTTATTAAACAGCTAGTTTATAAGCAAAATTTTTGCCTAAGTTTTCTTTTAAGTCATTGTTAAACCTAGCCGCTTCAGCTCCATCAATAATTCTATGATCATAAGATAAAGAAATTGGTAGCATAGTTCTTGTTTGAAACTTCCCATTCATAAAAATTTGTTTTTTTTCTGATCTACCTACTCCTAATATAGCAACTTCAGGATAATTAATTATAGGAGTAAAAAATGAACCTCCTATACCACCTAAACTCGTAATCGTCATCGAGCCTCCAAACAATTCTTTTTTGTCAATTTTTAAATTTCTACAAAGTTCACTTACCTCTTTTAATTCTTTGCTTATCAGAGAAATTTTTTTGTTATTTGCATTTCTTATTTTTGGAACCATTAATCCATTTGGTGTATCAACTGCTATACCAATATGGTAATATTTTTTTAAAGTCATTGTCCCACTCTCGATTTCGTCGATAGAAGAATTAAAACTAGGAAATTTCTTTAGGGATGCAACTAAAGCTTTTATTATAAATGCCAGAGGTGTAATTTTAATCTTTTCTCCAGTATACATATCTGTTAAAGAACTTCTAAAACTTTCCATCTCCGTTATATCGGCTTCATCGTGATTTGTAACATGAGGAATTGTTGTCCATGAATTTGTAAGATATTTTGATGACAATTTTTTTACTCTTGGTATATCTTTGATTTCTATTTCACCAAAATCAGAATGTTCAAATTCGTTTTTAATTTTATCTGGTTTACTATCTTTTACTAAATCATTGTTTTTTGAATTAGATAAAACAAATTTTTTAATATCATCTTCAACAACTCTGCCATCTTTCTGACTTCCTGCTACTTGATTAATATCTACACCAAGTTCTCTAGCAAATTTTCTGGCTTTAGGACTTGCAGATGAAATGTCTGAAATATTATTTTTAGAAAAAGTTTTTTCATGGATTTCAGGTTTTATTAGCTCGGTTTTTTTTAACTCTTTTTCAATTTCTGGTTTTTCTTTAATGTCTTCCTTTTTAACTTCAGAGGTACTCTCTATAGTTAAAATTAAATCGCCTTCAGAAACTTTGTCTCCTACTTTTATTTTTAAATTTTTAATTTTACCCTCTAAATTTGATGGTATTTCTACGCTAGATTTATCACTTTCAATCGTTATTAGAGCATCATTTTTTTTAATTGATTGACCTTCAGAAACTAATACCTCAATGACCTCAACATCTTTAAAATCTCCAATATTAGGTACTTTAATCTCAGTTTCTGTCATTTATAATTTTGTTGGCATTGGTTTGTTGCTATCAATATTATACTTCTTCATTGCATCTTTTGCATATTTAGAAGTTATAAGCTGTTCTTTTGCCAAAATACTTAAACCGTAAGCAACTAAATGTTCTTTATCTACCTCAAAAAATTTTCTTAAATTTTTTCTTGTATCACTTCTTCCAAAACCATCTGCTCCTAATGAATAAAAACTTTTATTAGTATACGGTCTAATTTGATCTGAATTCATTCTCATATAATCAGATGCAGCCATAATTGGGCCTTCTGTTTGACCTAGGCATTGCTCAACATAAGATTTTTTAGGTTCTTTATCTGGGTTCAAAAGATTATATCTTTCTACTTCCATTCCATCTTTTCTTAATTCATTAAAACTTGTTACACTCCATATCTCGCTGTCAATTTGATAATCATTTTGTAAAATCTCTGCAGCAGACATCATTTCCCTTAAGATTGTTCCTGATCCTAAAAGTTGAATTTTGGTTTTTTTGTATTTATTAAATTCTTTTATTTTATACATTCCCTTTAGAATGCCTTCCTCACAATTTTTATCTTTCGGCATTTCTGGGTGTGAGTAATTTTCATTCATTGTTGTAATATAATAAAAAACATTCTCATTTTTCTCATGCATTCTTCTTAGACCTTCTCTAAAAATTACCGCTAATTCATAATGAAATGTAGGATCATAAGTTACACAATTTGGAATGGTTGATGCAATTAAATGACTATGCCCATCCTGGTGTTGTAAGCCTTCTCCAGCTAATGTTGTTCTTCCCGCTGTTGCACCCACCAAAAAACCTCTAGCCTGACTATCTCCAGCTGCCCAAGCTAAATCTCCTACTCTTTGGAAACCAAACATCGAATAAAAAATATAAATTGGAATCATTTCAATATCATGATTGGTGTACGCAGTAGCAGCAGCAATCCATGAAGACATGGCACCAGCTTCATTGATACCTTCCTCTAAAACTTGACCACTTTTATCTTCTCTATAAGAACTTAATTGAGCTGCATCCTCAGGTTCATATTTTTGTCCTTCATGCGCATAAATCCCTATTTTTTGGAAAAATCCTTCCATACCAAACGTTCTTGCTTCGTCAGGAATAATAGGAACCAGTCTAGGAGATATATTTTTATCCCTTAATAAATTTGTTAACATTCTCACAAGTGCCATAGTAGTAGACATTTCTTTTTCACCAGTTGAAACTTTCATGAAATCGAAAATATCTTTTGAGGGTGCTTTGATTGGTTTAGCGAAAGTCGAACGTTCGGGTAAATATCCACCTAATTTAATTCTTTTTTCTTTTATGTATTTTATTTCTGGAGATTTTTCGTCAGGTCTAAAATATTCAATATTTCTCACCTGTTCATCTGTTAAGGGAACATCAAATCGATCTCTATAGTACATCAAGTCATCAACATCTAATTTTTTAGTTTGATGAGTAGTATTAACACTTTCTCCTGATTTTCCCATTCCATAACCTTTGATAGTTTTTGCAATTATTACTGTTGGGCTTCCCTGATGTTTGGTCGCTTTATCATATGCAGCAAAAACTTTGTGAGGATCGTGACCACCTCTATTAAGTCTCCAAATATCTGTATCTGACATGCTTGATACTAATTGTAGCGTTTCGGGGTATTTTCCAAAAAATTTTTCCCTCACGTATGCACCATTCCTAGCTTTCATTGCCTGATATTCACCGTCAACTGTCTCATTCATAGCTTTAATTAAATGACCAGATTTGTCATTTGCAATTAATGAATCCCAATATGATCCCCAAATAACTTTGATTACATTCCATCCCGATCCTCTGAAACTTCCCTCAAGCTCTTGAATAATTTTTCCATTACCTCTAACTGGACCATCTAATCTTTGAAGATTACAGTTTATTACAAATATTAAGTTATCCAAATTCTCTCTAGCTGCTAATCCAATTGCTCCCATTGACTCTGGCTCATCCATTTCTCCATCACCTAAAAAAGCCCATACTTTTCTACCTTCATCTTTAATTAAACCTCTGTTGATTAAATATTTCATGTACCTAGCTTGATATATAGCAAGCATAGGACCTAACCCCATAGAGACTGTGGGGAACTGCCAAAATTTTGGCATTAACCAAGGGTGTGGATATGAAGATAGACCTCCAGACTTTACCTCTTGTCTAAAACTATCTAGTTGTTTTTCATTTAATCTGCCTTCTAAAAATGCCCTTGCATACATTCCTGGAGCACTATGACCTTGGAAATAAATTAAATCTCCTCCAAATTTATTATTTTTTGCTCTCCAAAAATGATTCATTCCAACATCATACAATGTAGCCGCAGATGCAAACGTTCCAATATGTCCACCAAGCTCTGGGTATTTTTTATTTGCTCTAACTACCATAGCTGCCGCATTCCATCTAATTAATGACCTTATTCTTCTTTCAATATTTTGATCACCACTAGATTTAACTTCAGCCTCTGGAGGTATTGTGTTTATATAAGGTGTGTTTTGTGTATAAGGGATATTTGCTCCTTCCCTGTATGCTTTGTTAATTAGTTCTTTAATTAAAAAATGAGCTCTTTGGTTTCCATCTTTAGATATCACGGCTGATAGTGAGTCTAACCAGTCTTGGGTTTCCAATGGATCAACATCTGCTCCATTAATTACTTGAATTGTGGATTGTTTTTTTTCTACAAAAGACTCAGATATATTAGTTTGATCTTTGTTATTTACAGCCATAGCTTCTTCGGCTTGTTTAATTATATTTTCTGTATCTTTTGGAAGATTACTTTCTGGTGGGCTTTTTGTTAAATTAATTAAACTTAATAGTAAATCACCCTTAGAAACTTTATCTCCTACTTTTACATTAACACTATCAATCTTTCCTGAAATAGTAGAAGGTATTTCGACACTAGATTTATCACTTTCAATTGTGACTATAGGGTCGTTTTCTTTGATTGTATCTCCTGGCTTTACAAGTATTTCAATGACTTCAACATTTTCAAAATCACCAATGTCAGGAACAAGTAGTTTTTCGCTCATTATTTTAAGAGGCTTATACACCCAAATAATTATTATTTTTATGTTATTTTATCACATTAATTAATCTTTTTATGCAAAGCTGTATTTTAATTGAACAAAATTTGTTAATAAAAACAATAAATACAATAAATAAGTTATTTATTAAGTAAATAGGGGACCGCTGGCCAAATTGGATAAGGCACTCGGCTACGAACCGAGAGATTCCAGATTCGAGTTCTGGGCGGTCCACCATTTGATATGATTAAAATATAAATGTTAGACGAGTTCAAAGTATATATTATTAATTTAAAACAGAGTACAGAAAGAAAAGAGAGTATTTTAAGAGAAATAAGTAAACAAAATATAAAGAGCTTCGAATTGATTGAGGCTGTAGATGGTAATAAGCTAAATAATGAAGAATTGAATCTTTGCACTTTTAAAAATAAAAAAAATTATAATCCATGGGGCCCAAAATTGACTTATTCTCAAATTGGATGTGCATTAAGTCATATAAAAATTTATAAAGATTTTATAAATTCAAAATATGAATATGCTTTAATCCTTGAGGATGATGCAATTTTTCTTGATAATTTTACATTAAATCTACAAAAATTTATTTTAAATAATCTAAAATTTAAAAAACAAATTTTTTTGTTAAGTGAATTAAAAGAATTTTTAAAAACTCCAATAGATAATATAGAAAAGTATGAAGTTGTTAGAGTAACAAATGCTTTTTTTACGCATTCTTATTTTATTAGTAAAGAAGCTGCTAGATCAATTATAGAATTTAATTATCCAATAAAAACTTGGGCAGATAATTTTGTTTTATTTAAAATTTATTGTGGAATTGAATTAACTGGATTAAATCCTTATTTATTAGATCAAAACAAGAAAGAATTTAATTCAACAATAGAATTACAAAAAAAATTTAAAAAACACTTTTTACTAAAAAGATTTTTATACAAAATAAAAAATAAAATTTTAAAACGTTTTTTAAGTTTTGATGGCCATTAGTTGAAATACAAAAAATATTATGACTATATTAAAAAAATATTTAATTTATTTAATTTAATTTTAATGTATTGTCACCTCAATGATTAACTGGATTAAAAAAATATCATTACAAAAAAGTGTAATTTATTTTTTTATAATGATTGCCATAATATTATTGATGTTAACATATGTATTATAAATTTTATGAATAATGAATTTGAGCAAATAAGTTTAAAGTCTGGATTTATGAAACACAATGGGGGTGTTTTATTTAGAACTATTTCAGAGACTGAATACGAATTTAAATCTATAATTAGTGAAAATCATTTAAATGCTGCTGGAATAACTCATGGAGGCTATTTATCTGCTTTGATTGATGCTGGAGCGGGAACAGCTGCACATAGAGCTGCAGGAAATGCTCCATGTGTAACTATCTCTTTAGATATAAAATTTATAGGTGCTTCAAAAGTTGGAGATGAAATTACCGGACATACAAAAATTTTAAAAAAAACAAACACTCTTGTCTTTTTGTTTTGCGAGTTAAAGTGTAATGATAAAATAATTACTTCTGCATCTGGGGTATGGAAAATTATTAAAATAAAGCCTTCTAATTTAGGACCTGGTGGTTAATTCTATTCTTTTCTTTTTGAGTTAAAGTAGCCAAATACTGCTAACAATAATATTGCTATAGGATAAACAATTTTTTTTGATGGTCTATCTGAATTTTCAATTTTAAATTCACTTATATAGTCTCCCATTTCAAAACCAATTTTTTTTGCTTCTCCATTCCATTTCAAATTATCAATAACAATTTTATCATCTTGTTTCATTAATATAATTCCATAGTCCTCTAAAGTAAATTTATCCTCAAAAGTATTTTTTGAAATCACAAATAACTTGTATCTTTCTCCATATAAACTAGGCCTTGTTATTTTAATTTGAATTTCTTTTGTTGAGTCTAATTTTATTGAATTAAGTTTAGTAATATCTTCATAATTATATTTTGGATAAAATTTGTTTAAAACAAAGTCAGGTGATAACAAAGAAATAGAAATAACTAAGAAAATAATTATTTCATACCATTTAAGTTTATTAATAAACCAGCCTTGAGTGGCTGAAGTAAAAACTAAAATCCCAATTAAAGAAGTTATAATTACAATCAATCCATGCCAAATATTTTCAATACCAATAAGTAAAAGTTCATGGTTAAATAAAAATACAATTGGCAAAATTCCTGTTCTTAAACTATACCAAAAAGCTTGCACTCCTGTTCTTAAAGGATCTCCACCAGATATTCCTGCAGCTGCATAAGAAGCAAGTCCTACAGGCGGAGTTACATCGGCCATTAAACCAAAATAGAAGACAAATAAATGAACTGCAATTAACGGAAAAATAAAACCTGAGGCATTTCCAACATCTACTAAAACAGTCGCCATTAAAGAAGCAACAACAACATAATTTGCAGTAGTTGGTAAACCCATTCCTAAAAGTAAACATAAAATGATTGTTAAAAATAACAAAATAGTAACGTTATCCTTGGCTATAGACTCTATAACTATTATTAAATTTGTACTCAAACCAGTAGATCCAACCGCTCCAACTATAATTCCTGCAGTTGCGATTGCTATACCAACAGCAACCATGTTTAGAGCACCTTTTTCAAAACCAACTATTGTTTGATTAAACCATTCTTTAAGAGCATCTTTTTTAATTTCGTTTTTTATAAACAAATTTATTAAATTTACTAAAACTAAAGTAATTGTTGCATAAAAAATTGAATAAGAGGCAGTAAATCTTAAGTAAACCAAAGTATAAATTAAAACAAAAATTGGTATTAAAAAATGTATCCCAGATAAAAAAGTTTTTTTTAAATGAGGAACATCTGCATCATCCATTCCCTTAAGATTTAATTTTAAAGCTTCTAAATGTGAAATATAGAATAATGCTATATAAGAAATAATAGCAGGTAAAAAAGCATGTTTAACTATTTCAAAGTAAGTTACACCAATAAAACTCGCCATTACAAATGCTGCTGCTCCCATGACAGGTGGCATGATCTGACCATTGACTGATGAGGAAACCTCAATAGCACCAGCTTTTTCTTTTGAAAAACCAGTTTTTTTCATAATTGGAATTGTAAATGTTCCAGTCGTAACCGTGTTTGCAATTGAAGATCCTGAAATTAATCCAGTCATACCTGAACCTAATATTGCTGCCTTTGCCGGCCCTCCTCGCATTTTTCCAACCATTGCGAAAGCAAGATCTAAAAAATATTTTCCACCACCAGCTGTTTCAAGCAAAGCACCAAATAAAACAAATAAGAATATAAAATCTACTGATACACCAATCGGAATTCCAAAAATTGCTTCTTGATCAAGCCACTGGAAGCCTACAAGTCTATTTAAAGATAAACCACCATGGGATATTATTTCAGGCGCATACCTTCCAAAGTATGAAAACAGCAAAAAACAACTAGCAATAATTACCAAAGGTAAACCAATTGCTCTTCTAGTAGCCTCTAAAAGAATTAAAATTCCACATCCTCCTAAAATCAATTCTAATGGAAAATTGAATGTTTCTGTTATTCTAAGATTTAAAAGAACACCGCCTCTTTCAACCAACTGATCATAAAAAAAATATATATAGAGACACGATATCGCTCCCAAAAAACTGATCAAAACATCAAAAAAAGAAATTTTCTTACCTTTAGATATTGGATAAATTAAAAAAGCTAAAGTTAAGGCAAAACCTAAATGAATCGCCCTTGCTGGCAATCCCTTAAACATTCCAAAATTTAACATAAATGGAAATGGTGAAGCGTACCAAAGTTGAAATAATGACCAAATAATTGCTATTGCTGAAACAATTTTCAAATGAAAACCAGTAATATTTCTAGTTGGTGATAAGTCTTCGCTTATTTTATTTTTAATTTTACTGCTGATTGAGTCGCTCATTAAAATTATTCATACCATAAAAAAAAGGCCCGGTAAAAAATTACCAGGCCTTTTTAATTAATAAAAATTGGATTACATTAACCCAGCTTCTTTATAGTATTTTATTGCTCCTGGATGTAATGGAGCAGATAAACCATCTTTAATCATGTTTTTCTTTTCCAAGAATCCAAATGCTGGGTGTTGTTTTTTGAAATCATCAAAATTTTCCATCACAGCTTTTGTAACTAAATAAACAAGCTCTTCAGAAACATCTGCAGAAGTAACAACTGTAGCTTTTACACCAAAAGTTGTAGCATCTTTTTTCTGACCTGTGTAAGTTCCTTTAGGTATTACTGCCTGTGCATAATAATCCGCACCATCAATTAAACCTTGAACTTCAGAACCTGTTAAATTAATTGGAGATGCTTTAGCTGCACAAGTTGCTGCTTGTTCCATAGCACCATTTGGAAATCCAACTGAATAACCAAATGCATCTATTTTTCCGTCACATAGCGCTTTAACTTGTTCAGAAGAAGTAAGCTCAGTTGTTGATTTAAAGAAACTATTATCAACACCCATTGCTTTCATCAGTTCTTCCATAGTTCCTCTTTGACCTGAACCAGGATTACCGATGTTAACTACTTTTCCTTTTAATCCATTAAAATCTTTGATTTTCGCTTTTTTTCTAGCCCAAATTTGAAAAGGCTCATTGTGAACTGAAAACACTGCTCTTAAGTTACTAAATTGTTTTCCTTCCCATTTACTAGATCCATTAACGGCATGATACTGCCAGTCTGATTGTGCAACTCCAAATTGGAATTCTCCAGCTGCTATCTGGCCAATATTATAGTTAGATCCACCAGTTGATGGTGCAGTACATCTATAAGCTTTTGCTGTACCTTTTTTTCTACCATGTTCAGCACTGATTGCTGACTTATGAAGCATTTTACATATAGCGTTTCCTGTTTGGAAATATACTCCAGTAGGTCCGCCTGTTCCTATCGTAAAGAATTCAGCTGATTTAGCAACACCTGTTAAAGACAATGATGTAAACAAAATCAACAAAGCACTCGATAGAGATGTGATTATTTTTTTCATTATTTACCCCTCTATATTTTATGTCGTTATTTTTATAAATTTATTTTAACAAAAAATAATCATGAATGTATAGTCTGATTTTATAGAGTTTCTGACCATTTTTTCAATTTATTTACACCCTCAACTACTTTTGGTGCAAACTGATTAATTGTATGATCATCAATATTCTGATTTTCAGAAATCTTATTCATAAACTCTTCTCCATCAAAATCTGTAAAACTAAGTCTTGCTAACATTTTATCTGAATTAAATCCAAAATCAGAACCAGGCAATAAAGCAACTCCGGTTTCATTTAATATATTTTCGCACATTTCTGATGAGGTTTTAAATTTACTATTTAAAAACTCTGGCATTAAATAAAATCCACCTTGTGGTTTATTAATTAAAACTTTATTAGACTTTAAATTTAAATATACATATTTTCCAACTGAACTTAATATATTTATTGATTTTTCAATATATTTTGTATGATCATTTTCATAAGCTTTTATAGCAGCATACTGAATAGGTGCACTAACAGCTGAAAAAGTTTCACTTGCAAGTACATTAATCATATTTGTTATATCATTTAATTCATCTGGAACTATAAAATAACCAAGTCTCCATCCTCCTGCACCACACCACTTACTAATACCAGTGCTTATAATTGTTTTTTCAGGACAATAGCTTGAAATAGATTTATAATTTTTTGCGAATGTTAATTCTGAATATATTTCATCAGATAAAATTATAATATTATATTTTTTGGCAATTTCTGAAATTTCAGATAGTTTGTCACATACTTGTCCAGAGGGATTATTTGGTGAATTCAAAAATAATAAGTAATTTTTATTTTTATCTTTTAAAATAATTTTTTCAATTTCTGCTCCAGTAGGGAACCAATTATTCTCTCTTTTTGTTTGAAGTATTTGAATTTTGTTTCTTCCTAAAATAGCTTGTGGTGCATACGAAACCCAACTCGGCGCTGGTAATATAATCTCACCATCAAAAATAACATGTAGCAAAAACATTAATTCCTTTGATCCCGGTCCAATTATTACGTTATGAGATTTATAATTAGAATTTAACTTTTTTGAAGAATACTTGGCTACTACATGTCTTAATTCATTTAGTCCTTGCATAGGCAGATACTTATTTTGATAAGCATTATTCTTTAATTCCTCTACAATATCATTTGGGACTTTAAACGGTGATTGTCCAAAGCCAAATTTGAAAATTTTTTTACCCTGATCCTCTAATTTTTTTGAAGTTTCGTTAATCAACAGAGTTGAAGAAGGCTTTAAACTTTTAACTAATTTTTTTAACATTAAATTATTTTATTATTATAGGATTAAACTTATTTGTGATAATCTCACTAACATTTAAAAGAAAATGAGAACTTTTTACCCTCCGATTCGGTCATGTTTTAGTCTATTTTTGTTCTTTAGCGGTAACAATATCTGGTAGGTAAAAAAAAATAAATACTAAAGATAGAAATGACTAAGAAAAAAATTACAGCTGTTCTTGGGCCAACTAACACAGGAAAAACTCACCTTGCTATCGAAACTATGCTTTCTTTCGATACTGGTATGATTGGATTTCCTCTTAGATTATTAGCAAGAGAAGTTTATGACAAAGTAATTCAAAAAGTAAGTTTAGATAAAGTTGCATTAATAACTGGAGAAGAAAAAATAATCCCTTCAAATGCCAAGTATTTCTTATGTACAGTTGAGTCTATGCCAATTGATAAGCAACTAGAGTTTGTTGGGGTAGATGAAATACAAATGTGTGCAGACCATGAAAGAGGTCATATTTTTACAGATAGGCTTTTAAATATAAGAGGAGAAAAGCTTACAATGTTGATGGGTTCAAATACTATAAAAAATATAATTTCTAAATTAGATGGTGATATTGAATTTAAAAATAGAGAAAGGCTATCAAAACTTACATATGGAGGTCATAAGAAAATATCAAGAATTAATAGAAAAACAGCGATTATAGCATTTTCAGCTGAAGAAGTTTATGCAATAGCAGAATTAATAAGAAGACAAAAGGGTGGAGCTGCAATTGTAATGGGATCATTAAGTCCTAAAACTAGAAATGCGCAAGTAGAATTATATCAGTCAGGGGATGTTGATTTTTTAGTGGCGACTGATGCTATAGGCATGGGTATAAATATGGATTTAGATTCTGTTTATTTTTCAAATTTTAAGAAATTTGATGGAAAAAAATTAAGGAGATTAAATCTATCAGAAATAGGTCAAATAGCAGGAAGAGCTGGTAGATACCTAAATGATGGAAGTTTTGGTATCACTGGGGATTGTAAGGAAATATCTCCTGAAGAGGTAGAATTATTAGAAAATCATAAATTTGAAAACATAAAAACTTTGTTTTGGAGAAACTCAAATCTTAATTTTAATAATCCAATTAGCTTAGTTAAAAGCTTGGAGCAAAAACCTCAAGTAGATTGGTTAAGAAAAATTAATGAATGTGAAGATGAAAAAGCACTAAAATACTTTTTAAAGGATCAAGAAATATTAAAATCAAAATTTGATAAGAAAACCTTAATGCTCTTATGGGAATGTTGCCAAATACCTGATTTTGTTAAAAAAACTTATGGAAACCATTTTGAGGTTATTAAGAATGTTTTTAAATTTTTATCTAGTGAAAAAAGTCTTATTTCAGAAGATTTTATGAGATTACAGCTAATGAAGCTTGATAAATTGGAAGGAAATGTAGATTCTTTATCAAATAGAATTGCAAATGTAAGGACTTGGTCATATGTTTCAAATAAAAATAATTGGGTAGAAAATCAAAACTATTGGATTGAAAAAACTAAACACTTAGAAGACAGACTTTCAGATAGATTGCATGAAGAACTTACAAAAACATTCATTGACAAAAGAGCAAGTATTCTTGCGAGGGGTTTAAAACAAGACATGGAGTTTAAAACAGAAATTTTACAAAATAATGATGTTAGAATTGATGATCAATTTATTGGAAAAATAAATGGATTAAAATTAGAGTTAGATCTTAAACAGGGCGCCCTTGAAACTGATATAAAATCATTAAAAAAAGCAGCTAGACAAACTATTGGTCCAGAATTAGAAAAAAGAGTCCAATCTATTATCGATACAGGTCTAATAGAATTAAATGAGGATTTTAAAATTTATTGGAACGATTATCCTATTGCTAGACTAAAATCTGGAAACGACTATCTAAAACCTAATTTTGACTTAATAATAGACGATATTATAGAGAATAATATAAAACAAAAGTTAAGTGAGTACATAAATAAATGGATAAATATTAAAATCAATAGCGTTTTAAAAAGTTTAATAGATCTTAAAAATATTAGAGAAGATAATCCGTCTATCAAAGCTTTAGCTTACCAGCTTTATGAAAACAATGGTGTGTTAAAAAGGGAACAAGTCTCTGATTATCTAAAAAATTTAGAACAAAATGAAAGAAGAATTTTAAGAGAATTAGGGGTAAAATTTGGAAGGTATCATGTTTTTCTATATCAATTAATAAAACCCGAAGCAGTTGCTTTAAGAACATTATTATGGAAAAATTTTCATCAAAAATATTATAACTTAAAACCACCAACATTTGGTTTAAATTTTTTAGATGACAAAGAAAATAAAAATAAAAACAAAAATTTTATGCTTCTTTGTGGATTTGAAAAGTTTGATACTTTTTTTGTAAGAATTGATATTTTAGAAAGACTATTTATGTCAATAATTAATTCTGGCTCTAAAGAAAATAATGAAATTAAAATTATTCCAGAAATGTTAAATCTATTAGGATGCAACAAAGATAATTTTAAAAAATTACTTCAAAAAATGAATTATAAAATCTTTGAAAAAGATAATGAAACATATTTTAAATATAGCCCTAACAAAAAAATTAAAAGAGTAACTAAAAAAATCTCAAAAGAAAACCCTTTTGGAGTTCTAAAAAATTTAAATTTTAGCTAATCTTATGTTTTTCAAAAAAAATGAAATAAATGAAAATAATTATTTAATAAATATTTGTGCCTTACTGATTCACGCAGCTAGAATTGATGAGAATTTCACATCCGATGAAGAAAAAATTATCAAAATAACTCTAATGGAACTAGGTCTGAATAAAGAAAAAATATCTGAAACAATTAAACAGGCAAAAAACTTAGAAGAAAATTCAAATCAAATTTTAGATTTCACAAAAGAAGTAAAAAATTTATCAGAAAAAGAAAAAATAAAAATAATTGAGGCACTATGGACTATTATTTATTCAAATAAAGAAGCTGATATATATGAGACTAATCTAATGAGACGTCTTGCAGGTCTACTTTATATTGACAACAAAACTATGGGGGATATTAAAGAAAGGGTAAAAAAAAATACTCAGAATGACATATCTAGTAAATGACAAGTGTATTAAATGTAAGCATACGACTTGTGTAGATGTTTGTCCGGTTGATTGCTTTTATGAAGGAAAAAATATGCTTGTAATTAAACCGGATGAGTGTATAGATTGTGGCGTTTGCGAGCCAGAATGTCCAATAGATGCCATAAAAGCAGATACTGAACCTGGAAGTGAAAAATGGTTAGAAATCAATTCAAAATACTCTGAGATCTGGCCAAATATAACTGAAAAAAAAGATCCCCTATCGGATCACAAAAAATATACAGATGAAGAAAATAAATACGAAAAATATTTTAAAGAAAATCTTTAAAAGTAAATCAAATAATAAAGCGAAAAAAAAAGTTATAAAAAAGAAATCTTCAAAACCAACAAAATTAGTTAAAGCAAAAAAGATAAAAAAGATAATTTCAAAAAAAATTAAAAAAGTAAAAAAAAAAAGCAAAGCAAAAGAAACTAAAGTTAAAAAATCTACTAAATCTTTAGAAACACCAGCTGAATCAAAAGTTGATAATTTAAGAATATCCAAAACTAATGAAGTTAAACCAGAAATAAAAAAAGTAAAAAAACAAGAAACAGAGAAGAGAGAATATAAAATTAAAGACTATATTGTTTATCCCAAACACGGAGTTGGACAAATAACTGAATTTAAAAAAATAAATATAGGTGGAATAGATGTTGAAACTTATGTGATTAAATTTGAAAGAGATAAAGCTAATGGTATGGTGCCAGTAAATAAACAATCACATCTAAGACCTTTAGCAACAATCAATCAAATAAATAAATGTATTTCAATATTAAAAAGTAAACCAAAAATTAAAAGATCTATGTGGAGCAGAAGAGCACAAGAATATGAAGCTAAAATTTCTTCAGGGAAAATCTATGAATTAGCAGAAGTTGTAAGAGATTTAAATAAAGGTGACGATCTTATGGTAGATCAATCATATAGTGAAAGACAATTATTTGAGAAAGCTTACGAAAGAATTTTATCTGAATTCCAGATTGTTTTAAATGTATCTTTAGAGGACACACAAAAAAAATTAGATAAAGCCTTAAAAAGAAATCTAAATCCACAAACTCAAACTACAAATATTACAAAATCACCGAGTGCTGATTTACCGGTTGAGGAACCAATATCGGATACAGAAGAAGCTTTAGAGGAATAAAAAAAAACGCCTCTCACACAAACTGTAATGAGAAGCGTTTTTTATAAAGAATACTAAGTTACTATTTTCTTCTTCTTTTTTTTGCTTTTTTAGCTTTTTTCTTTGCTTTTTTCTTAGTTTTCTTTGCCGCTTTTTTTCTTTTCTTAGGCATCTTTAGCTCCCTTTTTTAGTTAAACGAATCAAATTGATTCGCTGTTAACATATTTTTATTTTTTTCTATAACTTATGTCAATTCATTAATTAAAATTAAAATTTTATAAAATTTTTTTTAATTTTTTATTTTTAAAAAAACTTTTTTTTATTAATTTAGTTAATGTTTATGCGGTTTATAAACTGTTTTTATTTTAAGTAATCAATAAAGATTTTCTAACTGATCTTTATATTTTTCTGTAACTTTTTTTCTTTTTACCTTCATTGTTGGTGTCATTAACCCATTTTCAATAGAAAAATTTTCGTCTATCAATTGAATTCTTTTTATCTTTTCTAATAAAGTTAATTTAGTATTTATTTTTTCAATTACTTCATTAATTTTTTCTTTTTCATTTAAAAAATCTTTATTAGGCACTATCAACGCAACTAAATAATTTTTTTTATCACCATAAACCATACATTGATCTATCTCAGGCTCATTTATAATCATATTTTCAATTTTAGCTGGTGAAATATTATCTCCTCCAGCACTAACTATAATATCTTTTTTTCTATCAGTTATTTTTAAATAACCATCATGTGAATCTATCTCTCCAATGTCACCTGTGTGCAGCCATCCATTTATAATTACTTTTTCAGTTTCTTCTTTTCTATTCCAATATCCTAGCATTACATTTTCACCTTTAACTAAAATTTCTCCATCTTCAGCAATTTTAACTTCATTTCCTTTAAATGGAGGGCCTACAGTTTCCACTTTTATTTTGTGTATAGGATTGCAACTTACAACTGGTGATGCTTCTGTTAAACCATAACCCTGGAGAGTCGGTAATCCTATGGCATTTAAAAATTCACCTATTTCTTTATCTAGAGCACCACCACCTGAAACAAAAGCTTTTAAATTTCCACCAAATTGTTTTTTTATTTTTTTTCTAACTAATTTATCAACGATAAAATTCAGTAATTTTTCAGAAAAAGTCATTTTTTGATTTAACAGTTTTTTTCTTCCTAAACGAATAGTTGCTTCAATTAATTTTGCTTTAAAACCTGTCTGTTTTTTTAAATTCATGTTTATTTTGTTGTAAAGGTTTTGATAGAACCTAGGAACAGCGGTCATAAGTGTAGGTTTTGCTTCAGAAATATTTTCTAGAAGTTTTTCAATTTTTTCAGCATAAAATACTTTAGCTCCTACTGCTATCTGTACAAATTGAACACAATGTTCATAAGAATGGGAAAGAGGAAGCCAAGTTAGAAATACTGGTCTTGACTTAAATAATGGATTTATAATTTCACACGATCCCTCAACATTATTCAAAATTCCACCGTGACTCAAAATTACTCCCTTAGGATTCCCACCAGTTCCTGAAGTATAAATAATACATGCTGGAGACTTTCTATTTAATTTATTATTTTTGATTTTATCTTCCGCTGATAAAGTATTCTCAATTATTGAGTTAAAATCTAAGTATCTTTCTTTATTAATTAAATTTAAATTATTTATCACTTTGTCTATTTCATCCAAAGTAATAACTTTTTTGATAAAGTCTTTTTCATTAATTGAATTATTTAATTTTTTTAGCATTTCATTGTTTGAAACAATAACTAAGCTAGGCTCACAATCTTCTATCAAGTACTTATAATCATCTTCCATATAAGTTGTATATGCTGGAACTGTAATTCCACCAGCAACCATGATGGCTAAATCAGAAACAAACCATTCTGGTCTATTTTCTGAAACTAAAAGACATCTATCGCCTTCGTTTATATTTTCTTTAATAACTTTTGATAATTTTAAAATATTCTTTTCAGTTTGTTCCCATGTATATGATTTTTTATTACTTGGATTTAGCCATTCTAAAAAAATATCTTTTTTATTTTGTTTATTTGCTTGATTAACAAACAATTCGATCAAATTATTTAAATTATCTATATTCATAATTACTTGGTGGGCGAAGAGAGAATCGAACTCTCACTTCTTGCGAAACACGATTTTGAGTCGTGCGCGTCTACCAGTTCCGCCATTCGCCCTTGGTATTCAATTAAATTATATTTAAATAGTATAAGAACTAAATTTATATTAAAACCAAAAAATGCTTCAGACACTTTACAAAAAATGTTTAGAATTGGCTGCACATAAAAGCTCAAATTTTTATTTAGGACTTGTATCTTTCATAGAGAGTTCATTTTTTCCAATACCTCCGGATGCAATGATTATCCCAATGGTTATTGCTAAAAAAAAGGAATATATAAAAATATTTTTAATAGCATCAATATTCTCAGTGCTTGGGGGAATGTTTGGATATTTTATTGGATATCTTTTTTTTGATTTAGCGATGTATGTAATCGAATTTTATGGTTATCAAGATAAAGTTGAAAATTTAAAATTAAGTATGTCTAAAGGAAGTGGTTTACTTGCATGGTTGAGTATTCTATTTCTAGCAGGCTTTACACCATTGCCCTACAAAGCTTTTACAATTTCAAGTGGTTTAATTGCTTTTAATCTTCCTATTTTTATAATTGTTAGCTTAATTTCAAGAAGTCTAAGATTTTTTATAGTTGCTTATCTTTCCTATAAATTTGGCGAATATTTTACAGAGTTCATGGATAAACATGGATCAAAATGGTTCACTATTATTGGAATTATAATAGTTATAATATTTATTTTGATATATTTATTTTTTAAATTCAATGGTTGATATTAATAAAACATTAACAATAAAATTAACTTTTATAATTAGTATCCTTGCTTTAGCTTCAGCATTTTTTATCGAACATGCTTTAGGTCACCAACCCTGTAATTTATGTATTTTAGAGAGAATTCCATACTTAATGGCTATAATAATTATTGTGCTAAATTATAAATTTATTCATCTTGAAAAATATTTCATACTTTTGCTTATCTTAATTTTTTTAGCTGCTACAATTTTATCTTTATATCATCTAGGTATTGAGCAAGGTTTCATTGAGGAATCGTTAGTTTGCGATTTAAAAAAAGGGTCAGATTTAGTGTCTAAAGAGGACATATTAAAACAATTACAAGAAAAAAATATAAGCTGCAAAGATGTAACATTTAAAATTATGGGATTATCACTTACAAGTTATAATATTTTGATTTCTTTGCTAATAACTATTAGTAGTACAAGAATTTATTTAAACTATGACAAAAATTAATAAAAAAAGAGTTGAAGAATTCATAAGAGTTGACCACGCAGGTGAACGTGGAGCTGTTAAGATTTATGAAGGGCAATTGCTAGCTTTAAATACTTTTGTAAAAGATGAAAATCTTAAAAAAACTATTAAGGAAATGAAAGTTCATGAAAAAGAACACTGTGAATTTTTCGAAAATGAAATTAAAAAAAGAAATATACAACCAACTAAATTTTTACCTTTGTGGGATTTGTTAGGTGTTGGACTAGGATTTGGATCAACTTTACTTGGAAAAAAAGCTGCAATGTTATGTACTGCCTCTGTTGAAGAAGTTATAGATGAACATTACTTAAATCAAATTAACCAGCTGGATAAGAGTGAGAAAGATTTAAAAAAAAAGATTACAAAATTTAGACAAGATGAAATAGACCATAAGGATATTGCATATGATGAAGGTGCAACAAAAAAAGGGCCCTATTTATTGCTAGATAAAATTATTAAAACTGGCTCTAGAATTGCAATAAATATCTCTGAGAAAATTTAAGCCTCTAACTCTACATCCCAATACAAGTAATCCATCCAGCTTTTATGCAAAAAATTTGGAGGGAAATTTTTTCCATTTTTATGTAGATCTTCTGTTGATGGTCGATAAGGATATTGATGTAATTTCATACCTGAATGCTTTAATAGTTTTCCACCCTTTTTTACATTACATCCAGAACAAGCTGTCACCACATTATCCCAATTAGTTTCACCACCTTTTGACCTAGGCAATAAATGATCAAAAGTTAACTCCTCATTGCTTCCACAATACTGACAGGAAAATTTATCTCTTAGAAAGACGTTAAATCTAGTAAAACTTGGCTTGCTTTGAGGAACAATATAATCTTTTAATGCAATGACACTTGGCAATTTCATATTAAAAGATGGACTTCTTATAGTTCTATCATAATTACTGACAATAATAACTCGATCGAGAAAAACTGATTTAACTGTATCCTGCCATGACCATAAAGATAAAGGGTAATAACTCAAAGGTCTGTAGTCAGCATTAAGTACTAATGCTGGACACTTTTCTAATGAAACATTTTGTTCAATAAAGTTATTCATTGATTTAATTTTAACTTAGTTAAACAAATTTATCAATAATTAGAGATGTTAAATTTTTTTAAAATAAAATTTAAAGCTGTACTTGATGCTTCAATAGGAATATGATGATCACAATTTTTTATTAATAATGTATCAACTTTGACATTATTTCTAATTAAAAAATCTTTTGCTTCTAGTAAATGTGTTGATGAGACAATTTGATCTGCTTCACCGTGTATAAGTAATGTTTCAGTATTATTTTTGATTCTGTTTTTCAAATCTTTTTGATTAATTATCTTTCCAGAAAAACCAACTATACATAAAAAATTTTTTTCAGATGTAAGACCAACATTTAAAGACATCATGCAGCCCTGACTGAATCCTGATAAACAGATTTGATTATTTGATAACTTAAACTCTTGTTTTATTTCTTCAATAAATTTTTTTAAAACTTCTTCAGCTTTAATTGATTGCTCTAGTATGTAGTCAGAATCATCTTTAGTTAAATCAAACCATTGGTAACCTGAAGGATTTATAGCGCATGGTTCGTGACCATTAGGACAAATAAAGATTGTATTAGGCATATGCCTTTTCCAATTTAAAGAAAGCATGCTAATATCCTTTCCATCACCTCCATAACCATGAAGCAAAATAATTGCATTTTTGATTTCAACACCATTTTCTGGTTTAATAATTATTGAATCTAGGCAAAATGTCATAGTAGATAAATTATGTTTTTTATGTCAAAACACAATCTATAATAAAAAAAATGATTTCAGGAATATTAGTAAAAGTTTTATCAATTGCTCTTTTGATAGCTGTTGGAGTAGTTTTAATCTTAGGTATAGGGACTCTTTTTAAAGGAGGGGAGACCAGTAAGAAATATTCAAATAAATTAATGCAGTTAAGAGTTATTTTACAGTTTATTGCTATTATTGCTTTAGTTGGTTTTGCATATTTTTTTAAAAATTAGTTATACTTTTTTATCCACTTAACAAAATTTTCATCTTCAAAATTAATAGAACCTATTATTCTAGCAAATTCTTGGCCTTCTTTATTTATTAGAATTGATGTGGGAATACCTCTTAACGAAAATTTTTTAGCTAATGTTGTGGGTGGATCAAAATATGGCTCAAAATTTTTAATATTAAAATCAACAAAAAATTTATTAACTTTGTTTAACTTTTCTTTACCTATATTAATTGCAAAAATTTTTATATTATCTAATTCTGGATTAACTTGGAGTCTATCTAAAGATGGCATTTCTTCCTTACAAGGTTCACACCAGGTTGCCCAAAAATTCAATATCAATAAGTTACCCTTAGATTCGTTAATATTAATTTTTTGATCTTTTTTGTCTAAAAAAATAACATTATCGTATGTTTTTGGTATTTTATGGATTACAATATTTTTAATTCCAGGTAGCTCTTCAGCTACAGCATTTGTTATCAAAAAAATAATTATTATTAAAAATCTCATGTTAAATAGGTATAATTAAATATCATGGCAAAAAATAAAAACAACCAAGCAATCTGGAACACACGGATAAAAAAAAATGCATCAAGTTTGTTTCAAAAAGTCGGTAATTCAATAGATGTTGATAAAAGACTTTATAAAGAAGACATCCAAGGATCAATTGCTCATGTTGAAATGCTTTTTAAACAGAAAATAATTTCATTTAAAGTAAAAAATAAAATTACTTATGGACTAACAAAAATTAATAAAGAAATTACAAATAATAAATTTGAGTTTAATAAAAAATATGAGGATATTCATATGAATATTGAAAAGAGACTTTTTCAGATTATAGGTGAAGAAGCTGGCTATGTTCACACTGCAAGATCAAGAAATGATCAAGTAATTACTGATTTTAAAATTTGGATGAAAAATTCAACTAACGAAATAAATAATAATATTAATAAAGTTATTAAAAGTACAATTAAGTTGGCTGAAAAAAATGTTGAGACTATTATGCCTGGATTTACACATCTTAAAAATGCTCAACCTATCTCTTTTGCACACTATTTAATGTCTTATGTTGAAATGTTTAATAGAGATAAAAAGAGATTTTCTAATAATTTGGACAGTTTAAACGAAAATCCCTTAGGCGTTGCAGCTTTAGCAGGAACATCGTTTAATATAGATAGAAATTATACAACTAAAAAACTTGGTTTTAAAATACCTACTAATAATTCAATTGACACAGTTTCGGATAGAGATTTTGTATTAGATTTTTTATATGCTTCATCTGTATGTGCTATGCACATTTCTAGAATTGCAGAAGAACTTATTATTTGGAATTCCGATGGTTTTAATCTAATTCATTTGTCTGATAAAGTTGTAACAGGATCATCTATAATGCCGCAAAAGAAAAATCCTGATCTTCTGGAGTATATACGTGGAAAATCAGGAATAGCTTATGGAAATTTATTTTCAATGCTCACAATTTTAAAAGGGTTGCCATTATCATACTTTAAAGATTTGCAGGATGACAAAGAGATTGTTTTTAAGTCTAACGATAACCTAAATAATTGCTTAAAAATATTTGATGAAATACTTAAAAACTGTACTCCAAATAAGAGCAAAATGTTTGAACTCGCTAATTCGGGTTATACTACAGCAACCGACTTAGCAGATTATCTTGTTAAAAATCACTCTATATCTTTTAGAAAGGCATATCAAAAAACTGCTGCTATTGTTAATTATGCTGAAAAAAGAAAAAAAAAATTAAATGAATTAACTTTAGAAGAACTAAAAAAAATTGAGCCTAAGCTTAAAGAAGATGTTTTAAAAGTATTTAATTTAGCAAAATCAATTAATTCAAAAAAATCTTATGGTGGAACTTCTTTTGATAATATTAAAAAAATGATAATGAAATATAAAAAAGAAAAATGATTAAAAAAATTACTTTAGTTGTATTATTATTTTGTACTATTGTTTCTTGTGGGGTGAAAAACGATCCTAAATATTCAGATCCTGAAAAACAAGCAAGAATATATAAAATTTTAATCAGCAAGGCTTAATGAGATATATTAATAAAAAACTTACTATAGAAAAAATCAGCTTACAAAAAATTGCAAAAAAATATGGGACACCTTTTTATTCTTACTCTTATTCAAAGTTAAAAGATAATATTAATAATTTTAAAAAAAACTTTAAATCTTTTTCACCGCTAATATGTTTTGCGGTTAAATCTAATACGAATGTTAATATAATTCGAGAAATTAAAAAATTTGGATTAGGAGCGGATGTTGTATCTATAGGTGAATTAATGATGGCTCTAAAAGCAGGCATAAATCCAAATAAGATCGTATTTTCTGGAGTCGGTAAAACATCAAATGAAATAAGTTTTGCTATTGATAAAAACATTCTGCTTATCAATGCAGAGTCTTTAAGTGAAATAAAAGAAATAAATAAAGTTGCAAAATCCAAAAATAAAAAAATAAGAGTCGGAGTAAGGCTAAATCCAAACACAGATGCAAAAACACTTAGTCAAATCTCTACTGGTAAAAAAGAAAATAAATTTGGAGTAAACAAAAATACATTCAATGAAATCATAAAGTATTCAAAAAATTCTAAAAATATTGATTTAAAGTGTCTAAGTGTTCACATAGGTAGCCAGATTTTAGATCATAAGCCTTACGAAAAAATGCTTGAAGCAGTTAGTCAAATTTTAAATAAAGTTAGATACAAATTTGAATTTATAGATTTAGGTGGAGGTATGGGAATTTCTTACTCTGATAAAAATAAAAAACTTAACTATAAAAAATATAATTCTGCAATACTTAAATTTTTAAAAAGACATAAAGTTAAAATTATATTTGAACCAGGTAGATCAATTATTGGTGATACAGGAACATTAGTATCCAAAGTAATTTATATAAAAGACAGTGGTAGGAAAAAATTTATAATTTTAGATGCAGCTATGAACGATCTTATGAGACCTGCCTTGTATGGTGCTATTCATAGAACCTTGCCAGTAACAAAATCAAATATAAGATCAAAAAAACCATATGAATTTGTTGGCCCTATTTGTGAAAGTACGGACAAATTTATTACATTAAAAAAATTTCAAGTATTAAAAGAAAAAGACTTAGTTGCTATATGCGATGTAGGAGCCTATGGAATGTCTCTGAGCTCAAATTATAATTTAAGAACTAAGCCAATTGAATTACTAATTAAAGAGTCAAAAGTTAAAGTTATAAGAAAAAGACAAAAGCATAAAGATTTAATTTAGCTTTTGATACACATGATAAAAAACTTTTTATTTTCGTTATTATTTTTTACTGGAATTATTTTAATTTCATTAATTTTTTTACCTTCACTTTTTTTGCCCAAAAAAATTGTATTGGTAGGTGGAAAATTAATGGGTTATTGGGCAGGTTTTTGTTTGAAATTTGTGCTTTCAGTAAAAATTTTAATTAAAGGAAAAGAAAATATAATTAATAACGAAAAATTTTTTATAGCAGCTTCACATCAATCAATGTTTGAAACCTTTTATTTGCAGACAATATTTAACTCCCCTGTATTTATTCTTAAAAGAGAATTATTGCTAATTCCAATATTTGGATGGTATTTAAAAAAAATAGGATCAATATCAATAAAAAGAAATAAAATTACTAAAGATAACTTGAATTTTTTTGATGATATTTCAAAAATAATAAGTAGATCAAATAGACCTTTAATTATATTTCCTCAAGGAACTAGAGTTCTTCCAGATGAAAGACCATCATTTAAAAAAGGGGCCTCTAGAATATATGAAGAGCTTAATATTTCATGTCAGCCAGTTGCAATTAACTCCGGATATGTCTGGCCTAAAAAGGGTGCTAAAAGGAAGAATAAAATGATTACTATCTCTATTTTAAAACCAATCCCAGCCGGTTTATCAAAAGAAAATTTTATTAAAATTTTGGAACAAAATATATATTCAGAGTTAGACTTATTGGACTAACCCTTCATGGGCATAACAACAAAAATACTATCGAAGTCACCCGGGTCTTTTATTAAAGCCGGAGAGCCTGTATCATTCAGAAATATTTCAACTCTATCTCCATCTAATTGAGAAGCTACATCAATTAAATATCTTGAATTAAAACTAATTTCCAGCTCATGATCGAATTTAACATTTAATGTTTCTTTTCCATCTCCGCTATTTGTATTATTTACTGATAAATCTAAAGTATCCTTTGATAGATTAAATTTTACACCATCTTTTTTATCTAAAGACACAGAAGCAACTCTATCAACAGAATTTAAAAATAATTTTAAATCTATTTCTAATTTTTTTTGATTATTTTTTGGTATTACCTGAATATAATTGGGAAATTTGCCATCAATAAGTTTTGATATTAATATACTATTATTAAGCTCAAACTTTATTTTTGATTTAACATTAGAAACTTTTACATCGCCATCATAACTATCTAGTAATGAACAAAGCTGAAAGATAGTTTTTTTTGGTAAAATAATTGGTTCAAATTCAATTTTCTCTTCTAATCTTATTTTAGAAATAGACATTCTATGACTGTCCGTAGCGACCGCTGTTAAATAATTTTTATCCTCAACCTCAGTTTGATGTAAATAAATTCCACTCAAATAATGCCTTGTTTCGTCATTAGATACAGAAAATTTACACTTATTTAGCAGTTTCAAAAGTTTTTTTGATTTTATTATAAATTCATTTTGATTGAAATTTTCATCAGTTAGTGGAAATTCAGTTGCACTAATACAATTTAAATTAAAAATAGACTTTTCAGATTCAACTTGCAATTTACTCACATCTGTTAACAACAAATTAATTTTTTTTCCAGAATTAAATTTTCTTATAATGTCATACATTATTGAAGATGTTGTAGTTGTTTTACCCTCTTCTAGAATTTCAACATTATTCAATTGATGAATAAATATTAAATCTAAATCTGTTGCTGTGATTGTTAATTTAGAGTTACTTACGTTTAACAATATATTTGAAAGTATTGGAAGTGTACTTCTTTTTTCAATAACCCCTTGGCAGTAATTTAACGCTTGTTGGAGATCTTGTTGGTTAACGTTAAATTTCATTTTCTTTATTATTATATAATATCTGATTTTTTAACTTATTTATATTTTCAACCATTTCAGGATTTTTTTCCTTAATTTTTTCAATAGTTTTTACAGAATGAATTATAGTTGTGTGATCTCTGTTTGAGAATTCTCTTCCAATCTCAGGTAATGATTTTGAGGTTAAAATTTTAGTTAAATAGATTGCAGTTTGTCTAGGTCTCACTAAATATCTTGATCTTCTTGAAGATAACATTTCATTTTTGCTTATCTTAAAAAATTTACATACAATAGTCTGAATTAAATCAATCGTTACCTTATTTTCTGATATATTTAGAAGGTCTTTTAATATTACTTTTGTCTCAGGTAAATTTGGAACTTTGTTGTAAATCCTAGAAAACGAAACAGTTCTGTTAATAGCTCCAACCAACTCTCTTACACTTCCTTTAATTTCAGCACTTATAAAATCTTGTATTTCTTTAGAAATATTTAATTGATCAGAATATAAACTGTTTAATTCCTCTGTTTTTTTTTTTATTATTTTTTTTCTAAGTTCAAGATCAGGCTTTTGAATATCAACAACTAATCCACCAGAAAATCTTGATTTAATTCTCTCTTGAATTCTCATTAATTTATTTGGTGCTCGATCAGCAGAAACTATTATTTGAGAACCTTTGTCTAACAAAGCATTGAAGGTATGAAAAAATTCTTCTTGCATAGCCTCTTTTCCACTAATGAATTGAATATCATCAATCAGCAAAATATCCGTGTTTCTAAAATACTCTTTAAATTTAACCATATCATTCGATTTAATTGATTTAACGAACTGATACATAAATCTTTCAGCTGAAATAAACATTACTTTATTATTTTTTTTTAATTCAAAACCTATTGAATTCAATAAATGCGTTTTACCCATTCCCACTCCACCATAAATATATAATGGGTTATAATGGGAGATATTTTCTGAAACTTTTAATGAAGCCTCGTAAGCTAATTTGTTGCTTGAACCCGTTATAAAGTTATCAAATCTTTTATTTGGATCAATTCGATTATACTGGAGATACGAGTCTTTTATAAAAGATATATTTTCATTTGAAACATTTTCTTTAAATGTTTTTTCTTTGATTGGACTATTTTTATTTTGCTCTACTATTTTAAATTCAATTCTAATAATGTCTTTTTTATAAAGTCTTATTATTTGCAATATTTGGTCTAGATATCTTGAAGTAATCCAATCTCTTATAAATCTTGTTGGAACTGATAATAATAAATAATTATTAAATTCTTCTACAAAAGAAATTTTTTTTAACCAACTTTCATATACTTCTAAACCTAATTTATTTTTCATTTCATTTTGAACTTTATTCCAGTCAAAGCTTTCAGCAGAAAAGTTATTAATATTTTTTGTATTTATAAATTTGTTCATAAAACAAGGGGAATTCCCAGTTAGAACTATTTAAAAAAATTTGCAACAACTTAATAAAGAAAATTAAAAAAAAATAAAATCTATGATTGTGATTTATATTTTCAAAATAATTTAAAATTAAAAAATAAATTTAAAATTATAAATTGAATCAAATATAGATTGAATCAATAAATTAAATCAAACATAGATTGAATCAATAAATTGGTTGAATTAAAATTGAATCAAACATAGATTGAATGACCATAATTCAAATATTTACTAAATCTAAATATAGTAATTTGAGACAAAATTTAAATATATGATGTAGATATCAGAAGTTGTTAAAAATTTAGACTAGTGTTTAAATTGCAGCAATTTTTTTTGTTATTCTAGAAACATTTCTAGAAGCATTTTGTTTTTTAATAATCCCGGTTTTTGCAACCTTCATCAACTCAGAGTTTAACTTTGGTAAAAATTTTAAAGCCTCATCTTTCTTTTTACTATCAATTAAAAGATTCATCTTCTTAAGAGCATTTCTAAACTTGCTCTTTCTAGCTTTATTTACTGTTGTTTGTTTAGAGATTCTTCTAATTCTCTTAATTGCTGATTTTGTGTTTGCCATCTGCGCAGGGGTATAACTTGAGAATTTATGGTGGTCAACTAAATATTTAACTATTTTTGACATGAAACACAAAAAAAAGTTGACCTATTTGATGTTATTTTTTTTTTTATAATACCCTCACAGTTTGTGCGCTTACAATTAGCTCCGTCTTGCTGATAAACTCTAAACTCTTTTTGAAAAGTACCTTTGTTACCTGAAATATCTTTAAAATCTCTAATACTTGACCCTCCCTTCTTAATTGCCTGTTTAAGTATTTTCTTTGAATTTGAAATAATATTTAAACATTCATTTTTACTAAGTCGCTTCACTTTTTTAAAAGGATTTATTTTACTAGCGAAAAGTATTTCACTTGCATAAATATTTCCTATTCCAGAAACAAATCTCTGATCAAGTAAAAAACTTTTTATATTCTTATTTTTTTTCTTAAAATAATTAAATACATAATTTAAGTCAAATTTATCATTAAAAGGTTCTGGTCCCATTTTTTTAAATCTTTTTTCTAAATCTTGATGATTCTTAATTATTTCAAAAAATCCAAAACGTCTTGGGTCATTATAAATTATTTTCAAGTTATCAAATATAAACTCTGCATGATTGTGTTTTTTAGGTAAAAATGGTGAATGATAAAAACTAGTGTTTGTAAATTTTAGAGGCTTTTTTTTATCAAGAATATGGATTGTTCCAGACATTCCTAAATGAATTAAACAATAATCTTCATTTTGAAAATGGATAATTAAATATTTAGAAAATCTACTAACTTTAATTATTTTTTTATCTTTTAGAAAACTTTCGAAATCATCTGGTATTTTAAACCTTAAATTCCTATTTCTAATTATTACTTTTTTTATGCTTTTTTTTTTGATCTTTTTATGAAGGGATTGTCTAACAATTTCTACTTCTGGTAATTCTGGCATTTGATACTATATTCAATATATATTTTTTTATGGAACAAAATCTTCAAAATAAAAAGGGACTTGTAGAAAATATATTTAATCAAGTCTACAACAAATATGACTTGATGAATGACTTTATGTCTATGGGTATACATAGATACTGGAAAAAAAGTTTAATTAACATGATGAGTCCTAGAGTTGGTAGAAAATTAATAGATGTTGCGTGTGGGACAGGAGATATTGGAAAATTATTTTTAAATAATACGAATAAGGAAGCCGAAATTACTTGTGTAGACCCTAATAAAGGAATGATTAGTCAGGGAAAACAAAAATTATCTAATTATAAAAATATAAAATGGGTTATTTCGCCAGCAGAAAAATTACCAATAGCAGACAATTCATTTGATTATTACACTATAAGCTTTGGGCTGAGAAATACAAAAAATTTAAATAAGTCACTTTCAGAAGCCTATAGAGTTTTAAAGCCAGGTGGACGCTATCTATGTCTGGAATTTTCTAAGATTCAAAATTCAAATCTTGATTTTATATATAAAAATTATTCAAAACTTATTCCTATAATTGGTCAGTTTGTAGTTGGAGAAAAAGAACCTTACGAATATTTAATCAAAAGTATTGAACAATTTATTAATCAAGACGAATTAATAGAATTAATGGAGAAAAATAATTTTCATAAATGTTCTTATAGAAATCTTTCTGGCGGTATTGTTTCAATTCATAGTGGTTGGAAAATTTAATGATTAAAAAATTTATTACTTTATTTAAATTAGGAAGAAAAATTGCAAAATCTGATATTTTAAAAATTGCATCAAAATTTAAAAAACCTCCTTTGGCTATAACAGTATTGTTCCAAATTTTATCTATTTCGTTTGAAAAAAAAGAACAAAGTAATTTCATTGAAGATGATGGTGAGAGACTATCTAGGTCATTAGAGTCTATGGGTACAACTTTTATAAAGCTTGGACAATTTCTTGCTACTAGACCTGATATAATTGGGGAAGAATTATCTTTAAAGCTAGAAAAACTTCAAGATCGATTACCGCCTTTTTCAATTCACGAAGCAAAAGAAATTATAAAAGAAGATCTGGGAATTGATGCATATAATTCAATAATAGATTTAAGTGAACCAGTTGCAGCTGCATCAATTGCACAAGTCCATAAAGCAAAAATTAATGATAATGGAACAATCAAAGATGTAGCAATTAAAATTTTAAGACCAAACATAAAAAAAATATTTAATGAAGAAATAGATGCGATGATGTTATTTGCATTTATTATTGAATCATTTGTAAAAAAAACAAAAAGATTAAAACTTGTTGAGGTTGTTTTTTTACTAAAAGAGATAACTAATCTTGAAATGGATTTAAGATTCGAAGCAGCTGCAGCAAATGAATATGCAGAAAATACAAAAAATGATGCTGGATTTAAAGTGCCAGAGATTTATTGGAATTTTACCAGTGAAAATGTAATGACCTTAGATTGGATAGATGGAATTTCAATCAGAGAAGCTGAGGAGTTAAAGAAAAGAAATTTAGATACTAATAAAATAGCAGAAGACATTATCCAACATTTTTTGAGACATGCTGTAAGAGATGGTTTTTTTCATGCAGATATGCATCAAGGAAATATTTTTGTTAATAATAGTGGCCAAATTGTACCTATAGATTTTGGGATTATGGGTAGGTTAGATAAACTTAGTAAAAGGTTTTTAGCAGAGATTTTATTTGGCTTTATTCAAAGGGATTATCGCAAAGTAGCTGAAGTTCACTTGGTGGCTGGATTAGTTCCTAAAGAAGTGCCAATCGATGATTTAGCTCAAGCCTTAAGATCAATTGGTGAACCTATATTCGGTCAAGAAGTAAAAGATATTTCAGGAGGAAAATTACTCAAACAACTATTTGATGTAACTGAAAAATTTAATATGCAAACTCAACCTCAATTATTAATGTTACAAAAAACAATGGTTGTTGTTGAAGGTGTAGCAAGAAAATTAAACCCAAACACTAATATTTGGACAACTTCGAAGCCAGTACTTGAAAATTGGCTTAAAGAAACAAAAGATCCGATTAACAATCTCAATGAAACTTTAAAAAATACATCCGAAGTTATTAAGCGTTTGCCAGAATTTCCTGAGATTATGGATAAAGCCAATCAAGCTTTAACATTTTTGGCTAGCGGTCAAATTCCACAAAATTCAAATTCCTATACTGCACTAAATGATAAGAAGTCAGAAATGATAGCATTTAGAAATCAATCTATTATTGGTTTATTACTTCTTGTAATTTTTGGCCTTATAGTATTTTAATTCCGCTGATGAAAAATTTGTTAAATAAAAAAATTCTATTCATTGTCTGTGGAGGAATATCTGCCTATAAAAGTCTTGAAACAATTAGGCTTTTTAAAAAGAATGGTGCAGATATAAAAACAATCCTTACTGCAAGTGCAAAAAAGTTTGTAACTCCACTTTCAGTAACATCACTTTCTCAAGGCAAAGTTTATAGCGATTTATTCAGTGTAGAAAATGAAACAGAAATGGATCATATTTCTCTTTCAAGATGGGCAGATGTAATTGTCATTGCGCCGGCAACAGCAAATACAATTTCAAAATTAGCCCAAGGGACAACTGATGATTTAGCATCTACTGTTGTTTTAGCTTCAGATAAAGACATTATTTTAGCACCAGCAATGAATGTAAGAATGTGGGAACATCCAATTACTAAAACAAATATAAATAAATTAAAAGAGTTTGGATATAGGGTGATTGGTCCAGAAATTGGAGATATGGCATGCGGTGAATATGGAGAAGGTAAAATGTCAGAGCCATTAATAATTGCTGAAAAAATAGATGAATATTTCTTAACTCAAAAAAGTAATAAAAAATATAAGGCTCTAGTAACAGCAGGTCCGACTAATGAGTATATAGATCCAGTTCGTTTTATTACAAATAAATCAAGTGGTAAACAAGGTTATGAATTGGCTAAATCATTAAATAGAAAAGGTTTTGATACAACATTAATATCTGGTCCAACCAATCTAGAAATTAATGAAGATATTAATCTTATAAAAGTTGAAACAGCAGATGAGATGTTAATTGCAACTCAAGAATATTTGCCTGTTAATGTTGCAATTTTTTCTGCTGCCGTAGCAGATTTTAAAATGAAAAAAAGTTATGAAGACAAAATGAAGAAACAAGAAAATTTAACTTTAAATTTAGAAAAAAATGTAGATATACTTAATTATGTTTCTAATCATAATTCAATGAGGCCTGAACTTGTTATAGGATTTGCAGCAGAAACTAATCAGATTAATAAAAATGCAGAAGATAAATTAAACAAGAAAAATTGTGATTGGATAATTTCTAATGACGTATCAAAAAAAGATATAGGATTTGACTCTGATTATAATGAAGTAATAATTCACTACAAAGATAAGGACATTAAAAGAGAAAAACTTTCTTACAGAAAAAAATCTGAAATTTCTGATGAAATAGTTGATAGAATAATTGATCAATTAAATTAATGGCAAAAGTTCTTATCAAAAAGTTAGATCCTACAGTTGAATTACCTGCTTACAAAACAGAAGGTGCATCAGGGATGGATTTAATGGCTTTACTTAAGGAACCTATTACTCTCAAACCAAACTCTTCTTGTTTAGTACCAACAGGTCTTGCAGTTGCATTTTCAAGTGATTTTGAGATCCAAATAAGACCAAGATCTGGCTTAGCTGCAAAGAACAGTATAAGTGTTTTAAATACACCTGGAACTATTGATAGTGATTACCGGGGAGAGATAAAAGTAATTCTTTTTAATCATGGAAAAAATGATTTTTTAATAAACAATAAAGATAGAATAGCACAAATGATTTTAACTCCTGTAATTAAAATGGAATTTGAAGAAACAGATAATCTTCCAGAAACTGTAAGGGGAGAGGGTGGTTTTGGCTCGACTGGAAAATGAGCAGAAATTTAAGCAAAAAAGAGATAGATAAATTTTCGAGGCAAATAATTTTAAAAAACATAGGTCCATTAGGACAAAAAAAAATTCTAGAATCAAAGGTTTTAATAATTGGAATGGGTGGCCTAGGATGTCCAGCAGCTGATTTTTTAACTCGATCTGGTATTGGTAAACTAGGAATTGTTGATCATGACATCATTAGCCTATCAAATATTCATAGACAAAGTTTATATGATGAAAAAGATTTAAATCATTCAAAAGTTATAATTGCTAAAAAAAAATTAAATAGAATTAATCCAAAAACAAAAATAAATATTTATAACTTTAAAATGGATAGAGCAAAATTTGAAAAAGTAATAAAAAATTACGACTACATAATTGATGGTACTGACAATTTTGAAAGTAAATTTTTAATAAATGATTTGAGTTTAATTTATAAAAAATATCTTGTGACTGGAGCAATTAGCAAATTTGACGGTCATATTTTTACTTTTAATTTTGTAGATAAAAATACTCCTTCTTTAAGAGACTTCTATCAAGAGGAAGTTATTACTGATGAAATATTAAACTGTGAATACGAAGGAATATTAGGGCCAGTAGCAGGAACAATTGGTACAATGCTAGCTAATGAAGTTTTAAAACAAATATTAAAAGTTGGCCAAAATTTAAATGGATTTATTCTTATTATAGATTTATTAAATTTAAGCTTTAGAAAAGTTAAATTAAATAAAACAAAAAAAAGTGAAAATAAAAAATTTAATAAATAATATTTTTATATTCTTCATCTTAATATTCTTTATTACCTCAAGTAATGCAGAAGAAATATTTGTTTCTCTTAAAAAAAATAAGGTAAATGTACGTTATGGACCAAGTTTTGAATCAGATATTAAGTATGTTTATAAAAAAATAAATTTACCTTTAAAGCAAATTGATAAAAAAGAAAATTTTAGACGAATTATTGATTTTAAAAATAACAGTGGATGGATTCATATTTCACAATTAAAAAAAAGTAATTCAGTAATAGCTACTAAGGATAAAGTTTTATTTAAAAAACCTAATTCTTTTGCTAAACCAGTAGCTCAAATTAAAAAAGGAAGATTATTAATTATAGAAAAATGTGAACAAAATTGGTGCCAAATTACATCAGCTGAATTTAAAGGTTGGATCAAGACAGATAATATTTGGGGGCTAAATTAACTAAAATCAGCAGATAAAGAAGATATATTTTCTTCAGATAATTTTGTGGTGTGGGAATACTCTTTATGATCAATACCAAGTTCAATTTCTGAACTATTAGATTGAAATTTTTCTATTTGATCATCTGTAAAATTAAAATGAATAAACTGAACTGAAGAAGCTTTTCCTTCAGTAGAAGTTCTATCTACATCTTCTTCTGGAACCGCTTTAATTTTCTCACCATTTATTTTCATAAATACTGTTTCTTCTATTCCACCAACTTTTCCAAGAAACGCCCCTCTTGAAATAGGATTATCTATTTCAAACATTAGAGTTGCGGTAAGCTCTTTTCCGTTAGGTATTAAAGGATTATATGCAGAAAGCTCATCCTGAAGTTGTTCATCACCACCTTTTTCAATGTATAGCATTTCTTGAACTTGAGCTAACATTGTTTCATAACTTTCAAAATAAAAAGTAGCATAAGGACCTAAAGCAACTCTTCTATTTTTTTTATAATCAACAATATTTTTTCTAAGTTCACGTCTCTTACCTATATAAACATCTAGAGGCATGATGTCTTCTTTTTGAATTTCTCTTTTTTCTCTAGGCATGATTATAAGTTATAACTTTTCGCCATTAATTCGATAGGATGTAGTGCCTCATCATTAGATATATTTGTATCAACTTCTAACTGTTTTAAATGTTTGCCAGCTAAAGGACAATCGGAAGCCATATACTTATTATTTTTATTTTTAATTTGTCTAGCTGTAGGTCTTCCAACTTTATTTGCTAGATCATGAGTTTCTTTCATTACTCCAAAAGTTCCTCCATGACCTGCGCATCTTTCAACTAGATCAATTTTAATGTTTGGTATCAATTTTAACATATCTCTCGCTTTGTTTCCCATGTTCTGTGCTCTAGCATGACAAGCGTGATGTACGGTTACTCCTCCATCAATTTCATTTAATCCTTGTGCCAATCCCTCATTGTTTGAAATATCAACTACATACTCGTCAATATCCATAACATTTGCAGATAATTTTTTAATTTTTTCATCGTTTGGTAATAATAAGGGCCATTCGAATTTTAACATCAATCCACAACTTGCTGTTAAAGTTATTACTTTATAACCTTTTTCAATCCATTCTATTAAATCTTTTGAAACTTTCTTTGCTTGATCAACAACCTTTGGCAAATCTGCCTGCTCTAAAAATGGCATTCCACAACAACCAGGATAGGCCTCCTGTACCTCTACACCATTTTTTTTCAAAACTTTTAAAGCAGCAACACCAGTATTTTTTTTATTAAAATTTACAAAACAAGTTGAATAGATAACAACTTTTCTGTCTTTATAGGGTGTTTGATAATTTATTTTATCTTTATTTTTTTTGAAAAAATTTGAAAAAGTTTCTGAGTTATATTTTGGCAACTGAACTCTTTTATCTATTCCAGTAATTATTTCTAAGATTTTTCTAATTAATTTATTTTTAATATTTGATGCCCAATTAACTAATTTAGAAAACATAACACCAATTTTAGCGTTTCGGTCTATTTGGGCTAATTGTGTTGGCACACTTGGTAATTTACCTAATTTTTTTTGAGCTGTTCTATATCGCAGCATTAAATGTGGAAAATCTAAATCAAAATCATGAGGTGGAACATATGGGCATTTAGTCATAAAACACATATCGCACAAAGTACATGCATCAACAACAGGAGAAAATTGATCGCTAGATAAGCTTTCAACATCCTCATTTTTAGATTCATCAATCATGTCAAATAACTTTGGAAATGAGTCACAAAGATTAAAACATCTTCTGCACCCATGGCAAATATCAAATACTCTTCTCATTTCAGCATCTAATTTTTCAGGATTTAAAAAATCAGGATGCTCGTAATCAATAGGATGTCTTATAGGTGCACCTAAACTTCCTTCTTTGCTCATATAATTAAGTTATTTGAAATTTTAGTTGTTTTTAGTGGGCGACTGACGCCCACTAAGAAATTTGATTAGCTAATAGACTCTAAAGTTTTTTGAAACTTCCCAGCGTGTGATTTTTCAGCTTTAGCTAAAGTTTCAAACCAGTCAGCAATTTCTTCAAAACCTTCTTCTCTAGCTGTTTTAGCCATACCTGGGTACATATCAGTGTATTCATGCGTTTCACCTTGTACTGCAGAAGCTAGGTTAGCTTTTGTTTCGCCAATCGGCATACCAGTTCCTGGATCACCAACTTCTTCTAAATACTCCAGATGACCATGTGCGTGACCAGTTTCACCTTCGGCTGTTGATCTAAAAACTGCAGCTACATCATTGTAACCTTCTATGTCAGCTTTTTGTGCAAAATAAAGATATCTTCTGTTTGCTTGACTTTCACCAGCAAACGCTTCTTTTAAATTTTCTTCTGTTTTACTTCCTTTTAAAGACATTTTTTCTCCTTTTTGATGATTATAAATCATATAATGCATCTTAACTATATGTCAATAGTTTAGAATTATTATAATGTATATTTTAAATAATTGATTTAATTAAATTTTTTTTGATTTTGAGTATCACTCGCAACTCTAACCAAAACTTCTATAGAATTTATTTTTTTTCCAGGAATATTTTTTTTAATATTTATTTTATCTATATCATTTTTATCAATATCTATGAGCTGATGTGTATCTTCATCAAAAAAATGATGGTGTGCTGAGGTGTTCGTATCAAAATAACTTTTATGGCTATCGATTGAAATTTCTTTTAAATATCCTTTTTTTTTCAAATGCATGAACGGTATTATAAACTGTAGCTAAAGATATCTTTTGATTCATTTGCTCAGATATCATTTTAACCAAATCGTTAATTGTGAAATGGAAAGTTTTTTCTCTATTAAACAAAACTTCACACATTTTTACTCTTTGCTTGGTAGGTCTAAGCCCTAACTCTCTTAATTTTCCAATAAAATTGCAGTTTTTTGCCATTGTTTTTTATAATTATTCTAAAGTATGAATAAAAATATAGTGTTTTATTATATTATATTAGGATTAAATCAAGTAATAAGGGATCTCAAAATTATGAAAAAAAACTCATACTCCTATGATGATCTTATAACTTGTGGAAATGGGGATCTTTTTGGTCCTGGCAACGCAAAATTACCTCTTCCTCCAATGCTTATGTTTGATAGAATAACTGAAATCAATGAAGATAATGGATCCTATAACAAAGGTTCATTAAAGGCTGAATTAGATATTAAAGATGATCTTTGGTTTTTTGATTGTCATTTTAAAAAAGACCCAGTTATGCCTGGATGCTTAGGTTTAGATGCGATGTGGCAACTGGTAGGTTTTTTCCTAGGATGGCTTGGAAATCCAGGAAAAGGAAGAGCTTTAGGGGTTGGTACAGTAAAATTTACAGGTGAAGTTTTGCAAAATGTAAAAATCGTAAGATATGAGATAGATATGAAAAAAATTATGTCTCCTGGTGGAACTACTGTTGGTCTTGCAAATGGAATTGTTCTTGCAGATAATAAAAAAATATATTCAGCAGAAAATTTAAAAGTAGGGTTATTTAAATAATGAGACGAGTAGTTATTACAGGTTTAGGAGTTGTTTCTTGTTTAGGAAATAATCAAGTGGAAGTTCATCAATCTTTATTAAGTTCAAAATCAGGAATTTCTTTTGCAGAAGAATACAAAGAGCATAATTTAAAAAGCCATGTTCATGGTAAACCAAATATTAAACTTGAAGATCACATCGATAGAAAAACAATTAGATTTATGGGGTCTGGCTCAGCTTATAATTATATTGCAATGAAAGAGGCAATTGAAGACTCTGGATTAGAAGAAAGCGAAGTAAGTAATTTTAAAACTGGAATTGTAATGGGTTCTGGTGGTCCATCAATTGAAAATGTAATTCTAGCAGCAGACAAAACAAGAGCTAAAACTCCAAAACTAATGGGCCCTTTTATTGTTCCAAGAACAATGGCAAGCACTGCTTCAGCAACACTTGCTGTTCCATTCAAAATAAAAGGAACTAATTATACAATGAGTTCTGCTTGTGCAACAAGTGGTCACTGTATTGGAAATTCAATGGAGTTAATCCAAATGGGCAAACAAGACATTGTTTTTGCAGGTGGTAGTGAAGAAATTCATTGGGCAATGACAGCAATGTTTGATGCTATGACAGCCTTGTCATCAAAGTATAACGATACTCCTGATAAAGCATCTAGAGCTTATGACAAAACTAGAGATGGATTTGTAATAGCTGGAGGTGCTGGGGTGTTGGTACTTGAAGAATATGAGCATGCTAAAGCAAGAGGGGCTAAAATATACGCAGAATTAACTGGTTATGGAGCAACTTCAGATGGATACGATATGGTAGCTCCATCAGGCGAGGGTGCTGTTAGATGTATGAAAATGGCAATGGCAACTGCTAAAAATAAAATTGATTATATTAATACACACGGAACATCTACTCCAGTTGGAGATATAACTGAACTTAATGCTATTAAAGAAACTTTTGGAGAGAATATTCCAAAAATAAGTTCAACAAAGTCTTTATCAGGTCATCCATTAGGAGCTGCTTCAGTTCATGAAGCAATTTATTGTTTAATAATGATGAAAAATAACTTCATTACAGGATCAGCAAATATCACAGATATGGATGATGATGCTAAAAACTTTCCTATAGTTTCCAAAACTGAAACAGGAACAACTTTAAATACAGTAATGTCAAATAGCTTTGGTTTTGGTGGAACTAATGCCGCTTTAATTTTTGAAAAGGTTTAATTTATGAGTTTGATGAAAGGTAAAAAAGGATTAATCATGGGTGTCGCTAATGAAAGATCTATTGCTTGGGGTATATCTCAAAAACTTGCTGAAGCTGGTGCAGAACTTGCGTTCACTTATTTGGGTGAAGCTTTAAAGAAAAGGGTTGTTCCTTTAGCTGAGAAATTAAATTCAAAAGTAACATTCAGTTGTGATGTTGAAAAAAAAGAGGATGTAATAAAATTATTTGAAGATGTTAAATCACAATGGGGTGAGATTGATTTTGTAGTTCATGCAATTGCTTTTTCAGATAAATCAGAGTTATCTGGTGAGTATTTAAACACAACTAGAGAAAACTTTTTAAGAAGTATGTTAATTTCCTGTTTTTCATTTACCGAAGTAGCAAAAGAAGCTTCAAAGGTAATGAAAGAGGGTGGAAGTTTAATTACTTTAAGCTATGAAGCAAACAAAGCTATTCCAAATTATAATGTAATGGGTGTCTGTAAATCTGCTTTGGAGTCTAGTGTTAAGTATCTTGCAAGAGATCTAGGTGCTAGAGGCATCAGAGTAAATGCAATAAGTGCAGGACCTATTAAAACATTAGCTGCATCTGCAATTGGAGATGCAAAATTCCTATATAAGTGGAATGAAGACCATTCTTTTCTAAAGAGAAATGTGAATATCCATGATATTGGAAATTCAGCATTATACCTACTAAGTGACCTTGCAAACGGAGTTACCGGTGAAATTCACTACGTAGATGCTGGATATAACAAGGTTGGGATGCCAGATCCGAAAAATATAACTTAAAATTTAGTTAAAAATATATGAAGGGATACAGATTTATTACTGATGATGATACAGCAAGATTTTGTAATCGAGTAACTGAGGCATTATCGAATGGATGGAAGTTGTATGGTGAGCCCAAAATGACATTTGATAAAAAACGAGGAGTAATGCGTTGCGGCCAAGCAGTTATAAAAAATGTGCCAAATAAAAAATACTCAAAAAAAATTAATTTATCTTCTATATAAAAAACCCCCAGAAATCTACTTCCAGGGGTTTTGAATTTAATTTAAGTTATTAATTATTCAGTAGCTTGTTTCATAGAAAGTTTAACTTTACCTCTATCGAAACCAATTACTTTAACTTTTACTTCGTCACCCTCATTGACAACGTCAGTAACTTTAGCTACTCTTTTATCTGCTAGTTCTGAGATATGAACAAGTCCATCTTGTTTTCCTAAGAAATTAACAAATGCACCAAACTCCATAATCTTCATTACTTTACCTGAATAAATTTTGTTTAATTCGGCTTTTGCAGTTATATCTTTAATCATTTGCATTGCGATGTTTCTAGACTCTTCATCTGGGGCAGCAACTGTTACCACACCTTCATCATTTACATCTACTTTTGCACCTGATTTTTCAACAATCTCTCTGATCGTTGCACCACCTTTTCCAATGACTGCAGCAATTTCTTTCTTGTCAACATTAACTTGTTCCATTTTTGGAGTGTGTTTTCCAACATCAGATCTTGAAGCTGACAATGCTTTATTCATTTCTCCTAAGATGTGAACCCTTCCATCTTTAGCTTGGCTTAATGCCTGCTCCATAATTTCAAAAGTAATACCTGTAATTTTGATATCCATTTGAAGAGAAGTAATTCCATCTTTAGTTCCAGCAACTTTAAAATCCATGTCACCCAAGTGATCTTCATCACCTAAAATATCTGAAAGAACACTAAAATCATCACCTTCTTTAATTAATCCCATTGCAATACCAGCAACGGGCTCTTTAATAGGTACACCAGCATCCATTAAAGCTAAAGAAGTTCCACAAACAGTAGCCATTGAAGAAGAACCATTAGACTCTGTGATCTCTGAAACTACTCTAAAGGTATATGGAAATGCCTCTTTTTTAGGTAATGAAGAGTTAATTGCCCTCCAAGCTAATTTACCATGACCTATTTCTCTTCTGCCAGTTCCAATTCTTCCAGTTTCTCCAACTGAAAAAGGAGGAAAATTATAGTGAAGCATAAATCGCTCTCTTTGTAATCCATCTAAACTTTCAATTCTTTGCTCATCATCAGATGTTCCTAAAGTTGCTACAACAATTGCTTGCGTTTCTCCTCTAGTAAATAATGCAGAACCATGAGCTCTTGGTAAAACACCTACTTCACAAGAAATAGGTCTCACATCTGATAAACCTCGACCATCAATTCTATTTTTGTTTTTAAGAATATCTGTTCTTACAATTGATTTTTCAAGATTTTTTAACTGACTGTTAACATCTAGATCAGTGTAATTTTCATCTTCCTCATAAAGCTTTTTAGCTTTATCAGTGATTTCAGAAATTTGATTTGATCTATCTTGTTTATCTCTTGTAGCAAAAGCTTTTTTAAGATCTTCTGTAAAAGTTTCCTGAAGTTTTTTCTCAACTTCAGATAAATCTTTTTTTTCAACTGTCCACTCAGGTTTTCTACATTCTTTTGCAAGTTCCTCAATCATTTCAATTACTGGAACAAAGCCTTCGTGACCAAATTTAACTGCGTTTAACATTTCTTCCTCTGTTAAACCACTTGCTTCAGACTCAACCATAAGCACAGCATCTTTTGTACCTGCTACTACTAAATCTAATTTTGATTTTTCTAATTCTGCTTTAGATGGGTTTAAAACATATTTTCCATCTACAAAGCCAACTCTTGAAGCACCTACAGGGCCCATAAATGGCATTCCTGATATAGCTAATGCTGCTGATGAAGCAGTTATTGATAAAATATCTGGCTCATTTTCTTTGTCATAGGAAATTACAGTTGGTAACAACTGAACTTCATTTTTAAATTCGTCAGGAAACAAAGGTCTGATTGGTCTATCAATTAATCTAGAGATTAATGTTTCGCTCTCAGTTGGCCTTGCTTCTCTTTTAAAATATCCACCTGGAATTTTTCCAGCCGCATAATATTTTTCTTGGTAATTTACAGATAATGGAAAGTAATCCATATCAGGATTTACTTTTTTTGCTCCTACTACTGTTGCTAGTACGACTGTCTCTCCACATGTTGCGATTATTGCACCATCTGCTTGTCTTGCTACTTTACCTGTTTCTAAACTTATCTTCTTTCCCGCTACTTCAATTTCCTTCTTGTATACTTTAAACATTTCATTTCCATTTCGTTTCGTTCGTTTCGTTCCATTCCGTTCTATCTATTTTGATTTCTATTTTCTTAAATTCAATTTCGACAGTACATTTTTGTAAGAATCCATTTTATTTTTCTTAAGGTATTCTAACAATTTCTTTCTTCTATTTACCGCTCTCAACAATCCAACAGATGAATGTTTATCCTTTTTGAATTGCTTAATATGTTTAGAGAGAGTTTCAATTTTCTCTGTTAGCAAAGCAATTTGAATTTCTGAAGATCCAGTATCTTTATCGTGCATTGCTAATTCTTGTGCCTTTTTGTTCATGCCTCTTTCTTCCTATTTATTTGTTTGTTTTATTAAGTTTTCTATTTTTTCCGCATACTCAAAAGATTCGTCTTTTCTAAAAAGTATTTTTGGTAAAAATTTCATAACCACTTTTTGTGATAAAATTTTTCTAATTAAAAATGAGTATTCTTTCAAAATATCAATTGTTTCCTCTGCATCTTTTCCACCCAATGGAAGAACATATGCTTTAGCAATTTTTAAATCAGGACTCATTCTAACCTCAGTAACCGTTATAGTGTTTGTTTCTAAGTTCGGCACCTTAGCCTCATTTCTTATAAAAATCATGCTTAAAGACTGCTTAATCATTTCACCTACTCTTAACTGTCTTTGTGAAACTGGTTTTCCTATTCTATCTGCCATTAAATTGACCTCTCTGTAGATGTAACACTAAATGCTTCTATTGTGTCATTTTTTTGAAAATCCATATAATCCTTCACTGTAATTCCGCACTCTTGGCCACCACTTACTTGTTTCACTTGGTTTTTTTCTCTAAATATTGTTGAGACTTTTCCAGTATAAATAATAGTACCATCTCTAATAATTCTGACATCTGAAGTGTTATTAATTTCACCCTCGGTTACTCTTGAACCAGCAACTTTTCCAGCACCTGAAACTTTAAATATTTCCAAAATTTGTGCCGTTCCAGTGATTTTTTCTTGGACATCGGGTGCTAATAATCCTGACATTCTTTGTTTGATATAATCTAAAACTTCATAAATAATATTGTATGAAGAAATTTTTATCTTCTCATTTTCAGCAAGTTTTTTTGCCTCTTTACTTGGTTTAACATTGAAAGCAATTAATACTGCATTTGATGCTTTCGCTAATGTAACATCTGTCTCGGTTACCATTCCAATATCTGCTAAAATTATTTTAGGTTTAACTTCATCATGCTTGATTTGACTAATTGCATTTTTAATTGCTTCAGATGATCCATGCACATCAGATTTAATTATTAAATTTAATTCTTCTGTAGATTTATCTGAAAAAGCAGAGTCTTGAGTTGCAAAAGTTAGTGGATTTTTTCCATCCTTACTTTCTTGAGCTCTATTTTCACTCAGTGTCTTAGCTTCTTTTTCTGTATCAAGAACAATAAAATCGTCTCCAGCTTTTGCTGCACCATTTATTCCTAAAATTTCAACAGGAGTAGAAGGTGATGCTTCATTAATATTTTGACCTTTGTCATTAATAATAGCTCTAATTTTTCCCCATTTTAAACCACTTACAAAAAAATCACCTCTCTTAAGTGTTCCTGTTGTTACAATTATATTAGCAACAGGACCTCTACCAACATCGATTTTAGACTCTAAGACTATACCTGTAGCTTTTGATTCATAATCTGTTTTAAGATCTAAAATTTCTGCTTGAAGTATTATAGACTCTACTAATTTATCCAAATTTTGTTTTGTTTTAGTTGAGACTTCTACCATTAAAGTATCACCAGATAAATCTTCAGCAATTAATTCGTGCTCTAATAACTGATTTTTTATCTTCTGAGGATCTGCCTCTGGTAAATCACATTTATTTATAGCTACAACTATTGGAACATTTGCAGCTTTAGCATGTTTAATAGACTCTACTGTTTGAGGTTTAACTCCATCATCAGCAGCAACTACTAAAACAACTACGTCTGTTAATTTTGATCCTCTTGCTCTCATTTCTGTAAACGCAGCATGACCTGGGGTATCAATAAATGTTAATTTATTACCCTGGCTTTCAATTTGATAAGCTCCTATGTGTTGGGTTATTCCACCAAATTCTCCTGAAACCACGTTTGCACTTCTAAGCACATCCAGTACTGATGTTTTGCCATGATCTACATGACCCATCACTGTAACTATTGGTGGTCGATTTTTTAAATTTTCTGTTCTTGAGGCTTTTATTTTTTGAATTATTTCTTCTGCTTTCTCTTCCCTAATTGGATTATGGCCAAATTCTTTGACTAAATATTCTGCAGTATCAGCAGCTAAAGTTTGATTTATAGTAACAGTAACCCCCATGCCAAATAAATATTTAATTACACTACTTGATTGTTCTGCCATTCTATTTGCAAGTTCTCTAACCGTTATTGCTTCGGGAATATTAACATCTCTCTTAATTGATTTTAAATTTTCCTGAGAGTCATCTTTTGTAGCATTTTTAATTTCTTTTTGTCTTGCTCTTTTAACTGATGCTAAACTTCTTTGTTTTGCATCAATCTCATCACTCAACGCTCTTGAAACTGTTAATTTTAATTCTCTTTTTTTAGTACCTACTTTTAAAGTCTTTTTATCTTTATTTTCGCTATCTCCTTTAAGTCTTTTAGTAGCTCTTTGCTCTGCTAGTTTTCTCTTCTCGAAATCATTTGTTATAGGTGGTGATTTAGGATTGAATGAAGGTTTTAGAGGAGCCCCTCTGTTGAAATTTGAAGTTGCTCTTGGCTTATTGGTGCTAGATCTAAACGATCCACCTCTACTAGAAAATTTTCCAGTTTGTTTTTCAATTACTACAGAATTTTTTCCTTGAGCCTTTGCAATCTCAATATTCTTTATTGATTTTTTGGCTGAGCCTGAAATTGTTAATTTTGTTTTTTTCTCCATACCTCATCACTCAATCTTTATAAACTATATTTCTGGCAGACATAATTAGTTCATCCGCTTCTTCTTTAGATAAAGCAAAATCTTCAAGATAACCTTGAATTTTTACTCTTTCACCTTTAACCACATCATAACCACCGGTTAATTCATCAGATGCTAAGTCTGCAAAATTTTCTAATGTTAATATTTTTTGTTCGCCTAGAGTAACCAACATACCTGGTGTTAAACCCTTTAAATCAATTAATCCATCATCAAGACCCAGCTCTTTAATTCTCTCAGAAATATCTTCTTGATCTTTTTGATGAAATTCTTTTGCTCTTTCAATCAAAGCATTAGCAGTATCTTCTTCTATTCCCTCAATTTTAATTAAATTTTCAACAGAACTATCTTTTATATCGTCAATGGTTGAAAAGCCCTCTGCCACCAGTAATTGACCTAAAGTTTCATCTAATTCTAAATTTTTAACAAAATTTTCAGTTTTTTCTCTAAACTCTAACTGTCTTCTCTCTGAGTCCTCTGCATCAGTCATTATATTAATTTCATAATTTAACAATTTAGTTGCAAGTCTTACATTTTGACCTCTTCTTCCAATTGCCTTACTTAAATTATCTTCAGTTAAAATTACATCTAATTTTTTTCTTTCATTATCAACATTGACTCTTTGTACTTCTGCAGGAGATAAAGCATTAGAAACTAAAATAGCAGGATCTTCAGACCAATTTACTATATCAATTTTTTCACCTTGTAGTTCATTCACTACAGCTTGGACTCTTGACCCTCTCATTCCAACACAAGCTCCTACAGGATCCAGAGATGTGTCAACAGCCTTTACACAGATTTTTGCTCTACTTCCTGGATCTCTTGAGGAAGATTTGATTTCAATCAGCCCATCATAAATTTCTGGTACCTCTTGAACAAATAGTTTCTCCATAAATTTAGGGTGACCTCTTGATAAAAATATCTGCTGTCCTCTCGACTCCCTTCTAACATCATAACAATATGCTTTAATACGATCGCCAGCTTTAATATTTTCACGAGGTATTAGCTCATTTTTTTGAATAATCGCCTCAGTTCTTCCTAAGTCAACTATCACATTTCCAAATTCTAATCTCTTAACAATACCACTTAAAATTGACTCTTTCTTATCTATAAAATCATTAAATTGTCTCTCTCTCTCAGCTTCTCTTACATTAAAGCTAATAACTTGTTTAGCAGTTTGAGCAGCTATTCTTCCAAAATCAAATGAAGGTAGTGGCTGTAAAACTTCGTCCCCTATAGATTTATCCTTATTTAATTCATTTAAATTAATCGCATCTTCTAATTTTATCTCTGTATTTGCATTTTCAGGATTTTCAGCTATTACTAATTTTCTAAAAAGCTCGATATCTCCATTGTCTCTATTAATAGAAACTTTAATTTCATTTTCTTGTCCAAATTTTGATTTTGCAGCCTTAGCAATGCCCGTTTCCATGGAACTTATAATGAGTTCTTTGTCAATTGATTTTTCTAAAGCTACGGCTTCAGCAATTCTTAATAATTCAAGTTTATCTGCTCTTTTATTTAACATAATTTTGTTTGCTCCAAAAAAAAATGGGCTTAAGCCCATTTTGTAAAAATCAATAATGTAATGGCAATATAGTAAAGTTTTTTTTTAATTCAACAGAAACTATTTAGAAAAAACGTTAGTTTTGTCTGTTTTTTCCCATGAAAATGAACCATTTTCCTCAGGTGCTCTACCAAAATGACCATAGGCAGCTGTTTTTTCATATATTGGTTTATTCAAATTTAACATTTCCCTGATTCCTCTAGGGCTCAAATCAAAATTTTCTTTAATCTTTTCTACAACAAATTTATTTTTATCTAAGTCGTTATCAAATAAATCAACATAAATAGAAAGTGGTTTTGATACACCAATTGCATAAGCTAATTGAATTAAACATTTTTCAGTAATTTTTGAACCCACAACATTTTTAGCAATGTATCTTGCTGCATAAGCTGCCGATCTATCAACTTTAGTTGGATCTTTTCCTGAAAAAGCCCCACCACCATGCGGTGCTGCACCCCCATATGTATCAACTATAATTTTTCTACCCGTAAGGCCACAATCTCCATCTGGGCCACCAATCACGAAATTACCTGTTGGATTTACATAAAACTCGTCCTCATTGAAACCATCAAGAAAATTCTCAGGAATAGATTTTATCATATAAGGTCTTAGTAAATCTCTTACTTGTGCTTGATTAACATCAGCTGAATGTTGTGAAGATATTACTACTGATTTGACTTTTGAAGGTTTTCCATCGACATATTCAAAAGTTACTTGGCTTTTTGAGTCTGGTTCAATATTTTTTAATTTTCCTGACTTTCTGTCCTCCGCCATCAATCTTAAAATTTTATGAGAATAGTGAATTGGCGCTGGCATTAAAACATCTGTTTCATTACATGCGTATCCAAACATAATACCCTGATCTCCAGCTCCCTCATCTTTATTCCCTGATGAATCCACTCCCATAGCAATATCAGCTGATTGGGAATGTAAATGACTTTCAATTTTCGTAGCCTCTTTCCAAGTAAATCCCTCTTGGTCATAACCAATATCTTTTATACAATTTCTTACTTTTTCAATTAATTCATCTTTGTTAATTTCTGGTCCTCTTACTTCACCAGCTAAAACAACTTTATTTGTAGTAGTTAAGGTTTCACAGGCTACTCTAGAATATGGATCTCCAGAAATAAAACTATCAACAACCATATCTGAAATCCTATCAGATACTTTATCTGGATGTCCTTCGGAAACAGACTCGCTTGTGAAAAGATAATCTTTTAAATTACTCATTTCTAAGTTTCTTAAATGAAAATATTAAAAAAATATACAATAAAATTATAAATCCAAAAATTTTATTTCCAAATTTTGCAAATAGAGTCGTCTCAATTTTTCTTGACTCAATTAAATCGGTGTAACCTGATTTATTTATATCAACTTTTTGCTCAATAACTCCTAGTGGATTAATAATTGCCGTTGTCCCATTATTTGCTGATCTTAAAACATATTTTCCACTTTCTATCGCTCTAAAAATACTATGAGTTAAATGTTGCTCTGGTCCAATTGATTTACCAAACCAACCATCTTCAGAGATATTTACAATATAATCAAAGTTGCTGTTTTTAAAAATTTTACCTGAATAAATTATCTCATAACAAATAAGGGGTAATATTTTAACTGACAAATTATTATATTTCAGTTTAATTATGTTTCTTTCTATACCTTTCGAATATGATTGATAATTATTGGTAATTGTTTTTAAGCCAATACCTTTCAATAATTTTTCAAAAGGTAAAAATTCACCAAAAGGAACAAGATTAATTTTTTTATATGTATCTATTACATTGAGCTCATGGTCAAAAATAGATAATGAATTAAAATATTTTATAGTCTTGTTTTCATCTTCTTTTCTATTAATTCCAATTGCTAATAAATGATTTTCGTTAAATTTATTTTCAAATAACCATTTGTATTCTTTTAGTTGGGCTTGTGAAATACCTGGAATGATACCTTCTGGCCAAATAAAAATTATTTTTTCATTTATTTTAGGTGAGCTGATTTCAATTAGCTCTTCTATTGCAGTTATTGGATCAATATTATTATAAAATCTATCTATACTTATATTTGAACTCAAAATTCTTAGTTTGTATTCAAGATTTTTTACTTCTTGATTGTTAAATTTTTCTAAATTTTGTGAACCAAGTATATAAAAAGACATTGTTGTAATAAGAAATGCAATACTAACAATAATATCTTTTTTATTTTCTCTTAAAATAAATATTGATGGACTTGCAAATAATGAAATGCAGAAAAGATTAAAGCTATAAGTACCTATGATTGACGTAATATTTAATATTTCGATTTGATTAGAGAAACTATAAGCAATTAAATTCCAAGGAAAACCGGTTAGTAACGATCCTCTCAGAAATTCTACTATTCCAAATATTAAAGAAAAAAGAAAAAATGAGCTCAAATTTTTATTTGGTTTTAAAATTGCAAATAAATAAGCAACTAAAGCATAAAACAATGCTAAGAAACCAGGTATTAATATTATTGCAAAAGGTATTAAAAATTTAAAATTTTGATCAAATGTTAATGATATTGAGATCCAATATAAATTACTTACAAAATAACCAAACCCAAATAACCAACCATAAAGAAAAAATATTCTTTTATTTTTATAAAACTCAATTTTTTTTATTAAAAAAATATAGAATAAACTAAAAGTTAAAAAATTTATTATAAAATAATTTAATGGAGGTAAACTTAAAGAAGAAAGCACTCCTAATAAAATTAAATAAATTAATTCAATATAAAATTTATTTTTCAATTTAATTTATTTTTGATTGTACAGATGTAAATAAAAGTTTTTCCTCTTTTAACATTTTGGAATAATCTTTATTTTTTTTATGATTAAAACCTAAAAGATGAAGAAAACCATGTATTAATATTTTAGTAACTTTTTCTTTAAAAGATTTTAAATCTTGTGATCTTGGTTTGTCTAGATAATTATAGCTAATGATAATATCTCCCAAATAAGTATTTTTCTTAATTTTTATTTTTTTATCTAATGGAAAAGATAAAATATCGGTAGATTTATTTTTTTTTCTAAAAAACTTATTTAATTTTTTAATATTCTTATTATTTGAAAGTAATAGTGTGAAGGTCACTTTTTTATTCAAAAATTTATACTTTTTTGGAAAAGCTTTACATATTTTTTTAAAAAAAATATCCTTATTTTTAAGCCTTTTTGACCAAGCCTTCTCCTCGGAGAAGACGTTAATATTAATCATTATTTGAGTATGCTTTAACTATTTTAGAAACAAGTGGATGTCTTACTACATCTAAGTGATCAAAATCAACTATGGATATTTCCTTTAAATGCCCAAGCAACTGTTTTGATCTGACTAATCCTGACATGCTTTTATTTGGTAAATCAATTTGAGAAGGATCTCCATTAACAACTATTTTTGAATTTTCTCCAATACGTGTTAAAAACATTTTAATCTGAGTATCCGTAGCATTTTGTGCCTCATCTAAAATTGCAAAGGAATTTTTAAGAGTTCTACCTCTCATAAAAGCTAAAGGTGCAATTTCTATATCTCCAATCTCAATCATTCTTTGTATTTTTTCAAAGTCGAAGAGATCATATAAAGAGTCATATAAAGGTCTAAGATAAGGATCTACTTTTTCCTTCATGTCACCAGGTAAAAATCCCAATCGCTCGCCTGCTTCTACAGCCGGTCTTGAAAGAATAATTCTCTCAATCTTTTTTTCTAAAAGCATAGTTAAACCTACGGCTACTGCCAAAAAAGTTTTTCCTGTTCCTGCTGGTCCGGCTGAAATTACGATGTCACTTTCCCTCAGAGCTCTCACATAGCTTTTTTGTTTTTCTGATCTAGGAATTATAGATTTTTTGGGAGTTTTAATAATATCTGTAACATTATTATTTTTTACTTTTTCATTAATCATAAAATTATCAACTGATGAAAGTATATCTTTATTCTCTATACTTCCATTATTAATAAACTGATTAGCCAAAAATTGAATAGCGTTTTTAATTTTTTCATTCTTTTCAGATGTTGACTTAATTAAAATTGAATTTCCCCTTGAATATAAGCTGCAATTTGTAATTTTTTCTAATTCTTGTAAATTTTTATTAAATTCCCCAATAACACCCATTAACAAGTTATTGTCATGAAATATAACGCTTAAAGAATTGTTATCTGAATAAACAAATTTTAAAGACTGATCGATATTTTTTTTTGTTATTCCACTCAAATTCTATGCAACCTTCTGATCCGAATTAGTTATAACTTCACCGAATAAAGTATTTCTATTACTGTCTTTAATTCTTACTTGCACTATTTTTCCAATATCGTTCTTTTTACCATTAAAAATTACAGATGTCATATACTCAGATCTACCAAAAGCTTTACTTTTATCGTCGGTTAAATTTTCAACCAAAACATCAATAACTTTACCCTCCAATGATTTATTCATTTGTATTTGATTTTCGAATAAAATAGTCTGAATCTTTTCTAATCTTTCAATAGAAATTTTTTTTTCAATTAAGTCTAAATTTTCAGCTACTGTTCCAGGTCTTGGGCTAAAAATAAATGAGTAAGAGTTAATAAACTTAATCTTTTCAATTAAGCTAAAAGTATCTTTAAAATCTTGATTTTCTTCACCAGGATAACCTATTATAAAATCACTTGAAAATTCTATCTTTGAGTTAATATCTTTTAATTTATCAAAAGTATTTAAATATTCCTCAATAGTATGTTTTCTGTTCATTGATTTTAAAATTTTATTAGATCCGCTTTGAACAGGTAAATGCACAAGTGGCATTAACTTTTTAGACGTTTTATATACTTCAATCAAATCCTCTGTCATATCTTTTGGGTGAGATGTTGTGTATCTAATTCTCTTAATTTCAGGTAATTTTTCAATATTTAAAATTAAATCTGATAATCTATATCCTACATTATCATAAGCATTCACATTTTGACCGAGTAAAATTATTTCTCTTGCGCCATTATCAGCCAAATATTTTGCTTCATCCAAAATTTGTTTAAATGGTCGAGAATATTCTGGCCCTCTTGTGTATGGAACTACACAAAAATTACAAAACTTATCACATCCTTCCTGAATAGTTAAGAAGGATGAAACTTTTCCAGCTTCATTTTTTATTTTGCTTAAATATTTAAATTTAGAAACTGCATCAAACTCAGTCTCTTCTATCTTTTTCTTTTTTTTAGTATAACTTAAAATCGTATCATTAATTTTATGATAAGCTTGAGGACCAATTACAAAATCTATGTAAGGTTCTCTTTTAAGCATCTCTTGATTCTCTGCTTGTGCAACACACCCAGTAACAATCACAAGTGGTTTTTTTTTAGATCTAAAAATTTTTTTTACTCTACCTATTTCGTGATAAACTTTTTCTTTTGCTTTGTCCCTGATATGGCATGTGTTTAAGAGATAACAGTTTGCTTCTTCATATTTTTCTGTTTTTTTGTAGCCTATTTTTTTAACTGAATCAAAAATTCTATTTGAGTCATATTCATTCATTTGACACCCAAAAGTTTTGATAAATATTTTCTGATTCATGTTATTGGGATTTTTTTTTAACCCCATATAATTCCAATTTATGGTCCACTAATGTATAACCATATTTCTCTGCAACTTTTTTCTGTAGATTTTCAATTTCTTCATCTACAAATTCGATAATTTCGCCAGTTTTTACATCTATTAAATGATCATGATGACTTTCGTTTAACTCTTCATATCTAGCTTTTCCACCCTTAAACTCGTGCTTTGTTAATATTCCTGTCTCTTCAAATAATTTTACTGTTCTATAAACAGTTGCAATGCTTATTTTTGGATCAATTTTAGATACTCTATTATAAAGCTCATCTACATCCGGATGGTCAGTAGACTCTGACATTACTTGTGCAATAATTCTTCTTTGATCGGTTAATTTAACCCCTTTTGCTAAACATTTTTGTTCTATTGTTTCTGACATAAAATAATTTTAACTTAAATAAATAGGGTTAATCAAATTTTTTTTAATATTAAATTTATCGCACAAATCAGGGATATTTTCATGTTTTATGTCTTTTTCACCTTCAAAATCTTGAATGCTGTAACAATAGTAATCAATATTGTTAGTTAAATTAAATGCCTTAACTATAGAAAGCGAATTTCGTATTCCTGCAAAGCTTCCAGGCCCTCTATTTAAATAAATTGCATTAATGTCTTCCAAGATTAATTGATGAGTATTTAAAAAATCATTAATAATCAAAGTTAATTTTTCATAATTAATTTTAGTATTCTCTTTAGTAATATTATAAATATCATTATTAGTAATGATTGTTAAAAAAATTTTTTCACCAGCTACATCAATTATTAGTTTATTCATAATTATTTTATTTTCTAATATCAGTTCTAAATCAGATGAAAATAATATCAAATACTATTCTAATGATGAAGGAATTCTATCAATAATGTATCATCGTTTTAATGAGAATAAGTATCCTTCGACCAATATTAAAATGGATATATTTGAGGAACATATAGATATTATTAAGAACTCAGATTTTAATTTTCATAATCCAAACAATTTTGATAAACAGTTTAATAAACCAAAATCAAAAAAAGAAATTCTTATAACTATCGACGATGCTTTTGAATCTTTTTACACTGAAGCATGGCCTTATCTAAAAAAAAATAAAATTCCGTTTATTTTATTTGTTTCAACTGAACCAGTAGGAAAGAAAGGTTATATGACTTGGGAACAAATTAAAGATGTTGCAAGTAATGAGTTTGCAAACATAGGACATCATTCTCATACTCATAAATATCTTATAGATGTAAACAATGAAGAGTTTATTTTAGATATTGAAACAGCTAATAAAATTTTTCTAAAGGAACTTGGTTATATTCCTAGTTTATTTTCATATCCATTTGGTGAATATTCTAAGTTTATGAAAGATTATATATCAAAAAATTTCAGATATGCTTTTGGTCAGCATTCTGGGGTCATTGATTTAAATAAAGATAAATTTGAATTACCCAGATTTCCAATTAATGAGAAATATGGAGAATTAAAAAGATTTAGATCAATAATAAATTATTTTCCGCTTGAATATAAAAGAATACTTCCTGAGGAAAAACAATTATTTGAAAACACAAACCCTCCAAATTTTAAAGTTGAATTTTTCAAGGAGCAAAAAAATTTATCTAATATCAATTGTTATTCTAATGAGGGAGATGTTTGGGAAAAATCAAAAACAAGCTTTACCGACAACTCCTTAACAATTGAATTTAGAGAACCATTCAAGCCAAGAAGAGGTAGAATTAATTGTTCTCTGAATGATAATGGAAAATGGAGATGGTTTGGCGTTCAGTTTCCGATAAAAACTAAATAAAAATTAAATTAAACTTTCTAAATCCTTACTTGAAGGCAACAATCTCGCCTCATCAAAATCTTTTAAGTTATTCTGTTGAATGATTTTTTGCAAAACCTCTATATATTGGCTTCCTGTTTCTGCATATTTATCTAAATGTTTAGATAAAATTAAACTATCTAAAGGTTTATTTTGATTTCTAAGTTCTGTTCTCGCTTTTCTTAAATTTATATACGTTGAGTGTGTATTTAAATTTCTTAAATATGCTCTTACAGATAATTGTAAGCTATGAAATTTCATAACTTTATGATCTTTACCCTCATCAGCATTTTTAGGTTTTAATCCCTCTCCAGACCAAGTCCATTGTCCAAATAAAGCATTTCCCTTTAAAGCAAATCTTGAAGTGCCCCAGCCAGTTTCTTTTGCTGCTTGAGCTATTGCTAATGAAACTGGTATTTCATCCATTCTTACTTTTAAAGTGGATAAATCATTTTTTCTTACACCATATTGTTTATATTTTTTTTCTAACCATTTTTTTTCAATTTCAGTATTGCTGTTCTTATTTAGAATTGTGAATAACCTTTTTCTATCAATTCTAATTTTGTTGTTTTCCTTTACTATTAAAGGAAGAACAATTTTTATAAACATTTCTTTTCTTTTTTTAGTGTTTACAATGCTTTTAATTTCATTCGGTAAGAGACCAATATCTATTGGTTTCACTAATTTTGAATCTCTTACATCTTTTAAATTATAATTTACTTCTTTAAATAATGAGTCAATCTCAGATGTCGTATATCTGACTAGATTAATTTCAGAATTATTTTCTTCTAAAATATCATATAATAAATCTCTTTCATCAGCATCTGCTGTTGGGTCTCCCTCAATTAATTTATCTTTATTTAAAGTATTATTTAAAATATTTTTTGAATTATTGGTAAATTCTTTGTTATTAAAATTTTTATCTGTAAAATTAATAATTATCGGCGCTAAATAAAAGAATGAAATTACAGCAAAAGCGCTTAAGAAAAATCTTGAGAGTATATTAAAACCTTTGTTTATTATGAATCCTGTTTTTTTAATTTTTTTCATAAATTAAATTGCAACAACCTCTTTAACCTCTGGTAAGTAATGACATAAAAGATTCTGAACACCTTGCTTTAGTGTCATGGTTGAACTAGGACACCCAGAGCAGCTTCCTTGTAACTGTACTTTTACAACTCCATCTTTAAATTCTTTAAATTTTATATCACCACCATCTCTAGCAACAGCAGGTCTAATTTTTTGTTCTAAAATTTTTACTATTTTTTTCTCTATTTCATTTAAATCTGAAGATTCCTCTTTTAAGTTTTCATCAATCACGAATTCTGTACCATCAGCATAGAAATCATTAATTAAAGAAATAATAATATGTTTGATGTCTTCCCACTTTATTTTGTCATTTTTATTTACTGAAATAAAATCTTGTCCTAAAAAAATACCTTCAACACCATTAACTGATAATATATTTCGAACTAATTCATTTTGAATATTGTCTTTATTTGTAATTTCGTAAGGACCACTGTTTGAAACTTTCTTCCCTGGAAGAAATTTCAAAGAATTTGGGTTGGGTGTTACTTCTGTTTGAACGAACATAAATTATATATAGTTAAAATTTGAGAAATTAAAACTTGATAATAAATTTTTATAAAAAACCTACTATTTCTTTAATTCTTTCTATCTTTTTTGACGCAATTAAATTAGCTTTTTCAACCCCATCTAGAAGAATCTTATCTAAATACTTTTTATCTCCTAAAAGTTTTTTTATCTCTTGAGATATAGGTTCAATTTTATTTATAAGCTGATCTGCTAATATTTCTTTAAATTCTGAAAAATTTTTACCGGCAAAAATCTCTACTGAGTCTTTTAAAGTAGAATTAGTTAAACTCGAATAAATTCCAAGAAGATTTTTTGCTTCCAATCTTTCATCAAGTTCCTTTATATCTTGTGGCATTGGTAGAGGGTCTGTTTTTGCTTTTTTAATTTTATTCATAATTTGATCTCTATCATCTGTTAAATTGATTCTACTAAAATCTGACAATTCAGATTTACTCATTTTTTTTGAACCATCTTTCAAGCTCATAATCCTTGAAAAATCTTTTTGTATTAGCGGTTCAGGAACTTGGAGAAAATTATCTACTTCAAAATCATTATTAAATTTTTGAGCTATATCTCTACATAATTCCAAATGTTGCTTTTGGTCATCACCCACAGGAACATGTGTAGCATCATATAAGAGAATATCTGCAGCCATTAGAACAGGATAAGAGTATAATCCAATACTTGCTTTCTCTTTATCTTTACCAGCTTTTTCTTTAAATTGGGTCATTCTATTCAACCAGCCCATTCTAGCAACACAGCTTAATATCCATGCTCCTTCAGAATGAGCAGACACTCTAGATTGATTAAAAATTATACTTTTTTTTGGATCTATTCCACTGGCTACAAAAGTTGCAACAGTTTCTCTTATATTATTTTTTAACTCTTTTGGATTTTGTTTTGTAGTAATGGCATGTAGATCAACTACGCAAAAAATACATTCGTTATCATTATCGTTATTTAAATCTACAAAGTTTTTTATAGCTCCTAAATAATTTCCTAAATGAAGATTCCCTGTAGGCTGCACTCCTGAAAATATTTTTTTACTCATAAAATTAGTACTTTAATTTAATATCACTCATTTGAAAAGCTTTGATGAAATAACATACAATTAAATAAAATGACAATCCTAATATAACAGATAAAACTAAATATAATGATTTAATTACTTGATTAAATGCTAATTCATTTTGAAAAAAATTTAATAAAAAGTTAAAAAATAAACCCATTAGAATTGATGCAAAAATTATTTTAATAAACTTGATAAAAAATATTTGATTAAAAGAAAATAATTGTCGATTTTTTAAAAATAAAAATAATAAAATACAATTAAACCAAGAAGAAATAGATGTTGCAATTGGAATAATAATAAAGCCTATTTCACTAAAATAATAAATACTTATAAAAATATTTAGTATTACTGAAATCAAAGAAATATAAAATGGAGTTTTAGTGTCATGATTTGCAAAGAAAAAACTTGAAAAAACTTTTATCAATGCAAATGCAGGAAGACCTAATGCAAAGTAGTACAAGGCCAAACTTGAATTATTAACTGAATTTTCGTTAAAAGAACCATAACCAAATAAAGCTGAAATAATTTGTTCTGATCCAATAATTAAAGCAATGGTTGCGGGGAGACTTAAAAATAAACTTAATTCAAGAGCCTTATTTTGTATAAGCAAAATCTTATTTTTGTTTTTAGATTGAATATATTTTGATAACTGAGGAAGAATAACGACACCAATAGCAATACCAGCTATTGCCAAATTAATTTGGTAAATTCTATCTGCATAATACAAGTAAGAAACTGCACTTGCTTGAAACGAAGCAATTATAGTGCCAATCAATATATTAATTTGAGTTACTCCAGAGGAAAAAATACTTGGTAAAAGTTTTTTAAAAAAAAACTTAACTTTATTACTTGCTTTTAAATTGAAATAAAAATGAAGCGAGTAGTGTTTAGATACATATTTGTATAAAAATATTAATTGTAAAAAACCTGCAAAAGACACACCATAAGAAAGATAATAAACTAGCTGATCGCCTAAAGACTTAGAGAAAAATAAAACTAAAATTAGAACAACATTCAAAATAATTGGGGCTGCAGCTGCAGCAGCAAACTTGTTATGTGAATTTAGTATTGCGGAAAAAAAGGAAGCTAAACTAATAAAAAGCAAAAAAGGAAAAGTAATCCTTGTTAAATTTATAGCTACCTCCATTTTTTCTAAATCACCCACAAATCCTGGGGCAATAATTGAAACAAATGTAGGCATGAAAATTTCAATAATTATTGTTAAAAATAACAAACCTAAAAAAAGGAAATTAAAAATATCGTTAGCAAATTTATTTGATTGTTTTTTTCCTTTAATAATTTCTGATGAATAGCTTGGAACGAATGCTGCATTAAAAGTACCTTCTGCAAATAATCTTCTAAATGTATTCGGAATTCTAAATGCTACAAAGAAAGCATCAGCCAACATCCCAGTTCCAAGAAAAATTGCTATCAAAATATCTCTTAAATAGCCTAGTAATCTACTAATGATAGTATAAAAACCAAATGTGCCTGTTGACTTAAGTAAGTTCATAAATCATATTAGTCTTAATTTTACCCCAATTGTACACTTATTGTTATCAGAAATGAAAAAAACAAAAATTGATCATTACACTGACAAAGAAGCTTTAGATTTTCATAAACATAAAAAACCTGGCAAGATTGAGATAATTTCCTCAAAAAATATGACAACTAAAAGAGATCTTGCTTTAGCGTATTCTCCCGGGGTGGCGGCTCCGGTAAAACAGATAAGTGAAAACCCTGAAGCTGCTTATGATTATACTAGTAAAGGAAATTTAGTTGCTGTTATAAGTAATGGCTCTGCAATTTTAGGTATGGGTGACCTGGGAGCCCTAGCATCTAAGCCTGTTATGGAGGGAAAAGCAGTATTATTTAAAAGATTTGCAGATATAGACTCCATTGACTTAGAAATCGACTCTAAAGACTCAAATGAAATAATACGTTCAATTAAAAATTTTGCACCAAGTTTTGGAGGAATTAATCTCGAAGACATCGCTGCACCTGATTGTTTTATTATAGAGCAAAAACTCAAAAAGATTTTAGATATTCCAGTTTTTCATGATGATCAACATGGTACTGCAATTATAACAACAGCTGCTCTAATTAATGCTCTAGATATTTGTGGAAAATCTATAAAAAAAATAAAAGTTGTTGTTAACGGAGCTGGTGCTTCAGCTCAAGCATGTACCGAGTTATTCATAAAGTCAGGTGTAAAATCTAATAATATAATTATGCTTGATAGAAAAGGTGTAATTTATCAAGGAAGAACCGAAAGAGTTGATCAATGGAAATCTAGATATGCTGTAAAAACCAAACTTAGAACTCTTGCAGATGCCTTAAAAGGTGCCGATGTGTTTTTGGGCCTCTCAGCAAAAGGTGTTTTGAAAAAAGATATGGTAAAATCCATGGCAAAAAAACCTATTATTTTTGCTTGTGCTAATCCTGATCCAGAAATTACTCCCGAAGAAATTAATGAGGTAAGAGATGATGCAATTATAGCAACTGGAAGATCAGATTATCCAAACCAAGTAAATAATCTAATAGGATTTCCATATATCTTTAGAGGAGCACTTGATGTTAGATCAAAAACAATTAATGAAGAAATGAAAGTAGCTGCAGCTAATGCAATAGCCAAGCTTGCAAGAGAAGATGTACCTGATGAAGTGGTTGCAGCCATGGGAGGTGAGAGACCACATTATGGAAAAGAATATATAATTCCTTCTACTTTTGATCCAAGACTAATTAGTGTGATTCCAACAGCAGTTGCAAAAGCAGCAATGGATAGTGGCGTTGCAAGAAAAAAAATTGAAAATTTTGATACCTATAAAGAGCATCTTAAACAAAGATTGGATCCAACAGTTACCATAATGCAAGGTATCAATTCATTTATTAGAAAGAATCAAAAAAAAATTGTATTTGCTGATGGAGAGGATGAAAATACTCTAAAAGCAGCGATAGCGTTTAAAAAATCAAAATTAGGTACTCCAATATTAGTTGGAAAAGAAAGCAAAATAAAAGAACAAATCAAAAAAATTGGTTATAGCGAGAATTTTGATATTGAAATAACAAACTCGAAAGATGAGCAAAAAAGGAAAAAATATGTTGATCACTTATTTAAAAAATTACAAAGAGAACAAGGTCTTTTAGAGCGTGATTGTGATAGAATGGTGAGAAATGATAGGGTTATTTGGGCAACAAGTATGGTTGCGTGTGGAGACGCTGATGGTGCTGTTACAGGAAATACTAGACGCTTTGGAGCTTCTTTAGAGAAAATTAAACAGGTAGTTGATGTTCGTAAAGGTGAAATTATGTTTGGTTTAAATATGATTGTTCATAAAGGGAAAACAATTTTTATTGGTGATACAAGTGTTCATGAATATCCAACTTCAGAAGAAATGGCAAATATAGCTATATCGGCGGCAAGAGTTGTGAGACTTTTTGGATTTAATCCCAAGGTAGCTTTTGTATCTCATTCTACTTTTGGGCAACCTTTAACAAGTAGAACTAAACATATTCGAAGTGCTGTAGAAATTTTAAAAGATAAAAAAGTTGATTTTGAATTTGATGGTGATATGCAGCCAGATGTAGCTTTGAATGATGATTATGAAGAGCTATACCCTTTTGCAAAAATAGTTGGTAAAGCAAATATTTTAATTATGCCTGGTCAACACAGTGCGGCTATATCTTACAAGTTAATGAAAACATTTGGAGATGCAAAAGTTATAGGACCACTGCTAATTGGGCTTGGACTTCCTATAGAGATTGCTCCTTTAAGATCTTCGACTTCTGAAATAATAAATCTAGCATCAATAGCAGCTTATTCCTCTGAGATTATTGATTATTAAAAATAATTACTCTCTTTGAATTCTTAAATCCTCGACTAATAAAATACTTGCTATGACATCTTCAACGTCTACTATTTCTTTAGCTTCACTAATAACCATATCTTTTTCCTCAGCTGTCAAAGCAATACCATAAATATAAATTTTCTTTTTATAAGTATCAATTTGATAGTTAGTAGCTTTAATATTTTTATTTACGATTATTGCAGTTCGTAATTGAGAGGTAATTAAAAGATCTTTTGCAGATTGTTTAAAATTAAATTCTTCTTTTATTTTGATATCATTTCTAACAGACCTTGCACCTTTAGTTTCCCATGCCAATTTAGTAATTTCTAATTTTTCTTCAGGCGTATCAACTTTTCCAGTTATAAAAATTCTTCCGTCTAAAACTTTAGTTTTTACTATTAAAAAAAATTTTTTATCTTTTGCAAGAATTTTAGCAGTTATACTTTTTTGCATAATTGAGTCATCAATTTGAGTTCCAACAGTTCTTGGGTCTAAAGCAACTGATACCCCTGTTCCAAAAATTCCACTTGATCCTACTCCAGCTGCACAACCAGACAATATTATTCCTAATATAATTACTAATACAAAGTTAAATTTCATTTTTTAATTTTAAACAATAACTATAGATTTCCTTCTTTGGAATTTTTCTATTTAAGCTTATGATGTTGGTGATCTCTTTAACTGAAAACTTATTTATCATTTTATTTATTAATAATTTATCTGATTCACTTAAAATTTGAGAGTAAATTTTATTATTTTTTTTTTCAGATATTACAATAGTACACTCGCCTTTAAGATTTTCTTTAAATAATTCCAGCTCATCAACATTTTTTCTTATAAATTCCTCATAAAATTTTGTAATTTCCCTACAGAAAACAATTTTTCGCCCTGAAAAATTTTCTTTTATCTCAGGTATAATTTTATTGATTTTTTTTAATGAAACAAAAAAAACTAAGGAATTGTCAATTTGCGAAAGTCTTTTTAATTCTAAAGATAATTCTTTTTTCTTTTCTGGGAAAAAACCATAAAATAAAAATTTATCTGAAAATCCACTGATTGAAACAGCTGCTGCTAAAGCTGAAGGCCCTGGTATTGGAAAAATATGCAAAGATTCCTCTATACAAGCATTGACTAAAAGGGCCCCTGGATCAGATATACTTGGTGTACCTGCATCTGAAATTAAAGATATTATTTTTCCAGATCTCAAATAACCTAATATCTTACTTAAATTTTTTTTTTCGTTGAATTTGTGGTTTGATATTAATTTAGAATTTATTTCATACTTGTTTAAAAGATTTTTTGAAACTCTAGTATCTTCACATAATATAAAATCTGATTTTCTTAAAATTTCTACTGCTCTAAATGTTATATCTTCAAGATTTCCAATGGGTGTGGATACAATATAAAGTCCACTTTTAACATTTTTTATTTTAGATTGTGGTTTATTGATCATAATTTAGCTTTAAAGATAATATACTAGTATCAAAATGACAAAATTAATTAAATTTATTTTTTTTCTTTTCATCACATATGCTTGCTCTTTTTTGCAAATAACCAGTGCAAATGAAAAAATTAAAATAGGGTTATTAGTTCCAATGACAGGTCCAAATAAAGATATTGGACAATCAATAATTAAAGCTGTTGGCTTAGCCGTTAAAGATATCAACAATAATAAAATTGAAATTTTTCCTAAAGACACAGGTTCAAAAGCAAACCAAACATTGAAATCAGCATTTGAATTAAGTCAAATGGGAATTAAAATTATTATTGGACCAGTTTTTTATGAAAGTGCAACTTATCTTGATGAATTAAAAAATCTTACTTTTCTATCTTTAACAAATAAAACATTAGATTTACCGAAAAATGTTATTTCAGCGGGTATAAATTCAACTTCTCAAATTAGTACGATTAAAAAATTTTTAGAAACAAATAATATTCAAAAAACAATTTTTTTAACACCTATTAGAAATTATGAATTTGAAATCAAAAAAGGAATTAAAGATTCAAGAATAAGAATTTATCAAAACTATGATTATAATACTGAACCTACAAAATTGACCGAACAAATTGAAGAAATAACTAACTATAAAATTAGAAAACAAAATTTAGAAAACGAAATTAAAAGAATAAAGCAATCGAACGAACCAAATAAAAAAACTAAAATTAAAAAATTAGAAAAAAAATATACTTTAGGAGATGTATATTTTGACGCTGCAATAATTGCAGATTTTGATGAAAGTTTAAAAAGTGTTGCTACATCTCTATTGTACACAGATGTTTTGCCAAAAAATAAATTTTTTATAACTTTAAACCAATGGTTTGATGAAAGTTTAATGAATCAGACAGATATTCAGCCATTATATTATCCATCTATCAACAAAAAAAATTTTGATAAATACAAAATAAAATACTTTAATGCATTTGGTGAAGATCCTAGTCATTTGTCTTTACTAAGTTATGATCTTGTTGGTCTAGTATATTATTTATCTTTAAATACTAATCTAAAAAATTTAGATAAAATTTTTAAAAAGAAAAACTCATTTAAAGGAAAAATAGGTGTATTTGATATAAAAAATAATAAAATTAATCATAAATTAAATTTTTATAAAATTGAAAATAAAAAAATTATAGAAATTTTCTAAGCTTTTTAAAAGCATTGTACCTATGATCTATTTTATATTTCTTAGAAGATTCCATTTCACCAAATGTTTTAGTTTTACCTGATGGTATAAAAATTGGGTCATAACCAAATCCATTTTTTCCCTTTGGCTCGAGCGAAATTTGGCCCTCTACCTTACCCAGTACACAAGCAATTTTTTTATTTAAATACGAAATAGATAAGGCACATACAAATCTAGCTTTGATCTTTTTATTTTTCCATTTTTTATCTTTTTTGTTTAATTCTCTATAAACTCTTTTTATGGCTTTACCAAAATCTGAATGTTTTCCTCCCCACCTTGCAGAATAAATACCAGGATTTTTATCTAATAAATCTATCTCTAAGCCTGAATCATCAGCCAAGCATGTCATATCTATTTTTTTTGAAAAATATTTTGACTTAATTAAAGAATTTTCTTTGAATGATCTACCATTTTCAATTGGACTTTTAAGGTTAAATTCAGAGGTAGAATGAATTTTTATATTTTTAGGCAATAAACTCTTGATTTCACGCAGTTTACCCTTGTTATTAGTTCCAATAAGTAATTTATTTATTTTTTGTTTAGGCATCTAGAAATTATTAAAATCCTTACCATATAAGAGGATATGGACAAAGAAGAAAACCAAAATAACTCTCCTGACAACCAAAATCAAAACATAGTAGAGGATGTTGAAAAACCTAAAGAAAATTTAGATACTGAAAATAATCAAGAAACAGATCAAAACCATAGTAAAGAAACTAAAGAACCTTCCCCAGAAGAAAAAATTACAGAACTTGAAGATAAGGTTACTAGAACATTTGCTGAAATGGAAAATCAGAGAAGAAGATTTGAAAAAGAAAAAGAAGATGCTTTTGAATATGGCGGATATAGTTTTGCCAAAGAAGCTTTAAGTCTAATTGATAATTTAGATAGATCTAAACATGTTTTAGAAACTGATGAAAAATTAAAAGAAACTGAAGCATTAAAAAAGACGCTAGAGCATTTGGATATAATAAAAAAAGATTTAATTTTTATTTTTGAAAAAAACAACATTAAGCCAATTGAAAGCCTTAATAAAAAACTAGATCCAAATTTTCATCAAGCAATGATGGAAATAGAAGATGATACGAAAGAACCTGGAACAATAATTCAAGAAATTCAAAAAGGTTTTACAATGAAAGATAGACTGCTTAGACCTTCATTAGTAGGAGTTTCAAAAAAAATTACAAAAAAAGTGGAAAAAACTGAAGAAAATCAAGAAAATTTGGAAAATAAATAATCATGGGATCAACTTGTAGTTTCACATTTAAACCCTATATGACGAAGGAGAGACATTAATATTATGAGTAAAATTATTGGAATAGACTTAGGGACAACTAATTCATGTGTTGCCATTATGGAAGGAACACAAGCGAAAGTTTTAGAAAATGCTGAGGGAGCAAGAACTACTCCATCAGTTGTTGCATTTACAGACGAAAATGAAAAATTAATTGGACAACCAGCAAAAAGACAAGCTGTTACAAATCCAGAGAACACTATCTTTGCAGTTAAAAGATTAATAGGAAGAAATTTCGAAGACCCAACTGTTAAAAAAGATATAGAGGCTGCACCATTTAAGATAGTTAACTCTGAAAAAGGTGATGCCTGGATTGAAGCGAAAGGTGAAAAATATTCACCTTCTCAAATATCTGCATTCATTTTACAAAAAATGAAAGAAACAGCGGAAAAGTATTTAGGACAAGCTGTAACAAAAGCTGTAATCACAGTCCCAGCATACTTTAACGATGCACAAAGACAAGCAACTAAAGATGCGGGTAAAATAGCAGGGTTAGAGGTATTAAGAATTATAAATGAACCAACTGCAGCTTCACTTGCATATGGTTTGGATAAAAAACAAAATAAAAAAATTGCAGTTTATGATTTAGGTGGGGGAACATTTGACGTTTCTATTTTAGAACTTGGTGACGGTGTATTTGAGGTTAAATCGACTAATGGTGATACTTTTTTAGGTGGTGAAGATTTTGACAACGCTGTTGTTGATTACTTAGTTTCTGAATTTAAAAAAGACAATGGAATTGATCTTAAATCAGATAAACTTGCTTTACAAAGATTAAAAGAAGCTGCAGAAAAAGCAAAAATTGAATTATCTTCAGCAGAACAAACAGATATAAACTTGCCTTTTATTACAGCAGATAAAACAGGTCCAAAACATATTAATTTAAAAATGACTAGGGCAAAACTTGAAGCTTTAGTTGAGGACTTAATTAGTAGAACTATGCCTCCATGCAAAACTGCATTAAAAGATGCAGGGATTACTGCTAGTGAAATTGATGAAGTGGTAATGGTTGGCGGTATGACCAGAATGCCAAAAGTAATTGAAGAGGTAAAAAACTTTTTTGGAAAGGATCCTAATAAAAGTGTGAATCCAGATGAAGTAGTTGCAATGGGTGCTGCAATTCAGGCTGGTGTTTTACAAGGTGATGTTAAAGATGTACTTCTGTTGGATGTAACTCCACTTTCACTTGGTATCGAAACACTTGGAGGGGTATCAACTAAACTAATTGATAAAAATACAACAATACCAACTAAAAAAAGTCAGGTATTCTCAACTGCAGAAGACAATCAGCCAGCTGTGTCCATTAGAGTACTACAAGGTGAAAGAGAAATGGCAGCTGACAATAAAGCCTTAGGTAACTTTGAATTGGTAGGTATTGCACCAGCACCAAGAGGTGTTCCTCAAATTGAAGTAACTTTTGATATTGATGCTAACGGTATTGTAAATGTTTCAGCTAAAGATAAAGGAACTGGAAAAGAACAAAAAATTCAAATTCAAGCCTCAGGTGGATTAAGTGATGAAGAAATTGAAAAAATGGTTAAAGATGCAGAGGCTAACAAAGAAGCTGATAAGAAAAAAAGAGAGTCAGTTGATGTTAGAAACCAAGCAGATACTTTAATTCACTCTACTGAAAAAAATTTAAAGGAGCATGGATCAAAAATTTCTGATGCAGAGAAAAAAGCAATTGAAGATGCATCATCTGCTGTAAAAGAAGCTTTAAAAGGTGAAGATATTGAAGATATTAAGAAAAAAACTGAAGCTTTAGTACAAGCTTCAATGAAACTTGGAGAAGCAATCTACAAATCACAACAAACAGCAAAACCAGATTCTGAAAAAGATAATGGTGGAGATGATACAGGTAAAAAAGACGAAAATGTTGTTGATGCTGATTTCGAAGAAGTAAAAGACGAGAATAAAGAAAAAAGCGCTTAAACTGACATTTAATTGTCTGGGGTAATTTGATGGCTAAAAGAGACTATTATGATGTCCTAGGCGTAAATAAAAGCGCGAGCCCTGATGAATTAAAATCCGCATATAGAAAATTAGCGGTTAAATATCATCCAGATAAAAATCCCGGAGACACAAAGGCTGAAGAAAAATTCAAGGAAGCTAGTGAAGCTTATGGGATACTTTCAGACAAAGAGAAAAAACAAAATTACGATAACTTTGGTCATGCTGCATTTGAAAACGGTGGTGGAAGACCAGGTGGAGGTTTTGGTGGATTTAGCGGAGCAGATTTTTCAGATATTTTTGAAGATTTCTTTGGGGATTTTGGTGGTGGTGGAAGATCAAGAAACAGACGATCAAATAACAGAGGTTCTGATTTAAGATATGATTTATCAATTTCCCTTGAAGAGGCTTACAGTGGAAAAAAACAAGATATTAAATTCTCTACGACAGAACAATGTGGAACTTGTAAAGGGAACGGATCAAAACCAGGTTATTCACCAGATAGATGTTCATATTGTGGAGGTAGCGGAAGAGTAAGATCTAATCAAGGATTTTTTACAGTTCAACAAACTTGCCCTCAATGTAATGGAAATGGTGAAGAAATCACTAATCCTTGTAACGATTGCAATGGTCAAGGTAAAAAACAAGCATCTAAAAAAATATCTGTAACTATTCCAAAAGGTGTTGATGATGGGACAAGAATTAGACTAGCAGGCAAGGGTGAAGCTGGAAGCAGAGGCGGTGCTACAGGAGACCTTTATTTATTTATAAATGTTTACTCACATGACTTATTTAAAAGATCAGACGAAAATTTATTTTTTGAATTTCCACTATCTCTCGCTGATGCAGCATTAGGGACAACTATTGAAATTCCAACTATTGATGGTGGTAAAGCTAAAATAAAAATTCCTGATGGGACACAAAATGGTAAACAATTCAGATTAAAAGGTAAAGGCATGCCTTTCATGAGAAGAGGAGATTTTGGTGATTTATACGTTCAGGTAAAGACAGAAGTGCCTGTATACTTAAACAAAAAACAAAAAGAGTTGTTAGAGCAATTTAGAAAAATTGAAAACGATAAGTCTAATCCAAGTATAAAAAAATTTTTTCAAAAAGCTAAAGATTTTTGGAAAAATTAAAATATGGGTTTAGAAGAAATTATTCCATCTATAGGTTTAATATTAGTATTAATTTTAATTCTCTCCAGGTTCATTGAATCCCACCTAAAAAAAATATTTTTTAAAAATTTGAGTATTTGGGGTATAATTGTCTTATTTCTTGTGATAATTCTATATTTTATCTTCTAATGAAAAAAATTAACTTAGCTATTTCTGGATGCATGGGCAGGATGGGCCAGCAATTAATTAAGTCTTCAAAGAAAAATAAAAACTTTAAACTAGTTACACTTACAGAAAATAGATTAATAAATAAAAAGTTTAATGGAGTTAAACCTCAGTTAAATTCTGAAAAAGCTTTTAAAAAAGCTGACGTAATTATTGATTTTACTATTCCTAAATGTACCCTTGAAATATTAAAAATAGCATCAAAACTAAAAAAAAAGGTAGTGATTGGCACTACAGGATTTAACAGAAGTCAGGAAAATCAGATTAAAAAATTTTCAAGAAAGATAGCTATTTTAAAAGCAGGTAATATGAGCTTAGGTGTAAATTTATTAATGTATTTAACTGAAATTGCCTCAAAATCACTGAATGATGAATACTTAAGTAAAATATTTGAAGTACACCACAAACATAAAAAAGACTATCCGTCTGGTACTGCATTAATGCTTGGTACAGGAATTGCTGATGGAAAAAATAAAAATTTATATAATTTAATCGGTAAAAAATTCTTGAATAAAAAATCTTTTCCTTATGGAAAAAAAATTAACTTTAACTCAATCAGGAAAGGTGAAATTATTGGTGAACACGAAGTAAAATTCTCAAATGGAAAAGAAATAATTACATTAAACCATGAAGCTTTTGATAGAGCACTTTACTCAGATGGAGCTCTAACTGCTTCTAAATGGTTGATGAAGAAAAAACCTGGTTTATATTCTATGAGAGATTTGCTTAATTTTTCATAATGAATGAAAAACAAAAAGCTAAAATAATTATTAAAACACTAAATAAAATTTATCCTAAAGCCCCAGTACCTTTAAAAAGCAAAAATACTTTTACACTATTAATTTCAGTTCTACTTTCGGCACAGTGTACTGATGTAAATGTTAACAATGTTACAAAGGATATATATCCAAAATACAATAAACCAGAACACTTTGTAAAATTAGGAAGAAAAAAAAATTGAAAAATTAATAAAGAAAATTGGTATTTTTAGAGTTAAAGCTAAAAGTATTTACTTAATGTCAAAGCAAGTGTTAGAAAAACACAAAGGTAAAGTGCCTAAAACTTTTGAAGAACTTGAAAAACTACCTGGTGTAGGACACAAGACAGCAAGCGTAGTAATGTCACAAGGTTTTGGATACCCAGCTTTTGCTGTTGATACTCATATTCACAGACTTGCACAAAGATGGGGTTTAACAAATGGAAAAAATGTAGTTCAAACTGAAAAAGATTTAAAAAGAATTTTTTCTAAAAAAATCTGGTCGAAACTTCATTTACAAATAATTTTTTATGGCAGAGAGTATTGCAAAGCAAGAGATTGTTATGGTTTAAGTTGCAAAATTTGCACTACTTGCTATCCAAATAGAAAAAAACCTGTTATTACCAAAAAAGCTTAGTATGAAAATTCTAGGAATAGGAAATGCAATAGTAGATGTCATTTGTAAGGTGGGCGACAAGTTCATTGAACAAAATAATCTTACAAAAAGCACAATGAAATTATTTTTCGATGAGAATGAATTTCAAAATTTATTAAAAAATCTTAAAATTGAAAAAACAGTTTCTGGAGGCTCTGTTGCAAACTCAATAGTTGGAATATCTCAGCTTGGTGATAAAGCTGGCTTTATAGGTAAAATTTCAGATGATGAATTTGGTAGCAGTTATGAAGAAGGATTGAAAAAAGAGAATGTAGAGTACTTTTATTCTAAAAAGAAGGAAAAGTTACCGACTGGTACGTGTTTAATTTTAGTAACCCCAGACTCAGAAAGAACAATGTGTACTTTTTTAGGAACAGCAGGAAAAATTAATGAAAACGATGTTAGTTCTGATGCAATTAAAAAAAGTGAGATAATATTCTTGGAAGGTTACCTTTGGGATGAAGGGGAACCTAAAAAAGCGTTTGATAAAGCCATAAATAATGCAAATAAAGTTGCTATGTCACTCTCTGATCTATTTTGTGTAGATAGACACAAATCTCATTTTTTAAACTTAGTTAAAAACAAGCTTGATATAACTTTTGCTAACGAACAAGAAATAATCTCATTAATTGAAGCAAAAAATTTTAATGAAGTTATAAACTTTTCAAAACAACTTAATAAATTAGTGATTGTAACTAGAGGGGAAAAAGGTGCAGTTGCAATTAATGGTAGTGAAATTATTGAAACCGATATACAAAAAAATCTGAAAATAGTTGACCTTACAGGTGCAGGAGATCTCTTTGCTGCAGGATTTTTACATGGATACATTAACAAATTGTCCACAAAAGAATGTCTCAAAAAAGGTACAGAAATGTCATCAAAAGTAATCCAACAAATTGGAGCAAGACTTTAAACTTAATTTTTCTTTCTTTTAAAACTTCCCTTGCCTTTTTTGGGCTTAACTATTTTTGGTTTATATTTTTTTTTAAATAAATCTTTAGCTATTGGATTTTTCTTATTTGATTTGATAGCCATTCTTTTTACTTATTATAAATTCATTATCATTAAATGTGTTTAAAATTTTCTTTCTCAATCTATAAACATGAGTCTCAACAGTGTGTGTTTCAATATCAGATTGATAACTCCACACCTTTGCTTGTAATTCATCAATTCTTACTGGTTTATTCGATCTAGATAAATAGGTAATTGTATTAATTTCTTTTTCAGTCAATTTAAGCTTAATATTATTTGCAGCCATTTCTCTTGAATTTAGATTTATAGTATAGTTGTTAACTTTTACATGAGATTGATTGTTAAATTGTAGTTTTAGGAATTGAATATTTATTTGTTCTACTAATTTATAAATATTAATTGGTATATTTTCTAAAACAAATTGATTACTAATATCTGGATATTTTTTATTTGATATAATCAAATAGTTGTTATTATTTTGCACTTTCTCATTTAAAGCATTCTCACTATCAGCAAATGTGATTTTAAAATTTAATTCTAATCCGAGTTCTTCAAGAATATGATATAATGAGGTAAACTTATATATTATTAAATTCTGTGTGCTCACAAAAAATAGAATATGACAATTTTTATAAAAAATAAACATACTCTTCAAATAGATGAATTTAAATTTAGGTGTTGTATCGGGAAAAAAGGATTAACAAGTAATAAAATAGAGGGAGATAAAAAGACACCAAAAGGAACCTTTGAAATTGGAAATCTTTATTTCAGAAAAGATCGTAAAGAAAAGCCTTCAACTTTACTAAAATGTATAGAAATTAAAAATGATATGGGTTGGTGTAATGACCTACGTTTTCCAAAAAAATACAACAAACTTTTTAAAATACAAAAAAAGATTAAACATGAAAAATTGAAAAGGAACGATTATAAATATGATTTTCTAATTCCAATTAAGTATAACTTCAAAAAACCCATTACTGGAAAAGGAAGTTGTATATTTATTCACCTAACCAAAAAATATAAACCTTCGGCTGGATGTATTGCTCTGAAGGAGAAAGATTTTTTAATTATGATTAAATTGATTAAAAAAAATACAAAAATAAAAATTATTTAAGATCTACTTCCAAAAATACTAGATCCAATTCTAAGAAATGTTGATAAGTACTCTGTTGCTTTCAAAAAATCTGAGGACATTCCCATACTTAATTCAGTAAAACCTAAAGCTTTATTTAATTTATTCATCTCTTTAAAATAAACTTCTGGTTCATTATCTACTGGTGGAATACACATTAAGCCTATTACATCTAAGCCAATTTCTTTACAGGAAAAAGCTAGTTTACCAACATCATTTTTATTTATTCCTGATTTTTGATGTTCATCACCTATATTAACCTGTAAAAATATTTTAATTTTTTTATTTATTTTATTTTGTTCATCAGCAATTTTTTTTGCAAGTTTTTCACTATCCACAGAATGAATATAATCAAATATTTGAACTGCAAATTTCACTTTATTGGTTTGCAATTTTCCAATCATATGTAATCTTATTTGAGAATTAATTTTTTTAATCTCTGTCCATTTTTCAACAGCTTCCTGGACTTTATTTTCACCATAATTAATATGACCATGATCTATAAGTGGTAAGATTTTATCAATTTTAAAAGTCTTTGATACAGCAACAATTTTAGGGTTATTATCTATATTTAATTTATTAAGATGTATTTTAATATTATTCTCAATATCAATTAAATTTTTTACAGTATTATGCATATAAATATGATTAAAAAATATTACTTTATCAATAAATTTGAAACAAACAATATCGATAAACAAGACAAACAAACTATTATTATTTACAGAAATTATTCTTCGAAAATACTAGATGAAAAGCTTATTTTAAAAATAAAAAAATATTGCAAAAAAAAAGGTAATAAATTTTATTTATCAAATGATATTAGTTTAGCAAATAAACTTAATTTAGATGGAGCATATATTCCATCTTTTAATAAAACCACAAAACACCTAGCTTTTTCATATAAACGAAATTTTAATATAGTAGGATCAGCTCATAATCTAAAAGAAATTAAAATCAAAGAAAAACAGAAAGTAAATAAAATATTTTTGTCTTCATTATTCAAAAAAAACAAAAATTATTTAGGCATTAATAAATTTAAGTTACTTTCTAAACTTACGAGTAAAAAAATTGTTGTTTTGGGAGGAATTTCTAGAGAAAACTTAAAGAAACTAAAAATTTTAAATCAATCAGAATTTGCAGGAATATCTTATTTTGAATAAAAAAAGGCCCCTTAAAGGGGCCTCTTTTTAAAATATTAACTAATAATTAGAATGCAAATGCAGCACCTAAGAACCAGTATTCGAAGTCAGCACTTGAGTTTGTAGTACCGTTTACATTCTCAGCTTCTTCCATTTTACCAGTTAGCGTCATACCACCAGCTGTGTAAGTAACAACTAAAGCAGAGTACTCTGCATCTGTGCTTGTGTTACCTTCATCGATTTCCTCAGTACCATAAGCTATAGAAAGCTCGTCAGATACTGTGTAAGAAAGTTCATAAGATGAAGTTTCTTTATCGTTTGTAGCTGTACCCATGTCGTAATCATTATTTGTTACTTCAAGAGTTACTGGGCCTAAAGCATAACCAATATGCCACGCTGTTTGATCACCAGATGTACCAGTAGTACCTGTGTTCTCATCCATAGTTGCATATTTTAGAGTTAAACCTTCAACACCAGTGTAAGTTACACCGTAACCTGTTTCAGATTCAGCTTGAGAACCTTGTGGGTTATATGATGCATTCAATGTTAAACCGTCCATTAAAGATGGAGCAGTGTAGTAAACTGAATTGTTTGTACCACCTGATGCACCAATTGTGAAACCTGTTACACCACCGATAGAACCATCAAATCCATCCCAGATGTCTCCTGCAGCAGTAGCATCCATTGCAGATGTTGCTGAAGATCCACCGTGTCCTGAGAATTTAATTGTTCCGATTTCATCAGAACTAATTGTGATTGAATGATCATCGAATGGTCCAGTTACACCAGCTTTGTTATCTAATTGATATGATAAAGACACGTTCATACCGTTGTCTAATTCACCACCACCAGAAACTGTGAATTGGTTACCCATTGTGAAAGAAGATCCAGCATTGTGTTTTTCACCACTGTAACCTCCAATACCAACTGAAGCTGCACCAGAAATTGTCATTGAACCAGCATTTGCAGCTGATACAGAAACAAGTGATGCTGCTAAAGCAGTAAGACCTATTTTTTTAATGTTCATATTAATTACTCCTTATTTTGATTGTTATTATTAATAATAAACAATGGTTTTATATCTTCAGAACGACTAATTTTTCACAATTTTAGACAATTTTGTTGTAAAAATTGTAAAGTGTTGCATTTTTACATCACTTTTCAATCCATATTTGAAGAAATATTAGATATTTTAAGGATATATAGTAGATATAATTGCTTTAAAAATACATCATGAAATTTTCTAATTTATATAAAACTTTAACATTTTTAACAATTCTATCATTCACATTAATTTCCTGTAAAGGCCCTGATGGAAAATTTAAACTGCCTGGTGGTGATGCAAGAAAAACTCCAGCGGATCCAAAGTTAAGAGTTCAGCAAAATTTAAGAGATGGAAAAGGATTAAGATTTAATGATGCATTTAAAAAAAGAGGTGGAACATTTGATTTTGCAAGTTCAAATGAATTATGGAGAGCATCTTTAGATGTGATTGATTTTATGCCATTATCATCAGTAAATTATAGTGGTGGGATAATAATTACTGATTGGTATTCAGAAAAAAATTCGCCAAACGAAAGTATAAAAATTTCAATACGATTTTTAACAAACGAAATAAGATCAGATGCTTTAGATATAAAAATATTTAATAGAAAATGTGTTGACTCATTCATGAATTGTGTTGTTTCAAATTTAGATGGAAACTTGCCAACGGAAATTAAAAAAGAAATTCTAAAAAAAGCAGCAAGTTATAAAAATCAAAAAAACGAAGAGAGTCCTAATAAAGATTACGTGTACCCTGATACAAGCGGTGGTGTTTTTTGAAGTGGAAAGATATAACTTTAAATCTGTAGAGAGTAAGTGGCAAAAAATTTGGGACGAAAAAAAAACTTTTTCTGTTCAAGTAGATAAAAAAAAGAAAAAATTTTATTGCCTAGAAATGTTTCCTTATCCTTCTGGAAAAATACATATGGGTCATGTTAGAAATTACACTATAGGAGATGTTCTTGCTCGTTATAAAATACTTCAAGGATTCAATGTACTTCATCCTATGGGTTGGGATTCTTTTGGAATGCCTGCAGAAAATGCAGCAAAACAAAATAAATTAGATCCAAAAGAATGGACCGAAAAAAATATAGCAAATATGAAGTCTCAATTAAAAAAACTGGGATTATCAATAGATTGGGATAGGGAAATCTCTACATGTTCTGAAGATTATTACAAGCATCAACAAAAATTTTTTTTAGAATTACTTAAAAAAAAACTAGTTTATAGGAAAGAGAATTATGTGAACTGGGACCCAGTTGATGAAACCGTTTTAGCAAACGAACAGGTAATTGATGGCAAGGGTTGGCGATCTGGTGCAATAGTTAAAAGAAAAAAACTGAATCAATGGTTTTTTAATATCACTCAATTTTCACAAGATTTATTAGATGGCTTAGACAAACTAAATAGTTGGCCAAATAAAGTAAAAATAATGCAGAAAAATTGGATAGGAAAATCTTTTGGATGTGAGATAGATTTTAAAGTTCATGGAGATTTACCAGTTAAAAATATTAAATGTTTTACAACAAGACCAGACACACTTTTTGGATTTTCTTTTTTGGCTCTTTCTATAGATCACGAAATTTCAAAATTCTACAAAGATGATGAAAAATTTCTTAAATTTAAAGATGAGTGCTCAAAAACCGGCACAACAGAAGAGGCAATCGCTGTAGGAGAAAAAATTGGTTTTAAAACTAATTTATTTGCAATCAATCCATTAAATCCAAAACAAAAAGTACCGGTTTATTTTGCAAATTTTGTTTTAATGGATTATGGATTTGGTGCTGTTTTTGGGTGCCCAGCTCATGACCAAAGAGATTTTGATTTTGCAAAAAAATATAATCTTGAAATTAAAACAGTAGTTAGACCAAAGGATGAAAATGATACTTATCAGGTAAGTGACGAAGCTTATCCAGGAGAAGGTGTGTTGATTAATTCAGAATTTCTGAATGGTCTTGAGGCTCCAAACAAATCAGTCATTGAAACAATAAAAGTTCTTGAAAAGAAAAAAATTGGATTAAAAAAAATTAATTTTCGATTGAAAGATTGGGGAGTATCTAGACAACGGTATTGGGGCTGTCCAATACCTGTTGCATATGATGAAAGTGGCAAAGTTTATGCCATCCCAGACTCGATGCTACCAGTAAAATTACCTCAAGAAATTGATTTGAATGTAAAAGGTAATCCACTTGATCATATTAATAAATGGAAGGAAATCGAAATTGATGGGAAGAAATTAATAAGGGAAACAGATACACTAGATACTTTTGTTTGTTCCTCTTGGTATTTTTTAAGATTCTGTTCTCCAGATGAAAAAGATTATGGTTTTGACAAAGAAGAGGCAAAGTATTGGATGCCAGTTGATCAATATATTGGTGGAGTAGAACATGCAATACTTCATTTACTTTATTCAAGATTTTTTATGCGTGCTATTTCAAAAGATAATGAAAAGATTAATTTAAAAGAACCATTTGACGGTTTATTTACTCAAGGCATGGTTTGTCATGAAACATATAAAGATCCTGATAATAACTGGGTCAGTCCTGATGAAATTGAAACAATTGATGGAAAGAAATTTTTAAAAAAAGATGTTTCAAAACAAATTAGAGTTGGACCATCTGAATCAATGTCAAAATCAAAAAAAAATACAATTGATCCCGAAAATATCATTTCAAGTTATGGAGCAGATGCTGCTAGATTATTTATTTTATCAGACAGCCCGCCAGAAAAGGATGTTCAATGGTCAGAGGAAGGAATTAACTCTTCGTTCAAATTTGTACAAAAATTGTGGACTTTAAACACAAAAATAATTGAAAAAATTAAAGAAAATCATGAGGAAAACGCTGATGAAGAGATATCAAGATACACCAATAAGTTTTTGAAAAAAGTAACCAATAATTTAGAGAACTTTAGTTACAATAAGATAGTAGCCAATTTACATGAGATGCATTCTTTTTTTACAATCCAAATTAATAAAAATTATAAAAAAGATACTCTTTTAAAGAATTATCAAAAAATTTTAGTTGCTATGCAACCTGTAATTCCACATTTTTCAAATGAATGCTTGGAACTTATTAATGTATTTGATGTTAAATGGCCTAAATATGATGAAAAAATGATACAAGAGGAAAAAATTAATTTAGTTATCCAAATTAATGGTAAAAAAAGAAATTTAATAGAAATTGAACCTGACAAACCAGAAGAAGAACTATTCGAAATTATTCAAAAAGACGAAAAAATTATAAAATATATTCAAAATACTCAAATTAAAAAAAAAATTTATATTAAAAATAAATTAATAAATATAATCATCTAATTTTATGAAAAAATTCTATATTTTAATATTACTAACTTTTGTTTATAGCTGCGGTTATACTTCTTTATATAAGGAAATAAAAAAAGATTTAAAGGTAGATATTATAAGTGTGAAAGGCGATCTTGAATTGAATAGTTATATTAAAAATAATCTAAAAATGATATCTAATAAAGATTCAACAAATGTTCACAAGATAAGTTTTATCACAGAATATAATAAAATAGTACTTGCAAAAGATACAGCTGGTAACGCGACCGATTATAATTTAGATATGAGTGTCGAATTTATAATACTTTCAAATAGCGACGAAAAAATAGTTTTTAAAGAAAATTTTAAAATTAAAAAAAATGATGATAATTTTGAACAATCGAATTATGAAAAAGATATAAAGAGAAATTTTTCAAAAATTGTACAAGAAAAATTAATTTTACATTTGATTGGCATAAGTGATAGTTAAATCTTTTGAAATAAAAAAAATACAGTTAGAAAAAAATCCTTTTGTCCTTTTGTATGGGAAAAATGAAGGACACAAAAATCAGATAAAAATTGAATTATTAAGAAATAAAACAATTACTCTAAAGTATGAAGAAAAAGAAGTTTTAGATAATTTAGATAATTTTACTGAATCTCTTTATACAAAATCTCTTTTTGAAAATGAAAAATTAATTATTATAAACAGGGCAACTGATAAAATATTTAAAATTTTATCTGAGATTATTGACAGAAAGATTGAAAACTTAATAATTATTATTGATGCAGACAATTTGGAGAAAAAATCTAAGCTTAGATCGTTTTTTGAAAAAGATAAAAATTGTATTTGTGTACCTTTATATCCTGATACAAATCAAGCATTATCTAAAATTGCATCGGAATATCTTAGATCAAAACGTATTCCTCTTTCGCCATCAGATTTAAATTTAATTGTAAATAAGTGCAATGGTGATAGAAAAATTTTGCTTATGGAGCTAGAAAAAGTAGAATTTTATACAAAAAATGGAAAAAAAATAACCAAAGAGAGTATAGCAAAATTAGTAAATTTAATTGAAAATCATAGTATTTCAGAACTTGTGGATAGCTGTTTGGCCAAAAATAGACATAAAACAATTAATATCTTAGTAGAAAATAATTTTAGCAATGAAGATTGTATACTTATTACAAGAATTTTTCTTAATAAACTAAAAAAAATTTTAAAACTTTCCATGGAGTATAAAAAAAATCAAAATATTGATTTAACTATTTCTTCGGCAAGACCACCAATTTTTTGGAAAGAAAAAGAAACTACAAAACAACAAATTTTAAATTGGAGTCCTGATAAAATTAAAAACTTATTATTTAAAGTAAATGATATAGAGCTTTCAATAAAAAGAAACTATGAAAATTCAATTAATTTAATTACTGATTTTATTTTAAATCAGACGTCAATAGACTCTAATAATTAGATTTAATTACTTCTATAATTTTATTTAGTTGATCCAAATCTTTATATTCAAAAGATATTTTACCTTTATTTCTTTTGTTATTTTGAATGTCAACATTAAGACCAATTTTGTTAGATATGGATAACTCTAAAGCTATAATATTGGTATCCTTTGTAATCTTTGATTTTTGCCTTTTCTTTTTAAATAGTTGAACAAAATTTTCTGCTTGTCTAACAGAGAGTTTATTTTCTAAAATTTTATTAGCTACAAAACTTGCATTCTCTAGGCCTACTAAAATCTTAGCATGTCCAGTTGATAACTTTTTAGACTCAATCAATTTAATAACTTCATTTGGTAAAGTAAGTATTCTCAGAGAATTCGTTATATAACTTCTACTTTTACCAATAAATTTTGAAACCTTTTCTTGATCATAAGAAAATTCATCTATCAATCTTTTATAACCCTGGGCTTCTTCCAGCGGATTTAGATCATGTCTTTGAACATTTTCAACTATTGCAAATTCTAAAGATTTTAAATCATCTGCCTCAGTGATTACCACAGGAACATTGTGAATACCTGCTCTCTGTGCCGCTAGCCACCTTCTCTCCCCTGCAATTATTTCAAATTTTGAATTTTCATTATTTGATTTTCTTACTATGATCGGTTGTATCATTCCTCTTTCTTTTATGGAATTAGTTAAATCCTCCAGGTTTGCCTCATCAAAATTTTTTCTTGGTTGATATTTATTTGGAATTAAGTCACTTACTGGTAGCTGATTGTTTTGTACTTCTACTTTTGTTTCACCAATTAGTGATGACAAACCCCTTCCTAAACCCTTTTTAATTTTATCCATTAGGCTGCACTCCCGATTGTTGACTCTTGATTTATAAATTCATCAGTAAAACTAAAATAGGATTTACTACCAGGACAGGATTTATCATAAATTAAAACTGGCATTCCATGAGAAGGTGCCTCTGATAATCTTACATTCCTTGGAATTACTGTTGAATAAACTTTTTCATTAAAATAATCTCTAGCTTCTTTTTCAACTTGTGAAGAAAGCTTATTTCTTTTGTCATACATAGTTAGAAGGATCCCTCTAATTTTTAAATCAGGGTTTAAACTTACTTTTATCCTCTCAATAGTTTTCATGAGTTGGGTTAGCCCCTCAAGAGCAAAGAATTCAGTTTGTAAAGGTACCAGAAGTGAGTTTGAGCAGACGAGCGCCATAACCGTTAGAAGACTTAAGGAAGGCGGACAATCAATCAGCACATAGTCGTATAATCTGCTAGAATTGTTTAAATAAGCGGTTAATTTAGTCTTTAATATAAAGGCTCTATTGCTATCGTCAGCCGTTTCGACCTCAAGTCCCGATAGATCTACATTAGAGGTAATAATATCTAAATTTTCAAATTGTGTATTCTTGATTATCTCATTAATCTGTTTAGTTCCATTCAGTACGCCATAAATTGTGTCACTTGAGTTGTCTACGTTGGATAATCCAAGACCTGTGGTGGCATTACCTTGAGGATCTAAATCAATAACTAAAATTTTTTTATTAAGTTGAGTTAATCCAGCAGCTAGATTTATTACGGTTGTTGTTTTTCCTACCCCACCCTTTTGATTTATTACTGAAATAATTTGCATTTAATTTTTCTTATATCTTTTTTTATTTTTCTTACTTATTTTTTTTATATTTAATAAAAATGAATCTTCATTAGTTAAACTTTTTTTTTCTATATACTCTAAACTCCAATCGTCTTTTGATTTTTCAAATATTTTTTTTCCACTCTTACCCATAAAAAATATTAAATTTTTATATTTTGAAAAATTTTCATAAACTAAATCTAAAACAATTGGCATTGGCTTGAATGCTCTTGACATGACCGTGCCTGTTTCTAAATTTTTTATTTCAAAAATATTTTTTTGAAAAACTTTTGTGTTTAAATTTAATTTTTCTGAAACTTCTTCTAAAAAACGGCTTTTATGGTAGCTTTTTTCATAAAGATGCACATCCATATTGTTTTTCATATTTTTAAGTATTATTGCTACTACAATTCCTGGTAAACCCGCTCCAGATCCTAAATCTGTGGTTGTATTGCAATTAAAGTCAATAAAATCAATAATTTGTGCTGAATCAATTATATGACGCTCAATTATGGACTTTTTTGATGACGTATTTTGGCTAATAATGTTAATTTTTTCATTTTTTTCAATTATCATCGATGTATAGTTTTCAAAGTCTAAAAATGTTTCACGTGGAACATTTAAGTCATTTAATTTTGATAATGATTTTAAAATTTCTTGATCCATTAAGCTATATGCTTAATAGACTTTCTTTTAACGTGTGACAACAAAATATATACAGCAGCTGGAGTAATTCCATCAATTCTCAGTGCTTGACCCATTGTTTTTGGTTTTATTTCCTTAAATTTAGCTTTTACCTCATTTGACAATCCTGAAAGGCCATCATAATTAATTTTATCTGGTATTATAAGGTTTTCATCTCTTTTAAAGGCTAAAATATCAGCTTTTTGCTTTTTCAAATAACCTCTATAATGAGCATTAATTTCAACTTGTTCATCTATTTCATTACTAAAGAAGGGTATATCGGGCCATATCTCTCTAATTTTACTCATATTAACTCCTTTTTGAGTTAATATTTCATTAGAAGATCTTAAAACACCGTCTTTTGCTATTTTTATGCCAAATTCGTCGGCTTTATTAGGTGATATAGTTGATTGACACATTTTTACATTAATTATGTTAATTTTATCAAATTTATCAAGATAATGAACCTTTCTGACATCGCCAATTAATTCAATTTCTATTCCTTTTGCAGTTAATCTTTGATCTGCATTATCGGATCTTAGGCTTAATCTATATTCAGCTCTTGATGTAAACATTCTATATGGTTCAGCTACACCTTTAGTCACTAAATCATCGATCATTACCCCTATATAAGCATCAGATCTATCTAATATAAAGGGTTCTGATTTTTTATGAGATAGAGCCGCATTTATCCCTGCTATAAGACCCTGAGCTGCCGCTTCTTCATATCCCGTTGTTCCATTAATCTGACCTGCAAGGTAAAGATTGCTAATTTTCTTAGTCTCAAGCGTTAAAAACAGTTCCCTAGGATCTATATAGTCATATTCTATGGCATATCCCGGTCTTATAATGGATACATTTTCTAAACCATTGATATTATTACATATTTCTTGTTGTACGCCAGCTGGGAGTGATGTTGAGATACCATTTGGGTAAATTGTATGGTCATTAAGCCCTTCTGGCTCTAAAAATATCTGATGTCGACCCTTATCAGCAAATTTTACGATTTTATCTTCTATAGATGGACAGTATCTTGGACCAACACCTTGTATGCTGCCAGAGTACATGGCACTCTTAGATAAATTTTTTTCAATAATTTTATGAACCTTGTCATTCGTATAAGTCATACGACATGAAACTTGTTTGTTAATATTTTTTTTTGTTAAGAAAGAAAAAAAATAAGGTTCATCATCTGCAAACTGTTCTTCTAAGTTTTCATAATTAATTGTTCTTGAATCAAGTCGGGGAGGGGTTCCTGTTTTTAATCTTCCTATTTTAAAATTATATTTTTCTAATTGTTCACTTAATCCTGTTGAAGGTTTTTCATCGTATCTTCCAGCGGGCGTTGTTTCATTGCCTATATGTATCAAACCATTTAAAAAAGTTCCCGTTGTTAGTATTAGCTTAGAACATAAAACTTTTTTACCTTCTTTAGTTATAAAGCCATTTATTGTATTTTTATCAAAAATAAACTTTATTACTGGATCAGAAAAAATGCTTAAATTACAGTAGTTTGCAAGTTTTTCTTGCATATATTTACGATATAATGATCTATCGGATTGAGTTCGTGGTCCTCTTACTGCTGGGCCTCTACTTCTGTTTAATAACCTAAATTGTATACCTGATTTATCTGCAACCTCGCCCATAACACCATCAAGAGCATCTATTTCTCTTACCAAATGACCTTTACCTAAACCCCCTATTGCTGGGTTACAAGACATCTCTCCAATAGTTTCTTTCTTATGAGTGAATAGGGCAGTGTTAACTCCTAGTCGGGCAGAAGCTGCGGCTGCTTCACATCCTGCATGGCCACCACCTATTACTACAACATCAAATGATAAATCATTTTTCATAATCTAAATTTATAACTGATTATTATATTTACAAGATGCGTAAAGTTTTTCTTAAATAAGCCTTAATTATCAACGTTTTTTAGTAAAAAATTGCTTAAAAATGAGGAAAATAGGGTATTATTTGCCAATACAAAAATCATTGAAAATGCTGCCTAATATCTCCTCTACATCGACTTTTCCAACAATCATGCCTAAATGTCTAGTAGCCAATCTTAGATCTTCTGCAGCCTTATCAAAATCCTCAATTTCTTTTTTTTGATTAAAGTTATTTAAATGATCCAAACACTGTTGTAAATGTTGCCTATGTCTCTCTCTGGTAATTAAAATATCATCGCTTGTAATAAATTTATTTTTTAATTTATTTTTTATTTTTGAAATTAATTCATCGATATTTCTATTTTCTTTAATGGAAATTAAAACATGATTTGTTTTTTTAATTTCCGAATTAATTTCTTTTTCTATAAGATCAGATTTATTAAGAACTAAAATTGCATTTTTATCTAATAAATCTTTCAAAACATCAGTAAAATCAGGGTTTTTTGCATCTACTACTACAAGCTTTAAATCTGCTTCTTCAGCTCTATTTAAAGACAATTTAATGCCTTTTTTTTCTAACTCGTCTTTGGAGTCTCTTATTCCAGCAGTATCAGAAATTATAACAGGGTAACCATCTATATTAAGGTGTGTTTCAATCACGTCTCTTGTGGTACCAGCTATTTCAGAAACAATAGCAACATCTCTCTTAGATATATGATTCATCAAGCTAGATTTGCCAGCATTGGTTGGTCCAATTATAGCTATCTTAAAACCTTCTCTAATTCTTTCTCCAACTTTTTGATCGTTTAATATTTTTTTAATTTTTTTTACAACTTCGTTCGAACTATTTTTAATTTCATCTAAAATATTATTTGGCAAGTCCTCGTCTGGAAAATCAATTTTAGCTTCAACATGTGATAAAATTTTTAAAAGTTTTTCCCTAAGAAAATTAAATTCATCTGCTGATTTGCCATTCATAATTTTAATCGCTTGTTGTCTTTGAATTTCTGTTTCAGAGGAAATTAAATCAGCAATACTTTCGGCTTTTAATAAATTTATTTTTCCATTTTGAAATGCAAGTTTAGTAAATTCACCAGGTTCGGCTAATCTGCAGTTTTTGATGCTGGAAATAGAGGAGTGGAGGGCATTTAATACAGCCTTACTTCCATGTACATGAATCTCAGCCATATCCTCACCTGTATAGCTCTCTGGCCCAGGAAACCACAAGATAATACCTTCATCAATGAGCTCAGAAGTGTTGATTTTATTGATTTTTCTTAATGTTGCTACTCTTGGTTTTGGCAAATTTTTTGTAGTTAAAAGTTTAATTACATTAGAGGTATCGTTTCCAGAAATTCTAACTACAGCTATCCCTGAAATTCCGGGTCCACTAGATAAAGCATAAATAGTCATTATGATATTATAGCTTCTAAATAAATTTTGTGTAAAATTAAATTATGATCATATGGCTATCTTCTTATCCAAAAAGCGGAAATACATGGGTAAGATTATTTTTAGATAGTCTATTGTCACCAAATAAAGATTTTAATATTAATGACAATGTCATTGGTCAATTCCCTATAAGGAGTCATTTTTTAGACTTATCTGAAAATATTAATGACCAGGATGAATTTGCTAAGTATTGCATAGAAGCACAACAAAAATTAAACCTGGATAATAAACAAAAAATTCTTAAAACGCATAATGCTTTTTGGAATTGGGGTGGTGGCAAATATACTTTTACAAATGAAAAAAACACCCTTGGCGTTATATATATTGTGAGGGATCCAAGAAACGTTATTACCTCTGTATTTAATTATTTTCATAAAGAAAATTATTATCAAGCGCTCGAATTTATGAAAGAAAATAAAGTCTTGGGAGGTAATGATGAAGAAATAGGATTACCAACGATAATTGGTTCGTGGTCAAATCATTATAAATCATGGAAAAAATTTAAGAAAAATTTTTTAATTATTAAATATGAAAATCTTTTAAATAATCCATTTGAAGAATTTTCCAAAATTACGAATTATCTAAAAAGTATTTCTGATTTTAAATTCGAAAATAAAAATATTGTAAAAGCAATTGAACAATGCTCGTTTGATAACATGTCTAGCCAAGAGGATAGATTTGGTTTTAATGATAATTCAAAAAGAAATAAGTTGCTTAACAAAAAATTTTTTAATTTAGGACCTAACAATAAATGGCAAGATATTCTAGATAACGAAATACAAGTAAAAATTGAGAAAATATTTAATTCTGAAATGAAAGAGTTGGGTTATTTGTAATTTAATAAAAAAAAGTAAATATAACTATAATTATTTAAAATTTAAAATTTAGATTAAATATTTTTTACACGATGGTCTTCATTTATTGCCAATAACGTATCACCAAAATTTTTTGAAAATTTTTTAGTATCAAATAATTCAGATGATAAAACATTGTCATACAAAGATTTTCTTATAGTATTTAATCTTTCTAAATCATTAGCTAATAAAACTGCTTTCGCGATATATTCATCAATATCTTTTGCTATTAAATAATCATTTTTAGAATTTTTAATAATACTTTCACCACATCTTGAAACAAAATTTTTACCTTTTAAAACAATTACAGGTACATTCATCCATAGTGCCTCAAAAGTTGTAGTAACCCCATTATAAGGGAAAGTATCCAAACACAAATCTATTTTCTTATAAAGATTAAGATGATCTTGATGTTTAAAAAAATCAGCTTTACGTAAGATTTTTATTTTATCTTCCACACCGTTAGATTTAAATTTATTTATTAAAATTTCTTCACTACAAAAATTTGATGACTTTAATATTAAAGTTGAGTTATTTATTTTTTTTAAAATCTCAGACCAAGTATCAATTGTTTCATCCGATATTTTCATGAAATTATTTAAAGATCCAAAAGTAAAATTTTTTTGCTTTAACGATTTCAATTCATTAAATTTTCTCTCATAATTGAATCCGGAATGTGCATTCCAAATCTTCGGGAGTGTAATAATTTTTTCAGAATAAAGGTTAAATTCATTTTCATAAATCAAATTTTTATCCGCCAACATATAATCTACTGTATCAAAACCAGTAGTGTTACAATATGCTAACCAAGAAATTTGGATGGGGGCTACTCTAGAATTAAATATCTCTATCCGCTTTGAATTCGTATACCCAACTAAGTCAAACAATATTTCAATATTTTTTTTTTGAATAATTTCAGAAATTTTTTGATTATTAAACTCTTGTAAATCAAACCAGTCATCACAAAGATCTCTTAAATATTTTTGACTCTCGTCGTTATCATCCTTTTTTGACAAAGAAAAAATAAAAATTCTAAATTTTGATTTATCTAA